>DATEVB010000104.1:0-31201 GCA_035282865.1 Acidimicrobiia bacterium | reverse complement strand
GGAGACCAGACCGTTCAGGATCTCCTCATCGGTGCCTTCCTCCAGTTCGATCTCGATCTCGCGGAAGCGGCCGGCCGGGCCTTGCCCGCCATAGGTCGATACGTCGTCGTCGACGACCTCCGCGATACGTCTGCCCAGGCCGTCGATCAGCAGAACAGGTTTTCGCACCGTGCGCAACCTGGCGACCTGGTGGAGCAGAGCCCCCCGGGCGTACACACGCACCAGCGCTTCTGCCCCGGTCGGGATCTGATCCCACCGGCCTTGGAACCAGATCTCCTGGCGCTGCTGCAGATCGCTGTCAGTAACCGGCGGCAGCTTGACCGTCCATCCCTCGTCGGTCCGATGACGCAGACTGCAACCCCACCGAGCCAGGCGAAGATCGGCCGTGTCGTAGTAGACGGCATCGAGGTAACGACGTGCGGTGGCCAATGCATCCAGACCGCCGATCGACAGGTTGGGCAGGCGGAATTCCGTTGGGGCGTTGAGCTTCAGTTCACGTTCCAGCATGGAGCCTCCGCTCCCACCCGGGATGCCCGGCCGGGGATTTCCCACCGTCATTCTGCCACGAGTGCTATCGGCATACTCCGGGGGGACCATCAGGGCTCTCTCATGTGAATTGCCCGGTGGTCCGGGGCCGCGCCGTGCACCGACCTGGTCTCAGTCAGGCCGACATGTCGAGAGCAACGTCCAGAGCAGGGGCGCTGTGGGTGATCCAACCGACGGAAAGCACATCGACGCCGGCGGCGGCGACCGCGGCCGCCGACTCGAGTGTGATACCTCCGGAAGCTTCGACAATGACCCGCCCGTCGACGATCTCGACCGCCCTGCGGATCTCATCGGGCGTCATGTTGTCGAGGAGCACCGCCTCGACCCCCACTTCAAGAGCTTCCGCTAGTTGGTCGAGATCGTCTACCTCGACTTCGACCTTGATGGTGTGGCCGATATGCCGGCGGACTCGCTCGACGGCCACCCGGATACCACCGGCAACCGCCAGATGGTTGTCCTTGATCAGCACAGCATCCGCCAGGCCGTACCGGTGATTCTTGCCTCCACCTATTCGAACCGCGTACTTCTCTAGCGCCCGCATGCCGGGCGTGGTCTTGCGAGTGTCGGCGATTACGGCACCAGTACCGTCGATTGACTCAACGAGCCGGCGAGTAGCGGTGGCTATCCCTGACAGATGACCCAGCAGATTGAGGGAAGTCCGCTCGCCGGTCAGGATGGCCCGAGCCGGTCCCGCTACGGTTGCCAGCACATCTCCTGATCGGACGTCGGCTCCGTCGCCTAGTCGGAGTTGACGGTGTACCGCCGGGTCGACCAACGTGAACACATCGAGAGCGATGCCCAAACCGGCGATCCTGCCCGAAGAGCGTGCGACCAACTCCGCCCGGGCCACCGCGGCCGGTTCGACGACCCCGTCGGTGGTCAGGTCGCCCAGACCGCCCAGGTCCTCGCGTAGCGCCGCTTCGAGGAGCGGGCGGTACATGAGAGGGTGCGGGCTGTCCGGCATCAGGCAACGTGTTCCATCGAGATCGACAGGAGGTCCGGATCGAGCGCCACCCGCGCCCGGCAGGCCTGCCGTGGGTCCGGTGATGGATGATCGGTTCGGAAATGGGCTCCGCGCGACTCGGTACGCCGAAGAGCAGCTCCGGCCACCAATGTGGCCACCAGCTCAGCGTTACGACCGTCGATCGTTCCGTTCAGATCCAGTTCTCCGACGGCACCGAGGAAGGCCTCTAGACCTTCGCCACTGCGCTCAACTCCCACATGGGCCCACATGAGCCGACGGAGGTCGGCCAGGTCGGCGGGCACTTGAGGCACAGCAGTGAGTGCGTCCCTGGGAACCGCCAACTCCGCCGGCGGATCAGGGTGCCAGGCCGCCACGTCTCGCGCCGCCCGGTCGCCAAACACCAGACCTTCCAGCAGGCTGTTGGAGGCCAGCCGGTTCGCACCGTGGACTCCAGTCGATGACACTTCCCCGACCGCCCATAGTCCGGGAACGGAGGTACGCCCACCGGTGTCGACCGCCACGCCGCCCATGAAGTAGTGCGCCGCAGGAGACACCGGCAACGGATCGCGCCGGGGATCGAGGCCTCGTTCCATGGCCAGGGAGAACACCGTCGGGAACCGCTCGGCGAACTGCCGGCCCGGCTGTCGCCGACCGTCGAGGAATACCTGCTCGCCGGACCGCAATCGGCGCCAGATGGCGCGAGCCACCACGTCACGAGGAGCGAGTTCGGCGTCCGGGTGGACCCCGGTCATGAAGCGCAGACCGTCTCCGTTGATCACCGTCGCACCTCCACCCCGGAGAGCCTCGGTCAACAGCGGCATGGGATCTCCGCCGCCGGCCAATGCCGTGGGATGAAACTGCACAAACTCGAGATCGATGAGATCGGCTCCGACCCGGGCGGCCATGGCGATACCGTCTCCGGCCACTCCGGCGGGGTTGGTTGTCCGATCGTAGAGGTGGCCTATTCCTCCGGTGGCCAGCACGACCGCCGGGGCCAGGATGATGGCGCGGTTGCCGGCGGCAACCGCCACGATGCCCACCACCCGTTTGTCGCTCATGACCAGATCGACAACCTTCGTGTGCTCGATCGTCCGGATTCGATCCGAAGCCCGGGCGGCGGCGATGAGAACGCGCGCCAATTCAGCTCCGGTGGCGTCTCCGTCGGCGTGCACGATGCGGTTGCGTTTGTGCCCTGCCTCACGGCCCAGCAGCATGGTTCCGTCCGGATTGCGGTCGAACTCAGCTCCGCGAGCGAGCAAGCGCCGGATGGCATCAGGACCATCCTCGACCAGGCACTCAACCGCCGATTCCTCCGCCAGGCCTCCGGCGACGGCCACGGTGTCCGCGGCGTGGAGCGCCGGCCCGTCATCGGGTCCTATGGCGACGGCAACGCCACCCTGGGCGAGGGGCGTAGAGCCGCCCCCACCCAGATGGTCGGTGGTGATGACATAGGCTTTGGGGAGGGCAAGGGCCACGGTTAGCCCGGCTACGCCGGACCCAACCACCAGCGGGGCGTCCACTCGCCGGATCATGAAATCTCCAGCATTCGCTCGACCGCCCGGCGTGCCCGGGCCGTGACCTCCGGTTGCACTGTCACTTCGTGACGAAGGTAGAGCAACGCATCGCGGATGTTGGCAAGTGTGATCCGCTTCATGTGCGGGCACAGGTTGCAGGGGCGCACAAAGTCCACGTCGGGCAATCCGGCCGCAACGTTGTCACTCATCGAGCATTCGGTCACCATCACTACGCGCGGCGGTCGGTGAGAGTCGACCCAGTTGATCATCCCCGACGTAGAACCGACGAAGTCGGCTTCGGCCAGAACGTCGGGAGGGCACTCGGGGTGGGCAATGATCTTGATGCCCTCGTTATCCCGTCGGTAGCCACGCAGCTCTTCAGCGGTGAACCGTTCATGAACCATGCAGTGGCCCTGCCAAAGCAAAATCTCGACCTCGGTCTGGGAGGCCACATACTTGCCGAGATACTCATCGGGCAGAAAGATCACCCGATCGGTTCCGAGCGACTCAACGACCTCTACCGCGTTCGATGAGGTGCAGCACACATCCGACTCCGCCTTCACCTCGGCCGACGTATTGACGTAGGTGACAACGGGCACGCCCGGATAGCGTCGTCTCAGCGCCCGTACGTCGGCTGCGGTGATGGCCTCGGCGAGTGAACAACCGGCTGCGAGGTCGGGAATCAACACCGTCTTGTCTGGATTGATGATCTTGGCCGTCTCGGCCATGAAATGCACTCCCGCCATGACGATGACATCGGCCCCGGTTTCGGCTGCCAATCGGGCCAGGGCCAGCGAGTCGCCTTTCAAGTCGGCGACAGCGTGATAGATGTCCGGGGTCATGTAGTTGTGCGCCAGGACGACGGCATTTCGTTCCGCCTTGAGATACTCGATTTCGGCCAGCAGGCTCTCGTTGGCCATGAGCTCGGCCTCAGGGATGAGGCCGGCCAGACGGACCAAGGTGGGGTGGTCGAGGGTGTAGGTCACTGTGGATGGCTCCTTATGCTCATATAGAGCATATCATAGTGGGAGTCGAATACTACCGCCCGGCGAGATACCGACAACTCAGCTGCGAAGACCCGGCAGACCCACCCCGGGTCGAGGGCGCTCGACGACGACCTCACGACGGAAGCGATACAACTCGGCCGGCCTGCCGCCCGTATGAGCGTCCAGCTCACCGATCCCTTCGACCAACCCGGCCCGGTCGACCAACCGCCGGAAGTTCTGCTTGTGGAACCGCACTCCGGAGAGCGCTTCGACCACGCCCTGCAACTGGCCGAGGGTGAACCTCTCGGGAAGCAGCTCGAAGACCACCGGCCGGTAGGTGAGCTTGCCCCGAACCCGCCCCAGGGCAGTGGCCAAAACCCTCCGGTGGTCGGCCGCCATCGACTGGGCCGCAACCAGATCGTCCTGAGGCTCGCGCTCATTACGGTCGCGGTATTTCTCCGGTACCAGACCGAGTTCGTAGAGCAATTCGTAGCGGTCCAGAACCCTCACAGGATCCCAAGGCGTTCCGTCCCGGGCCAAGGCGATCCTCGCCCGTTCTTCACGGGAAGCGCCATCGCCGGCCAACCACTGCTCGACGGCTGGAGCGATCTGCTCACTCAAGCCTTCGTGAGGACCCGACCGTCGGTCCTCCCAGGGCAGGAAGCTGTACACCGCCTGCCAAACGGCTCCGACCGAAGGTTGCTCTTCACGCACGAGGGCCAAGTAGGCGATCGACAGGAGCCTGGCGCCGCCGGTCTGTTCGGACGGATCTCGGAACTGGTCACCAAACGTATAGAGCTGTTCGACGTACCCGACCTCGAGTCCCGTTTGCTCGAGCACCCAGCGCCGCAAGCCAAGTTCCAATGTTCGGTCCCGGCCCGGGTCGAGGGGGCCGGACGGCAGAGCGGGGCGGCCGCCGCGGTCGAGGGTGATGATGCGGGGCACGTCATCGCTGACGGCGAGGATGACGGCCTCGAGGTCGATTGCGACGGACGTGCCCTTCATGGGGAAGACTCTAGGGCCCAACACCAGCCGCCTTCGATGTCCCGCCGGGTACGCAGCCGACGGCTGCCGGCTGTCATGGAGGCGTTGACGCGAGAAAGGACGCGCAACGTGGTGCCAGCGGTGGTCGGGGTTTGGGACCCGGGCAAGTTGGACGATCGATTGACGGTCACCGTCGCGCCGCTCGGCCCCTGGCCTGGGCGCCGTTGGGACGACGTGAAGTCTCAAGCCCGCCGAATCGGCGAGTTGATCGGGTCCGGTGAGGTTCACATCGAGCGCCGTGATTCCCCTGTTGATCTGCTGACCTCCTCCCGCAACCGGTTTCTCTCTCCCCTGGCCGGCTGATCGGCGTGCCCGGCGCAACGGGAAGGGCCTTCGTCGCTAGCCGTTGGTCGGCCCAACGGGCGACCTGTCCGGGGAGGCGCTTGATCGGCCATGCGAGATGTGCATGAGGGCCAAGGTCGAGGCCATCCTGCTGACTACCGGTTGTTGTGCCTGTGCGTTCCCCGCGCGGCTCTCCAGCTCACACGACCCGGCGGCCTTCCTTCCACACCTGCGCAATGCGGTCGGGCAGCGTCCCAACATCGAACGGGTCCCCATCGACCATGACCAGATCGGCACGCTTGCCGGGCTCCAGCGTCCCCAGCTCGGCTTCGAGGCCCATCAGCTCGGCGGCAGTACGGGTCGCAGCCACCAGGGCTTGATGAGGAGTCATCCCGCCCTGGACCATGAGAGCTAACTCCGCCAGATTCTCACCGTGGGGAGTAACCCCGGTGTCGGTGCCCATCGCGATCTGCACCCCCGCCGCCACGGCTCTACTGAACGAATCTCGATGTACGTCGATCACCTCACGAGCCTTCACCAGGGATGCCTCCGGAATCTGCGCGCCCGCTTCGGCAGCCCGCAGGACTCCGGTGGGAGCAATCAGGGTCGGTACGAGGAACGTGCCGCGCTCGAGCATCATCTCGATAGCCTCGTCGTCGAGGTAGACCCCGTGTTCGATGGAGCGTATGCCGGCCTGGATGGCGTTCTTGATCCCGGCGGTTGCCTGGGCATGTGCCATCACAGTGATCCCTGCCGCGGTAGCCTCCTCAACCAGGGCCTCGAGCTCAGCCAAACGGAAGTGAGCATGGGTCGGTTCATCCCGCGGCGACAGCACACCTCCTGAGGTGGCCACCTTGATCACATCCGCCCCGGCCCGGACCAACTCCCGCACCTTGCGCCTCATCTCGACGACGCCGTCGACGATGGCCCCGGGCATGCCCGGGTGTGAGGGGAACAGGTCGACACTGGCGCCGGAGGCCATCCATCCGTCGCCATGGCCTCCGGTCTGGCTGAGCATGTTGAGCGAGATCTGCATTCGCGGTCCGTTGATGAGGCCGTCATTGACCGCCTGTTTGACCCCCAGGTCGGCCCCGCCCGCCTCCCGCACCGTGGTGATCCCGGCCCGGAGGGTCGCCTCGAGGTTCTTGGCGGCCTCGAAGAACCGGTAGGAGAAGGGGGTCTGGACCATCTTCCACATGTCGATGTGACTGAGCATGACGTGAACGTGGGTGTCGAAGAAACCGGGCAACAGGTGGAGCCCGGTGCAGTCGATCGCCTGGTCTCCATCGAGC
Source organism: Acidimicrobiia bacterium (assembly GCA_035282865.1). Lineage (GTDB taxonomy): Bacteria > Actinomycetota > Acidimicrobiia > Spongiisociales > UBA4744 > UBA4744. The sequence continues at coordinate 24,573 of DATEVB010000104.1, read as the reverse complement.
CCGGATCCAACCTGGAGGATACGTCCGCCCTCGACGAGCACATCGGCAGACGCCGGTGGCGCGGTGGCGTCGAAGACGCTTCCCCCTTGAAACAACAGCCGGGTCATCAGGCGCTGAGGCCGTGCAGCATGAAGTCGACCATGCTCCTGGTCACCTCCGGGAGACGATCGGTTGGTTCCTTGAGGGCAATGAGCGATCGCGCCGCCGACATCATCAGGTCTTGCAGGAAGCGGCCGGCGAGATCGGGCGGATACGGCCGCAACGCCCCGGACCCGACCCCCTCCATGTAGATACGCATGAACTCGTTGGCGAATTCGCTGTGGGTGGCCCGGACCCTGAGCTGAGCAGATGGGGAGAGACGCGAGGCGTCCGTATGGAGGACCCTCCCCAGCATGGCATCAGATGAGACAAACTCGACCATGCGGGTGGCCAGCTCGGAGAGTTGTTCGGCCGGGCCCGCCTCGCGAGGCACCGCAGCGATCATGTCCCTGATGATCTGGGGCAGAGTTGCCTCAACCAGCGAGCACAGTAGATCTTCCTTGTCTACGAAGTACTCGTAGAACGTCGTCCGCCCGATCCCGATACGATTGGCGACGTCCCCCAAGGATGTCGTGAGGTATCCCTCGGCCTGGAACAGCTCCTGGGCGGCCTCGAGAATCTGCCCGCGGGTCAGTTCCTTGTGTTCTTCTATGTTGGAGGCGCGAATGCGCGGCACGATAGATTCCTCCGGGTTCAGCGGGCTTGAGCATAGTGACCCGGCGTAGTCAAGGGGCCAAGATGGGCGCAGCAGCCGCGGTGGGGAGCCTTCTTCCTCGTAGAGGGCACTGCCGCCCGCCACTACCATGGCCGAGCGGCCAGCAAGGAGTTAGTGCATGCCTGCCACGATCGTGCTCGGCGCCCAATGGGGAGACGAGGGAAAAGGCAAAGTCACCGACGTATTCGCCCAAGACGCCGACCTCGTCGTGCGTTACCAGGGTGGTAACAACGCCGGTCACACCATCGTCGTTGGGAAGGAGAGGTTCGCCCTCTCGTTGATTCCCAGCGGGGTGATGTATCCGGAATGTACGCCGGTCATCGCTTCCGGTTGCGTGGTGGACCCGAGGGTGTTGCTCGATGAAATCGCCATGCTCACCGGGCGGGGGGTCGATCCCTCACGGCTTCGCATCTCCTCGAATGCCCACCTGATCATGCCCTATCACCGCAAGCTCGACGCGGTGATGGAGAGGTATCTGGGACGTCAAATGATCGGTACCACGAAAAAGGGCATCGGCCCTGCCTACACCGACAAGTACTCCCGGCAGGGGATCCGGGTGCAGGATCTCTTTGACCCGAAGATCTTCCGCGACAAGCTCGACGTAGCCCTCGCCGACAAGAACAAACTCCTCACCCGGGTATACAACCAGTTGCCAATGGACGCCGAGGTCATTGCCGCCGAGTACCTCCGCTACGCAGAAGCGCTGCTTCCGTTCGTCACCGATACCTCCTTACTGATATGGGAGGCCATCGAGGCCGGCCGGGAGGTGCTGTTCGAGGGTGCCCAGGGAACTTTGCTAGATATCGATCACGGGACCTATCCGTTTGTTACTTCGTCGAGTCCGACCGCCGGGGGTGCCCTGACGGGTTCGGGCATCGGGCCGAAGGCGATCGATCGGGTGGTAGGCGTCGCCAAGGCATACATCTCGCGGGTGGGTACCGGACCGTTTCCCACTGAGCTTTCGGACGAGATCGGCGAAACCATGGTCACCGTAGGCGGCGAGTTCGGGACGGTGACCGGGCGGCGACGGCGTTGCGGCTGGTTGGATCTTGTTGCACTCCGCTACTCGGCACGAGTCAACAGCCTCACCGACGTCTTCCTCACCAAGCTGGACATCCTTTCCGAATTCGACACCCTGCAGGTGGCGGTGGCTTACAGCTCGCTCGGAGAGACGTACACGGAGCTGCCCCGTCAGCAACGAGTGCTCTACAATTGCACTCCCATCTACGAGGAACTCCCCGGCTGGAAATCCGACATCACCGGGGTCCGCCGATTTGCCGACCTCCCCAAAGAAGCCCAGCAATACATCGAGTTCATTGAGGACCGCACCCGGGTTCCCATCGGCTGGGTGTCGGTCGGGCCCGAACGCACGCAGATCCTGACCCGATCGTCGTGAACGTCCTTTTGCTTGGTGGCGGTGCCCGCGAACACGCCCTCGGCTGGAAGCTGACCCAAAGTCCGCTGCTCAATAGCTTGACCTCCCTGCCCGGCAACCCCGGGCTGGCCGAGTTGGGTACGGTGGTCGACGGCATCTCGCCGACCAATGCCGGGGCGGTGGCGGCGTTCGCCCGCCGGCACGACATAGATCTGGTTGTCGTGGGGCCGGAAGCACCTCTGGCGGCCGGGGTCATTGATGCCCTGACCCGCCAGGGGGTCCGGGCTTTCGGACCCTCGCGAGCCGCAGCCCGCCTGGAATCATCCAAGTCCTTCGCCAAAGCCATCATGGAACGAGCGGGTGTCCCGACCGCGGCAGCCGGTGTATTCACGAGTAGGGAACCTGCGGTCGACTACCTGGACAAGCAATCGGGGCCTTTCGTTGTCAAGGCCGATGGGCTGGCGGCAGGCAAGGGAGTGTTGGTCACCGACGATCGAGGCCAGGCTTCGGCTTGGCTCGATCGCTGTCTCAACGGAGAATTCGGGGAAGCAGGACACACGGTTGTGATCGAGGACTACCTGGCTGGACCCGAGGTGAGTATGTTCGCCTTGTGCGACGGGAAGGAGGCCGTGCCCCTGCAACCAGCCCGCGACTACAAGCGGCTCCGCCGGGGTGATCGAGGCCCCAACACCGGAGGCATGGGATGCTTCTCTCCCGTCGATGATCTACCGGCCGGTCTGATCGACTGGACGCTCGATCAGGTCATGCGCCCGGTGCTGCAGCAGATGAAATCCGAAGGGGTGACCTACCAAGGGTCTCTCTACGCCGGGCTCGTTCTCACCGAACAGGGCCCACAGGTGCTGGAATTCAATTGCCGTCTCGGGGACCCTGAAACCCAGGTGGTCCTTCCGTTGCTCGAAGACGATCTGGTAGAGGTGATCCTGGCCTGTCTCGACGGGGAGGCAGGCGCGTTGAACCTCACCTGGTCGAGCGCGGCAGCGGTGGATGTGGTGCTGGCGGCAGCGGGGTATCCGGAGAGCCCCCGGCGAGGAGACCCCATCACAGGCCTGGCCGCGGCGGGAGCGATGCCGGGAGTCCTCATCTTCCAGGCCGGCACGATCCGTCAGCAAGAGGCGCTCAAGACCAACGGGGGTCGAGTCATCAACGTTGTTGGCACCGGGGCAACCCTCGCCGAGGCGCGTCAACGCGCTTACACGGCGGCCGAAGGGATCGGGTTCGCAGGGAAGCAATTCCGCCCGGACATCGCTGAATCTGCCGAAACGAGAGGAACCTCATGAGCAAGGTCGCCATTGTGATGGGATCCGCCCAGGACCAACCACAGATGCAAGCTGCCGCCGACATGCTCGCCCGCTTCAATGTCGACCATGACCTGCGGGTGCTGTCGGCACACAAGACACCCGATGCGGCCTTCGAGTTTGCCGCCACGGCCGCCGATCAGGGGTTCTCGGTCATCATCGCCGGCGCCGGCAAGGCGGCCCATCTGGCCGGGGTCATGGCAGCCAAATCGCTGCTCCCGGTCATCGGAGTACCGCTGAGCGCCTCGCTGCAAGGTCTCGACGCTCTGCTCGCCACCGTGCAGATGCCGACCGGGATCCCGGTGGCAACTGTGGCCGTCGATGGTTCGGCCAACGCCGCGCTGCTGGCCGTAGCCATCCTGGCGCTGCACGATACAAAGCTGGCAGAGGCGCTGGGCCGATACCGGGAGCAATTGGCCGAACAGACGCTGGGGTAGCCGCCGGCCACCCATCTCCGAGAATCGGAACTCGTGACCCGATCTGCCATTATCAGGCCCATGATCCCTCGCTATTCGCTGCCCGAGATGTCCGCCATCTGGTCGGAAGAACGCAAACTGGCGGTCTGGCAAGAAGTCGAAGCTCTCGTCGTGGAAGCGTGGAGTGAACTCGGTGTCGCCCCGCCGGAAGCCGCCGCCGCGGTCCGCAGAGCCGCTCCGGTCGACCCCGCAGCATGGAAAGAACGAGAGGCGATCACCAACCACGACCTGGCTGCCTTCGTCGACCTTCTGGCCGAGAACGCCGGCCCGGGTGGCGAGTGGGCCCACTACGGGCTCACTTCGTCAGATGTCCTCGATACTGCCCAAGGCGTGCTGCTCAATGAAGCAGCAGGCTTGTTGCTCGAAGAGACCGGACACCTCTTTGCCGTGGTGAAGGCCAAGGCCTTCGAACATCGCGACACGGTGATGCTGGGTCGTACCCACGGGATCTGGGCTGAACCAACCACCTTTGGCCTGAAGCTGGCCACCTGGGCCTTCGAACTCGCTCGCGATCACGATCGGCTCACCCGGGCACGTAATGCCGTTGCAGTAGGGAAGATCAGCGGAGCGGTAGGGACGTATGCCCACACACCCCCTCGCATCGAGGAATATGTCTGCGGGCAATTGGGCCTGGCTATCGAGCCGGCTTCGTCGCAGGTCACCCACCGCGACCGGCATGCCGAGTTCCTCCAGGCGATCGCCCTCACCGGCGCTTCGATCGAACGGTTCGCCACCGAGATCCGTCACCTGCAACGATCCGAGGTGAGTGAAGTACAAGAACCCTTCCGGGCCGGCCAGAAGGGCTCCTCGGCTATGCCGCACAAGCGGAACCCGATCCTCTCCGAGCGGATGACCGGTATGGCCCGCCTCCTGCGCGGCTACGCCCAGACGGGCTTGGAGAACGTGGCGCTCTGGCATGAGCGTGATATCAGCCATTCCTCGGCTGAGCGGGTGATCATTCCTGACTCCTGCACCGTGCTTCATTACATGCTGGTCAAGTTCGCCGGTTTGGTCGAAGGTCTGGTGGTCAGGGCGGATCGGATGCTGGTGAATCTCGACGCTACCCAGGGCTTGGTCTTCAGTCAGGCGGTGTTGCTGGCCCTCGTCGAACAGGGCCTCAGTCGTGACCAGGCCTACCGCATCGTCCAGCGGAACGCAACCTCGGCCTGGGGAGGGAGCGAGCACCTCCTCGACCTGTTGCAGGCCGACCCGGAGGTCGCCCTCTCACGAGAAGTATTGACCGCTTGCTTCTCCACCGAGAGGTTCCTCGCCAACACAGCCGTAGTCTTCGAGAGGCTGGAAGCGCTAGAGCTAGAGGTCCCCGAGCCCTAGCCCTTCTCGGCTCGCCGGCGCCGGCGGTCCACCTCAGCTTGATCGAACGCCAGCGACGTCGCCGGCACCGCCAACAAGACGACCACGATGGCAGCCACCAACCCGACCATGATCCCCATCGTGACGTTCTCGGTCGGTGGCTCGGCCATCTGTCCGCTGATACCGAGGGGAATCATGACGATGGCGAAGGCAGCGAAGATCCCGATCCCTGCCTCTCTGGAACCCTGCCGGCGCAACGCCACGCCGACGAGAGCGATGACCGATGCGAGCACGAAGACCAAGATCACGATGCCGGAGATGGTCGACATGACGCCCATATTCCCAAGACCGGAGGGAACGCCGAGCTGGACGGCGGCCCGGCGGGTCTCGGCGTCGATGCGGCTGGGATCGAGACCGTCCAGGAGCAGTTGAAAGCCGGCAACGGCAAACGCCACCGACAGCGATCCTCCCAAGAGCACGGCCGCTGCCGTCGTGCCGTATCGGCGAAGCCAAGCGCCCATACCTTGCAAGCTATCAGCAATCAGCCCTGCAGCCGGCAGGCACCGTTGGGGCTGAATCTTGGCCATAAAGCCGACCGGAGCTTCAGCCTCAGGCCGACAGTGTTCGCTCGGGATCGAGGTCCTGGTGGGCACCTGTACGCAGGTGACAGGACGCTAAGTGTGCTTCGTCCCCCGCCACCGGAAGGAGCATCGGCTCCTGCCCGTCACATATCCCCTGCTGAGCGATGGGACAGCGGGGGTGGAAGCTGCATCCTCGCGGCGGGTTGATGGGGTTCGGGATCTCACCCGACGGCAGCGGTTCAAAGCGCCGGTGGGTCGGGTCGGGAACCGGAACGGCACTCAGCAACGCCCTCGTGTAGGGGTGACGAGCGTTCTCGTACACGTTTTTCAGGCTGCCCATCTCGACGATCCGGCCCAGGTACATGATGGCGATGCGATCACAGACGTATTTCGCCGTGGCTAGATCGTGAGTGATGAACAGATAGGTGAGGTCGAAATCCTCCTTGATCTTCATCATGAGATCGAGAAGCAATGCTCTCACTGAAACATCGGCCATGGCGATGGGTTCGTCGGCGACGATGAGATCGGGCCGTGTGATCAAGCCCCTGGCAAACACAATCCGCTGTCGCTGCCCACCGCTGATTTGGTGCGGGTACTTGTCGTAGAAAAACTCAGGCGGCGTCATCCCCACCTCTTCGAGCATCTCCAGGACGCGTGCGCGCCGCAAGTCTGCATCCAGTTCAGGCAAGTGGATCTTGGCGGGGTGCTCCAGAGCTTGTCCGATGGTCATCCTGGGATTCAGCGAGGCAAGCGGATCCTGATAGACGACCTGCATCTTGTGTCGCGTCTTACGAAGCTCCTCCGCCGTGAGCGTGCCCAGGTCGATCCCGTCGATCTCGACTCTGCCCTCGGTCGGTTCGAGCAAGCGGAGCACCAGTCGACCGACCGTCGATTTTCCCGATCCACTCTCCCCGGCAAGGCCGAACACTTCACCACGACGTATGTCGAAGCTGATGCCGTCGACGGCCCGAACGTGTTCGGCGTGCCCGCCCGAGAGCAGATTCGCCAAGAAACCCTTTTGGACTGGAAACCATTTCTTGACGTTCTGGACGCGCACCAACACTTGCTCGCTCATCAGCCGACCTTCCCGAGCGTCGGTTGCTGTTGGTAGAGCCAGCATGCCGCCAGATGGTCGCCGCTGACCGGGAGCAAATCGGGACCAAGACGTGGACAGATGTCCATCGCCGCGGGACACCGAGGATGAAAAGAACAACCAGACGGCGGGTGGAGCAGATTCGGGGGAGACCCTTGCATCTTGTACAGCTCTGCCCCATCCAGTTGGATATTGGGCACGGACCTCAGGAGTCCCTTCGTGTACGGGTGTTGAGGGTCGGCGAACACGTCGAAGACATCCCCCAACTCGACCAGGCGTCCCGCGTACATCACGGCCACACGGTCGGCGACTTCGGCCACGACTCCGATGTTGTGAGTGATCAACAAGATTGTCAGGTCGAACTCGTCCCTCAACTCCCGGAGGAGATCCAGGAACTTGGCTTCGACGATCACATCCAGGGATGTCGTCGGCTCATCGGCGATCACCAGCCCGGCTCGCAACGCCAGGGCCAGAGAGATCATGACCCGTTGCCGCATGCCACCGGACAACTGGTGGGGGTAGTCATCGAGACGGTCGTGACGGATACCCAGCTTCTCGACCAGGGTGGCGGCCCGCTGGCGCGCGGCACTGTCGGACACCTTGCGTTCGTGTGTCTGAATGGTCTCCGTCAGGTGCTCGACGACACGTTGCACAGGATTCAAGGAGGTCATAGGGTCCTGGAACACCATGCCGATCCGGCCACCGCGAACATCGCGCATCTCCTTTTCGGAGATGGTCATGAGATCACGTCCCTCGAACGAGAGTTCACCCCCGACTATGTGCCCGGGAGGGGTGATCATCCTCATGATTGCCTTGCCGAGAGTCGATTTGCCACACCCTGATTCGCCGACGAGACCAAGTATCTCGCCCTTGTGGATGTCAATCGACACATGGTCGACCGCTTTCACCGCCCCGACCCTGGTGTTGTAGTCGACGCTCAGGTTGCGAATCGAGTAGAGGACATCGGCCATCATCGCTCCCTCAGCTTGGGATTGAAGATCTCCATCAGGCCCTCCCCCATCATCGAGAACGCCAGCACGATGAGCATGATGGCGAGACCCGGGAAGGTGATGAGCCACCAGCCGGTTTGGATGAACTCCTGGCCGCGAGCCACATCGATGCCCCAATCGGCAGTGTTCGGTGGCAGCCCGAGACCCAGGAAGGACAGGCCGGCGCCAGTGAGGATCGCGTCTGCAACGTTCACGGAGAAAATAATGGCCACCGAGGGAATCACGTTGGGATAGATGTACCGGCGCAAGACTTCCCGACCTTTAGCGCCGAGAGAGCGGGCCGCCTCGATGTACAGCTCCTCTTTCACCGAAAGAGTCTGCCCTCGCACGATCCGGTAGTAGGTCGGGATGTAGAGGACGGCGATCGCGACAATGACGTTGAAAACGCTGGGACCAAGAACAGCGGTGATCGCAATGGCGAGGATGAGACCCGGGAACGCGTACAGGCTATCCATCACCACCGTCAGAATGCGATCCAGCTTCCCGCCGGTGTACCCGGCGATCAACCCGAGGGGAACCCCGATCACCAGCGCGAAAATCGAGGCGCTGAAACCGATGATGAGCGCAATCCGGGTACCCCAGATGAGGCGACTCAACACATCCTGGCCTATCTGGTTGGTGCCGAGGATGAACCCCCCTTGCGAGGCTGCTTCGCCGGTGACGCTGTTCCCCACTTCGAGAGTCGGGAACTGGTCCTTCAGTGCGTCGTACTCAGAGGACTGAAGCACCGCGGCGAGTACCTCTCCGTTTGCCACGGCCTGGAGGGTCTCTTCTTGCGTGTCGAACCGTACGATGTTCGGCCTCAGGCGCAACCCGCCATCATCGCCCCTGAGTCGATCATCGATGACCTGCGCCTGCTGGCGGAGCGAGTCGGCGGTCGGAACGCCCCGGACAACTCCGATGGGCGGCCGGCCACTCTCCTGGGCGAGATCCTCGAGATCGACGATGCCCGATCCCGTCACAGCGATCAGGATGGTCACGTCGGGGTTGGATCCCGGCGCTAAGAAACGTGGTCCCACTCGTTGCTCGGCACTGTACGGAGCAAAGACGCCGGGGAACAGACCGAGGATGATGAACCCGACCACCATCACGGTGGAGATGGCCACGAACCACCAGTCCGCACCGTACCAGCGGCGAGCGCGCAGAATGCGACGGACGAAACCGACCCGCTCGAGGGCGTATTGCCAGCCTTCCTCCGGCTCGAACTCCACACCGGGCCCTTCGGTCAGCGCCATCCGGTGCTCATCTCTCAGTACCTCACTCTCGGATCGACCAGCGAGTAGATAATGTCGACGGCCAGACTGATCAACGCAACGAACATCGCGAACATGGTGATCACGCTCTGGACGGCGGTGTAGTCCCGGGCCGAGATCCGCTGGACCAGGTATTGGCCCATTCCCGGCCATGAGAACACCGTTTCGGTGAGCACGGCGCCGGCCAGCAGGATCGCAACCTGCAATCCGATCAGCGTGATCACTGGAATCATGGCGTTCTTCAGTGCGTGGCCGTACACAACGACTCGTTCGCGGATGCCACGCGCCCGCGCGGCCGCTATGTAATCCATCTGCAGGGTTTCTATCACGTTGATCCGGGTCAGGCGCACAAAGACCCCGGACAGGATCAGGCCCAGGGTGAGAACGGGCAGCACCAGATGCCACAGAGCGCTCCCCAAGGCGGTCCAATTCCCGCTGATGGCGGAGTCGATCACCAGGATATTCGTGGTTCTATCGAGCGTGGTTCCTACGACGGCGTCGATACGACCGGCGATGGGGAACCACCCCAACCTCACCCCCAGGAGAAGCTGCAACATCAGGCCAAGCCAGAAAATGGGGATCGAATAGATCACCACCGAGTACAGCCTGAGCGCATAGTCGGTCGGACGTTTTCGATGCGCGGCGGCCAGCGCACCACCGACGACGCCGATGATAAGGGCCAGCGCAGTGGCCGGGATCACCAGCTCGAGCGTGGCCGGAAACCGTTCACTCATCTCGTCGACGATCGGCCGCCTCCCTCCCGTGAGCGCCCGGCCGAAGTCGAGTCGGGCCATATCCCCGAGGAACCGCCCGTATTGAACCAGCAACGGGTCATCCAGACCCAGCTGATCGCGAAGACGTGCCACCGTCTCGGGGCTGCCTTTGGGACCCAAAGCCGAGCGGACGGGATCTCCGGGGATGATCCGCATGACGAAGAAGACCAGCGTGGCGAGGATCAAGATCATCGGCAATGTGAGAGCGATCCTGGTCACGATGTAGCGGCGCAGGCCCGTCGAGCCACGGACGAAGATATAGATCAGTCCGGCCAGTGCGGGAATGCCGATGATCAGGAAGATGAGCGACAGCGGTGACACGTTCCGAGCAGGGTAGCGAAAAGGGGGCGGGCCTTCCGGCCCGCCCCCTTTTCGGTTCGTCCTGGTTACTTGTCGATGTCGAGCACCGAGTAATAGAACTCGAGGTTCGGACCAATCGCCAGGGTTTCAGGCGACGCATAATCGCCGGCCATCGAGACGTAAGCCGGGTAAACCACATGCTCCGCCTCGAAGAAGAGCGGCAGCGTGGTCACCAACTCGGCGTACACCCGCTGCGCTTCCTCGTACAGTCCGGCCCGGGCGTCCAGATCCGTCTCAACCGACGCCGCATCGAGCAGGTCCAGCAACTCCTGCGCCTGATCGTTCACCGGAACGTTGTCCGCATCGGTGACTTCCGTCCCGAGACCGCCGTTCAACACGAAGGGCTCCAGGTAGTTCGATGTGTCCGGGAAGTCGAAGAACCAACCCAGGACACCGGCCGCATACGCCTCACCGCTGGTGAGGGCTGTGACATAGGTGCTCCACTCCTGCGCCGTCAACGTGACGTCGATGGCTCCGGTCGCCTCGAGTTGCTGCTCGATGAGCGCCATCCAGTCTGCCGTTGCCGCACCGTAGTGCTCCGGCGGGTACCACAGTTCGAGTTCGACAGGGTTATCGGCGCTGTAGCCCGACTCCGCCAGGTAGCCGAGGGCCGCATCGACATCGGGCGACGCATAGAGATCGTCGTAGATCTCGGAGGCGCCCAGGAAACCAGGCGGCACCTGAGAGTAGAGGGGATTCACCTGACCGCCGTAGACGACATCGGCGAGTTCGTCCCGGTCGATGGCCGCGGCCACTGCCTTCCGAACGTTGAGGTCATCCATCGGCGCAATCGCCCAGTTGAGGATCAGGTAGCGGATCGACCCACCATCGATGGTTCCGACGCTGAGTTCCGAAACGTCCTCCAACTCCGAGACCAATTCGGGTCCGAGCAGACGCCAGGCGACGTCTATCTCACCGTTCTGAACCGCGAGCGCCATTGTCTGCGGATCGGAGGAATAGCGGATGATGATTCGGTCGACGTTCGCTTTCAGGTCACCGGTGTAGTACGGGTTGGGCTCGAGCACGGTCTGCTCGGCCTGGGTGTACTCGCTGATGTACCAGGGACCAACTCCGTAGATGGGCGCCTCGGGGAAGAGAACGCACTCATCGGCGGGGAAGATGTCGGGATGTGCCGGCATGAACGTGGCCGTCGCCAACAACTGCGGCACGAATGCCACAGGCCTGCTCAGCTGAAAGACCAGCGTCGCATCGTCGGGGGCCGTGATGCTCTCGAAGAACGGGCTAGCCAGGGCATTGGCTACACCATTGGGGCAGTCCGGTCCGATGGTCAGAAGCCGGTTGAGCTGCTCCGCGTACATCGGAGCCGTGAGCTCCAGCCCATCGGCGAACTGGATCCCCTCACGCAGCGTAAACGTGTACGTGAGACCGTCATCGGATATCTCGGGCAGGGCGGCAGCGAGGCCGGTCCTGAGCGTCAGCTCACCGGGCTCCCAGCCGAGAAGCCCTTCTCCGGTGTTCTTGATGAGTTCCCAGTCGTGAACTGCGTAGGCGTCCCCCGGATCCAGACTGGCTATGGTGTCCGTGGTCCCGATGATGATGGTCTTCGGGCCGGCGGCTTCCGTCGTTGTGGTGGTGTCCGACGGGGCCTCGGTCGTAGCGGTGGGCGCCTCGGTTGTCGTGGTGGTGGTCGTGTCCTCCGTACTCTCTGCACAGGCCGCGGCGATCAGCACCAGTGCCAGCAGCACCGCCAGGATCGGTAGTCGTCTTCTCATGGTCCCTTCCTCCATTCATGCCCCCGTTGAAAGGGCATCCCACAAACCTAGCCAGAGTCGAGCAGCAGTGTACAGCGAGACGGGCAGTTTGCTCCCGGCGCCACTCCCGATTTGACAGGAATAGACAGACGGGACTTGTCTCAGGGTCGCGCCGCGAACGACGCACGTCAGGGAGGTGATGACCGATGGCGTCGGTGAGGATCACCTGGGAAGGTCAACTGCGATTCGATGGAACCGACTCCAAGGGCATCCCCGTCGACATCGACGGTCACCAGGACCTCGGCGTTCGCCCTTCCGACCTGCTGCCGATGGCCTTGGCTTCGTGTTCCGGCGTCGATGTCGTATCTCAGCTCGGCGATGACGCCCTCACCGCGCTCTCCATTGAGGTCACCTACAACAAGGAACCCGATCCGCCCTGGAAGTTCCAGAGATTCCGGCTTCACTACCGGTTGTCGGGTCCCTCCCTCACAGCCGACCGGGTGGAAGCAGCGATCCACCGGAGCCACACGGAGATGTGCTCGGTGGCGGCGGCCGTTCGTGGCAACGTGCCGATCGAAACTACTTTCGAGCTCGTGCCATGAGCAGTCGGCAGTCGGCAGACGGATACCATTCTCGCCGGCCGCCAACGTCGAACTGCAATAACTCCGCTTCTAGCGAGCCGCCGTCGGGTAGTACAGGGCAAGCCGCTCGTTGAACGAGGCGGTGGGAAGCAGCACGTAGGCGCCCCCCTTGGTCACATAATCCCGGGTGGTGATATTGATTCGCAGTACGTCGGTTGACCTCACCCCACGCCAATTCCAGGCGAGCGACACTGCGTCTCCAAACGAGAACCGCTCATCGAGCGCCACCGTGTCGCTCAGGCTCCGGGCCACCTCCGAGAACGATGCAAAGGACGCGAAAGAGTTCAGCTTTCCGACAATCTTGAACAGCATGTCCTGTTGCTTACGCTGGCGGGTGAAGTCGCTCACCCCTGGAATCGTTCGCCAGGCTCCATCCACCAGCTCCTGGGTACGGCGAGAGCGGACCCAGGCCAGCGCCTGAAATCCATCTGCCCGCGAACAGCCGGCCGGGAGGTCGAGAAAGGACTTGGCGTCGCGGACTGCATAATCAACGCAGATCTCGACTCCGCCGAGGGCGTCGACGACCTTCTCGAATCCGTTGAAATCGACCCGGGCGAAGTGGTCGACGTGGATGCCGGTGTAGTCGCCGACCATCAAGGAAAGCAGTTCGGGGCCACTTGCGTATCCCTTGCATCCGCCGAGTCCGGCGTTGATCCGCGTATAGCGCTGAGTGCAGGGATTCGGCAGATACAAATCGCGCGGCAGAGAAACCATCAGCGGCGTTGATCCATCTTGTGGCATCAAAACCAGGATGATGGCATCGGCTCGAACACCGCCTTCGACCCCGACCAGCAAATACGAGGTGAACATGTCATCCGGGAGATCGGGACTGGAAACGAACGGGAACTCAACGGCGTCCGGACCCAGGTCGAATTGATCTCTGCGCCGCTCCAGCTCTGCCAGAACGTCTTGCTCGAGTTCTAGTTGCTCGGCAATCCGGGCAGCCTGTTCAGCCGCATCTTCGGCGGCCCGCAGTTGTTCGACTTCAGCGGCCGAGATCGTCGCCAGATTCTCGGCGGCTTCCACCGCGTCGCCGAACGTCACCCGCTCGATGTCTTCATACGCCCTCCAGGCGCTCCATCCCGAAATAGCCAGCAGCACGAAGCCGGTCGCGCCAAATAGGACGGCGAGGCGGCGAAACCTGGTGCTCACCTCGGAAGTGGGGCGGGTTCGGCGGTAAAGACCCATGGCCGCCGCATAGTAGATGCTTTAGGCGAAAACGGGCCACTCGGCAGCCAGCAGCCGGCACTCGCGAACTGCCAACCAATACCGACGACCGACCCCCAGTCCGAGGCGCTCAATACTCGGCACTCAGGGGGCGCCTTCTGTTCAAGAGGTCACGGAGGGCCAGCACGACGAAGAAGATCGCCACCGAGATACCGGCCATGGTCGCCCCGGCGGCCGTGTCGGCGTGCCAGCTGATCAACAAACCGCTGACGACTGCCAGGAACCCGAAGGCGACCGCCGCCGCCATCATGGTGGGAACTCGTCGGACCACCAGCGATGCCGTTGCGGGCGGTGCCACGATCAGGGCAAAGACCAGGAGTGTCCCTACCGTACGAAATGAGGTCACGATGGCCAAAGTGAGCAGCGACAGCATGACGAGGTGTGCCAGGCCGGGCCTCAGTCCCAACATCTCGGCCTTCTCCTCGTTGAAGGAGAGCACGAGAAAGGCTCGATAGAAGATCAGAATGACCGCCAACGTCACCGCCGCCGCCGCCGCTTGCAGCATGATGTCTTCTCGTCTGATGCCGAGCGTGTCACCAAACAGAATGGTGGCCAGGCTGCTGGAGAACGAAGGCAAACGGGACATGATTATGACGCCCAACGCCAGCATGCCGACGAACAGCAACCCGATCCCGGTGTCCTCCCGAAGGCGTGCCTTGCGGTGAACGAGACTGATCCCGAGCGTCATGGCCACCGCTGCTCCGATGGCCCCCACGGTCAGGTTGAATCCGAGGGCAAAGGCCAGGGCAATCCCCGGCGTGACGCCGTGGGCGAGCGCATCTCCCATGAAGCTGAGCCCCCGCAGAACGACCCAGGTGCCTATCAAGGAGGCCGTCATGACCGCCAGAGCGCTTCCCACCAGAACGCGCTGCATGAACGGTTCGGACAGAGGGTCGATCAGCCAATCCATGCTGCTCCTCCCGGGTCCACTACAGGTTCTCGACGATGAGACGACTGGTCGTGCGCATCATATCGAGGTAGGTCTCAGCGCCCGACCCGGTCTCGCCCAGCGATCCTGTATAGAGCTTGACGACCTTCACCTCGTAGCCGACCTCCGCTGCCAGGGCATCGGCCAGAGTGGCCGGCTCCGTGGTCGAGCCAAAGATCACCGACACTCCCTCCCGCTCGAGAAGATCGACCAAGGCGGCGAAATCGGCTGCGCTGGTCTCGGCTCCGGTTGTCGCGGCGGGAATCACCGACCCGAGTATCACGAGCCCATAGCGAGATGCGTAATAGCCGTATGAGAAGTGGTTGGTCACCATCTTTCGACGATCCGGCGGCACTTCCTCCATCATCCGGGTGATCTCGTCGTGCAGATCCAGAATCTGGGCTCGATAGGCGGCGGCGGAATCGGAGACATCCACACCCGCACTCGTGGTGAGGCGATCGGCAATCAGCCCAACGGCGTCGGCCATGCGGACCGGATCCATCCAAACGTGTGGATCCAAACCACGCGTGTCCTCACCGGAGTGCTCAAGTTCCCCCGCTTCCGAACCGGCCACATACGGTTGGGGGTCGAGACGCTCACCAACCTTGATCACGGACACGCCATCGTTCTCGGCGCTGTCGATTACCTCCAGCAAGCCACCCTGTTCCAGACCAACGCCGTTGGCTACCACCAGGGCCGCTTCTCGCAACCTCACTGCCTGCTGCGCCGACGGTGAGAAGTCATGAGGATCGGCACCGATCGGCATCAGAACCTCGACCTGCACGGCATCACCGGCCGTTTGAGCGACAATATCGCCGAGGACCGTGGTGGTGGCGATCACCAGCGGCCGACCCCCACCGTCCTGTGCGCCGGTACTGCACGAAGAACCCATCACCGCCAGGGCGGCTGCGAGCGCCAGATAACGTTTCACGCCTTGTCCACTGATTTGAGAATGGTTCTCATTCGCATGATACGGTACTCTGGGTTGCACGATGGGTCAAAGTAACGACACGCTCAAGGCCGCTAGAAACAGACTCGAGGCCAGGCAGGTGCGGTTCACGCCCGCTCGCCGCCTGGTGATCGAAACACTGGATGGGTCGTCCGGCCCCCAATCCGCGGCCGACCTCGCCGCGACCATCGATGGAACCATCCCGATTTCCTCGCTCTACCGGACGCTCTCGGTTCTCGAAGAGACCGAAGTCGTCGAGCGTTTCCCCGGCCAGACCGGTGTCGCACGTTACGAGTTGGCTGAGTGGCTGACCGGCCACCACCATCACATCACCTGCATCGAGTGCGGGGCCACCAGTGACGTGGCCGTGCCCAGGGATCTCGAAGCTACGGTGGCCGATATCGTCTCGGAGGTGGGCCGGCGGTTCGACTTCGAGGTCACCGGTCACCGGTTGGACCTACAAGGTGTGTGTAGCCGATGCCGGTGACGAACATCGCCATCACCGCTCGCGGCCTACAACTCGCCTACGGCGTCAGGGTCGCTCTGGCCGCCTCCGATCTCGACATCCCGGCTGGAACGATTACAGCCGTCATCGGGCCGAACGGATCCGGCAAGTCCACGCTCTTGCACGCTATCGCCGGCTTATTGGAACCCGTGGGCGGCGAACTGGGCGTGCCGGTGAGCTACCCCAAGCACCGGGGCACCGCCTACGTTCTGCAATCGACCAAAGTGCACGCGGAAATGCCAATCACGGTGCGCGAAGTCGTGTCGATGGGCCGGTACAGCCGGCTCGGAATGTTCGCACGGTTTCAAACGGCGGATCGCGATGCCTGCCGGTCGGCAATGGCACGCCTCGATGTACTCGATCTCGCTCACCGTCATCTCGATGAGCTATCCGGTGGCCAGCGCCAACGGGTGTTCGTTGCGCAGGGTCTCGCCCAGGAGGCCGACCTCCTGCTGCTCGACGAACCGATCACCGGCCTTGACATCGTGTCGCGCGATCGCATCCTGGAGGCAGTGGCTACCGAGCGTGCCGGGGGCGTGACTGTGGTGATGTCCACCCACGACCTGAGCGAGGCAGCCAATGCCGATCACGTCGTTTTGCTGTCCGGCCGGGTGGTCGCCTCGGGCCCCCCAGAAGAAGTGCTCACCGCCCCCTACCTGAACGAGGCCTACGGCATCAATCTCCTCACCACCGAGGACGGCACGGTCGTCCTCGATGACCCCTACCATCGGGCCGGCCCCGGCCGCCATCTTCATTTCGACCGCACCGGGCATGCCGACCACGGCGAGCAGCTTCAAGTGGACTGAAGTCAACCAGCCAGAGGCAGAGTTGGGTCGGTACCAAACGACCCGGTCCATAGCCTCCGTCCTCCGTCTACCCCGCACGCCCAACGCCTTGGCAGGCGCTCGCACTAGCCTTTTTTTGTGGCCGAACGCTATTGCTTCATGTGCGATGCCGCCGTGGAGACGGAGTTGTGCCCAACGTGTGGTGCTGCAACCTGGCGTCCCGCCCATGACCAAGTCGCTCGTCGGAGGGACGGACACCTCCGCCCGATCGCCGGCGAAGCTCAACCCGAGCCGGTGCAAGCACCCGGGCCGCCGTCCACCGCGCATGTGCCCACCCCGCCTGCTGGCACCTATCTGCCGGACACGGCATGGGAAGTACGCCGACAAAAGGCACCTCTGGCGCCCGGCCGCTGGGCACCAACTGCCGCAGTTGTGGTGGGTGGCATCGTGTTCTTGTCCGTACTGACCGGGCCCTCGGGCAATGCGCCCGAGGACGACATCGTCGAGACCCCATCGATCACCGCTCAAACCACGACCACCGTACGGGTACCCGGCAGCTCCCGGGACTTGTGGGAACCACCGTTGGGCACCTGGGTGGGCGGGTTCGGGTTCTCGTCCAACCGGCCGGACGTCTTGTACGGACCGTCGATGGCCGCCGGGTTGCTCAGCATTTCCCCTTCCACAACGATCGTCGACTCGTTGCCAGACGGCAGGTTGGTGGGAATCGATAGCGAAAACGATCACGTGGTCTTGATCGGCGTCGGAGGGGCCGGTCCCCCCTTGGAAGACACCCCTCTCCCCTGGCCCGGGCCGATGAGCATCCCTCCCCTGGTCTCGCCGGACGGAACCCGGCTGGCCATGGTCGATGCAACGGGGGTTCCGCACGTCTGGGCCATCGGTTACCAGTCCGTGATCTCGCCTCGCGATTCACCGTCGACAGCGGTAGCAGCCATCGCCTCGCTCCTCTGGTCGCCCGAATCGACCGTCCTGGCTCTCAACGCCTTCCAAGGCGGGTACTACCTGTGGGATCTGGCAACCGACGAAGTTAGCCGGAGCGCCATGCCGGGACGTGCCATCGCCGTGTCCGATACCCAAATAGCCGTCTGGAGCGGGAGCGGCCTCGAGCTCCGCGACCTGACCGGGAGAGTGTTGCGCCGGTGGGATGACCTCTTCGGCCAGTTCCCGGCCGATCCGGCGGGTCTGCCCATCGTCATCGAGGGAGCATTCGATCCCCGGCAGCGCTACCTGGCGGTGCGGGGACGGACCGGGGCGGATGGTGAGGGAGAGGAGGGCCTGACGGTGCTGTCCATCATCGGTACGGCCCGCCATTTGCTGACCACCGATCCGGCGCAGGGTTTTGCCTGGTCGGGAGACGGGAGCGGCTTGTACTGGTTGGACGGCACCGGGCTGCAGGTCTGGTCCGCCGATCCGGAGCAGGCGTCGGCAACGTTGGTCGGTAGGGGCGGCGGCGAGGTATTTGGCAGGCTCCGGGTATACGACCCGGCCATTTCCCCGGTGCCCCACGTCGCCCTGGCTACCTCCAACCTGCTCGAGTTGCGGGAAGGCGGCATCTTCCGCCGGACGCCCGGTGGCTTGGAACCGATCGAAGCGTGGTGCTGGACGACCGATGCATGCTTCGAGTTGGGGCTCACCGCCATCACCTCAGCCGGCCTCCCCGGATTTTTCCTCTCTGTTTCGGCGGACGAATCTCAGCATACGGTTACGCGGGCGGATCCGACGCGCCCGGGGTCGGCCCGCGTGCTCGGAACGCTCAATTCATTCCAGTTGCCGGATGGTGCCCGGTTGGCGCGAGCCATCGCCCTGGGCCCTGGAAACGGTCAGGCTCTGACTTCCAGCGGCCCGGATGCCACCCGCTGGTACCTCGAAACCGACACCGGTTCGATTCTGTTTGGACCCGATGCCGGCCTGTTCACCACCCTCGCGAAAGGAAGCTCACTGAACATCCTTGGCGGAACCGTCTTTCACGTTACGCCGGACGGGTCGGCGATTCAGACCATCCCGGTCGGAACCGGGATCAACGTCGTCCTCACCGCTGATGATCTCGACGCACAGCGCATCCTGGCGGTAGGGGTGGTTCGGCGAGCTCTTTTCGTGCTGGTCTCGACCGCCGATGGAGGTGCACAGATCTGGCAGGTGCCGGCCGACAGCCCGCTGCTCACCACTCCCTTCTTCCCGCCTGCTCCGGCCATGACTTCGGAGGCCTGGGCCGTCTTCTCATTCGCCGGACGGGCCACCGGGGGCGGGATCCTGACCGAACCGGACACCGGACCAACAGCTGAGCTATTCGCTGCTCGGATCGACGGGCCCGACGGGCCGGTTACCGTCGTCATGGCCGCCCCGCTGGCCCTCGAATCCATGTGTGGCGCCGGCGCAGGAGGCGCATGCGTCCTGGAGACCCGGCCGGGGATCCCGATGGGGTTCTCACCGGACGGCAATTGGTTGCTCGTGGGTAATGGTGACGAATACTTGGCCGTTTCCACGGTGGGGCGGGGGAGCACAGCGCTACCGGGCGCGGCACCGGACGACGTCGCTTGGGTGGAAACGGCGAACGGTTCGCAGTAGGCGTCGACGGGCGGAGGTCGGGCCATCCCTCTTCGACATACCTGCCGGTATGTTGTCCTCCTTCATCCGGGTGGTTGGCCCGATGCTCGGGGAGCCCTCGACCAGCCGCTACCATCCCGCTGGTGCTGGCGTTGGAACACGTTGGATCGGGAAAGGTCCGTGAGATATACCGGATCGACGACGACCGCCTGCTCTTTGTCGCCTCGGACCGCATCTCTGCCTACGACGTCATCCTCGCCGACCCGATCCCCGACAAGGGCCGGGTGCTCACCGGCCTGTCATTGCACTGGTTCGAGTTACTGGACACTCCCCATCACATGGTCACCGTCGACCTGGGCACCGTCCCCGGTATCACCGACGGCCAGCGGCCGGACCTGGCGGGCAGAGCGATGGTGGTCCGCCGCGCCGAGGTGATCCCCGTTGAATGCGTCGTTCGTGGCTACCTGTATGGCTCCTCCTGGCGTGAGTACCGCGATGGGGGCGGCCCAACCACCGAACACCTCCCGGCCGGACTACAGATGGCCGACAAGCTGCCGGTGCCGATCTTCACACCTGCGACCAAGGCGGAATCCGGCCACGACGAGAACTTGACAGAGGCCCGGGCGAGGGCACAACTCGGTGACGACCTCTACCAGGAGTTGCGGACCCGATCGATCGATATCTATCTGCGCGCCTCCGAGTACGCCGCCCGGCGAGGGGTGATCCTGGCCGACACCAAATTCGAATTCGGGTTCGCCAACAGTGAACTGCTTCTCGTCGATGAAGTGTTGACGGCCGATTCGTCCCGCTACTGGCCTGCCGATCAGTGGGAGCCGGGCCGGCCCGTCCCGTCGTTCGACAAGCAGTATGTCCGCGATTGGCTGGACTCGACCGGATGGGACCATGTAGCGCCGGCGCCCCGACTTCCGGCCGAAGTCATCGCCGGTACCCGTGCGAGGTACCTGGAGGCCTACGAGCGAATCGCCGGGAGACCTTTCGGCGAGTACCTACGGGGAGGAGCCGGGTGAAGGTCACCGTGTATGTGCGCCGCCGGCCGGACATTGCCGATCCGCAGGGAACCACGGTGGGTCGGGCGTTGCGCGACCTCGGTTTCGAAACCGTCGAGAAGGTCCGGATCAACCGCACCATCGAACTCGACATCGGGGGCACCGACCCCGCCGCCATCGAAGCTGACGTCCGCACCATGTGCGAACGTTTGCTGGCCAACCCGGTGATGGAGGATTTCGAGGTGGTGGTCGGCGAGTGAAGGCGGCAGTGGTCGTGTTCCCGGGCACCAACTGCGAGCAGGATGTCGTCTACGCACTCGCATCCCTTGGTGTGAAAGCCGAGATGGTCTGGCATCGCCGAACCGACCTCAGTGAGTTCACCGGCGTGGTGCTCCCCGGGGGTTTCGCCCACGGCGACTACCTCCGTACGGGAGCGATCGCCCGATTCTCACCGATCATGAGCGAGGTCGAGCGTCTGGCCGGTCTGGGGGTCCCGGTGCTTGGCATCTGCAACGGGTTCCAGATCCTCTGCGAAGCGGGCCTGCTCCCGGGGGTGTTGACCCAGAATGCGGGACTCCGGTTCATCTGCCGGCCCGTACATCTCCAGGTCACCTCCACGGATTCGATTCTGACCAGGGCCGCCCGGGTGGGGCAAGTCCTCGAGTTACCCTTGAATTCATACGAAGGCAACTACGCCGCCGACCCGGTCACCTTTGCGGACATGGAACGCGACGGCCGTATCGTGCTTCAGTACTCGGATCCGACCGGCCGGGTGACGGAGCAGGCCAACCCGAACGGGTCACTCGAGAATACGGCCGGGATCACCAACCGGGCGGGCAACGTGGCCGGTTTGATGCCCCACCCGGAACGGGCGATCGAAGACGTGCTCGGCTCTTCAGACGGACGCGTGCTGATGGAATCATTTGCGATGAGCATGAGAGGCGCCCATGCCTGACCAGGTCGTTCTCCACCAGACACTAGGGATGACCGACGACGAGTACGAGGCTGTCCGCGAGATCCTCGGCCGGCCGCCGCGGGACGCGGAACTGGCCATGTATTCGGTGATGTGGTCCGAGCATTGTTCCTACAAGTCCTCCCGCCCCCATCTCAAACGTTTTCCGGTCGAGGCGCCGTGGGTGGTGGTCGGTCCCGGCGAGAACGCCGGCGTCATCGATCTCGGCGACGGCTGGCTGGCCGCATTCCGGATCGAATCACACAACCACCCCTCATTCGTTGAGCCGTACCAGGGCGCCGCAACCGGCGTGGGAGGCATCCTTCGAGACGTTTTCACCATGGGCGCCCGACCGATCGCCGTGTGGGACCAGATCCGCTTCGGGTCGCTCGACGACCCTCACAACCGCTACTTGTTCGCCGGGGTGGTGGCGGGGATCGCCGGCTACGGAAACGCAGTCGGTGTGCCAACAGTTGGCGGCGAGGTGGCGTTCGAGGACTGCTACGCAGGCAACCCTCTCGTCAATGTGATGGCATTGGGAATCCTCCGGCGCGAGCAATTGGTTTTGGCCGAGTCGGGCGGCGAAGGGACCGAGGCCGTGCTGCTGGGATCGGCCACCGGGCGGGATGGCATCGGTGGCGCCTCCATCCTCGCTTCAGCGAGTTTCGACGATGCCGGCCCCGCCAAACGCCCCTCGGTACAGGTGGGTGACCCCTTCGAGGAGAAGAAGCTGATCGAGGCGTGCCTGGAACTCTACGAGCGGGGTCTGGTCGTTGGCATCCAGGACCTGGGCGCCGCCGGGTTGTCCTGCGCCACCTCCGAGCCGGCCGCCAAGGCGAGCATGGGCATGGAGATCGATCTGAGACGGGTCCATGTCCGGGAACCGGGCATGACCCCGGCCGAATTGCTCATGTCGGAGTCGCAGGAGCGCATGATGGCGTTCGTCGCCCCCGCCGATGTCGATGAGGTCCTGGCAATAGCCGCCAACTGGGAGATCGACGCCTCCCGCATCGGCACGGTGGCCCGCGGCGGCGCCTTGCGAGTCTTCGCAGACGGTGAGCTGGTCGCCGAAGTCCCGGCCGCTTCGCTGTCGGAAGACGCCCCGGTGTACAACCGTCCCCTCCGCCGCCCCGACTGGTTGGATGACTTGTGGGCGGACCGACTGGTTACTGATCACCCGGATATTGCCGCCAGCATGTTGAAGCTGCTCGACGACCCATCATTGGCCGATCCCGCCTGGGTTTACGAGCAGTACGACCACATGCTGTTCCTCAACACTGTGGTCGGCCCCGGACACGATGGCACCCTGCTGCGTATCAAGGGAACCAGCAAAGCGTTGGCCGGAACTACCGACGGCAACGGGCGCCGCTGCTACCTGGACCCAAGGCGGGGAGCCGCCCGTCTTGTCTACGAAGCGGCTCTCAACGTGGCAGTGACCGGAGCACAGCCGATGGCATTGGTCGATAACCTCAACTTCGGCAACCCGGAGAAGCCCGAAGTGATGTGGCAATTCGCCGAAACGGTCGAGGGCATCTCGGAGGCCTGCCAGAACCTGGGGATACCGGTAGTGGGCGGCAACGTCTCGTTCTACAACGAGAGCGATGGGATCGATATCTACCCGACTCCCGTCGTCGGGCTGATCGGCCTGGCCGACCCGTACCCGGAGCGCCCGCCACGGCTCGACAGAGCGGCGCCGGGCATGGACCTGTGGTTGATCGGACCGGATGTTTCGGAAGATCTGGCCGGAAGTGTCTTTCAGAAGGTCGTGGGGGGAAAGGTCGCCGGTCGGCCGTCAGGACCCGATCCGGACATGGCCGCCAGGGTGATCGGATTGGCGACCCGGCTGGCCGCCGGTGAGATCACGCCGGTGTTACATGACCTCTCCGAAGGTGGGCTGGCGGTGGCCCTGGCGAAGGTGTGCATCCTTTCCGGCATCGGGGCCACGGTCGACTGGCTGGGACATGCGTTTGCTGAAGACCCGAATCGCCTCATCGCCGCGGTTCACCCCGGGCAATCCGATCGCATGGTGGCCATGGCCGACCAGGCGGGAGTACCCGTCCGCCGAATAGGGACCTTTGGTGAGGGCGAGATCAGGCTGGGACGGGCAGCAGTGAACTTGGAGGAAGCGAGCCGGGTGTGGCGCACCGCCCTTCCCCGCCGTATGGGGTAGGCCGGCGACCAGCGACCGGCATCTTGAGTTCGAGGTTCGTAGTCGGCAACCAGCCCGGAGTTGGCGTGAACAGGTGGCAGTAGCGGGCCGGCCTATGCCGGCTCAGGACACGCCTGCCGTCGAGGCGGCCACCACTGCGATAGCTACCAACAGCAGGGCGACCGCGACGATGGCAAGGATGGCCCGGAAGCGGGGGGCCAAACGCCGACCCAAATCAGTCTCGCCGACGGTGAACGGCGGGGATGCTTTTGGACCGGCGATCTTCTCCTCCCGGTAGAGCGGTGCGCCACAAGTTGGGCACACCTCACCCTCCGCCGGTATGTCGCAACGAAAGCAGTAACCGGCCTTGGTCATCGGTGGCCGCCAGTAGCGCACTGCCCCGGGGAACGTACCCCCAACCGGCATGTCCGCACCGCCATGCTGCCAAGTTACCGTTCGGCGAGCAGCATGACTTCCCATGGACGGGGGAACACGCCGGCGGGAGAGACACGGGAAACGACCCTGCGTGTCGCATCGCCGGCCAGGAAGCTTCGAACTTCAGCCTTCGAACCTTCCCCAACCTGCCTACAATCCCCCGCCTTGAAGCCCGCGCTGACGACCCCCGGTTGTTCCGAATTCTCCAGACCCGGCGAGGCCTGCGGAGTGTTCGGCGTCTACGCACCCGAAACCGATGCCGCCCACCTCGTTTCCTATGGACTGTTCGCCCTCCAGCATCGAGGCCAGGAGAGCGCCGGGATCGCGGTGTCCGACGGCGAAACGGTGACGGTCTCCAAGGACATGGGTCTGGTCAGTCAGGTCTTCGACGAGAAATCGCTGGCCGGATTACCGGGTCA
>DATEVB010000103.1:0-7241 GCA_035282865.1 Acidimicrobiia bacterium | reverse complement strand
GGAGGCGGGAATCTCCAGACGAACGGAAGGGGTGCGGATGCAGGCCGAACAGCGGGCCAAGATCGGTAAGGAACGTTTCGAGCCACAAGAACAGCTCTGGCAACCCTTCACCGTGCACGGGGAGGACGGGGGCGACCGTCGCAAGCTCGAAGTCAACGCCGACGACGGCTACGTTGTCGTCGAGGACATCGAAGGCAGCCGGATCGTGTTCGAGATCTCCGCCTGGCCTCGTATCGACCAAGACGGACGCCTCTTCTTCGAGGGCGATCCCCGCGAGCTATACGACGACGTAAACGCCGCCCAGGAGACGATCGACGCGGCGCGCTCGGCCGACCAGGTCACCGCACCGGAGCGACCACTGAGAGTCGGCGACGTCTTCGCCGTCAGGGGCCTGCCCGATGACGCGGAGGCGATCGGAGCGGCCCAATCGATCTGGGACATCTCCCTCGCCGGCCGGAACGCCGCCAAGGCGGCGCTCTACGGTGCGGCAGCATCGACCGTGGAACCCGAATACGCCGAGGAGATGGCGATCTCGGGTGAAGTCGAGAAGGCGTCTCCCGAATCGGGAGAATATGACGTGCGACAACAGGCGGCAGCGAGCAAGTCCCTTGCCGATCCATCGCCGCTGAGCCACGGCCAGGGAGAGCAGATATGAGCGCCCCGGTCCCGATCCCCGTCGGCAAGCATGTCGACCTCGGAGGCTTCCTAGCATCCATTCAGCCCCACCACCTCGCCTTCTTCCTGCTCAATGTCGGCGATGGCGACCAGCAAGTCCTGCTGCTTCCCGAGAATCCCAACGGAGAAAGGCGACTGGTCGTGGTGGACGTCGCCAAGAAACACAAGACGGAAGCACTCATCAACGCGCTGGAACAGGCGGGCCTCGTGGCCGCGGCCGCTCCGCAGAACGGCCGACCCGACGGGTCGATCGCCCTCTTGGTTGCTACCCACCCCCACTCGGATCACATCGGGGGCATAGCCGACTTTCTCGAGAACCAACAGGACCGGATCGCCGAGTTCTGGGATCCCGGGTACTTCCACACGACCCAGGCGTATCACTCGATGATGGCGAAGGTGGAAGGAAACGAATTCTTGTCCTATGCCCAGCCGACGGCCGGCCACCGCAAGTGGGTCGGCTCGGCGCTCGTGACGGTTCTCGCTCCTTCCGTCCAACTCCGCAACCGGTTCGACACGTACGGAACCGAGATCAACGATTCGTCGATCAGCCTGCGGGTCGAGTTCCCAGCGGCACGGGTCGTGCTGCGCGGCCAGGGCCGCGAACTCCTCGAAGATCCCAACACGACGGCGCTCATCCTGGGGGCCGACGCCCAGACAACGTCGTGGGCCTTCGTCGGGACCGACTTCCCGCAGCTGCACGCCAGCGACAACGCGGCCGCTAAGGCCATCAGGGCCGCAACCGGTTCCGACGGGCTCAAGGCCAAGGTGCTGAAGGTCAGCCATCACGGCTCCAAGCACGGCGTCAACCTGGAATTGGTGGAACGAATCAACCCGGCTCTGATGTTGGTTTCCTCCAGCGCCGACGGCGTCAAGCACCACTTTCCCCATTTGCTCGCGCAGGAGGCGTTGCGGGAGGCGCGAGACTCCGTCGCCGGATCGGGGGTCAACCGCACCAAAGTCGATTGGGAGCTGGGCATCCTCTACACGTCGGATTCAGAGGACGACGGCACCGCGCTCGGGACCATTGCCGCGGTGATGGGCAGGGGTCTGGCCACGGTGTGGCGGTTCGGCGATGACACAGACGGCGACGTCGATCTCGGCCGGGGACGCAAGTTCGTGCCGTGAGCATGGAGGCGCGCCACCACTGCCGGGACCGTTTCCTTCGAGCCATGCCGTCATCAACCCCGAAGGTCGTCCAGTAGTCCCCACCGGGCAACTCGAAGGAGGGCATCGGTTCGTCCGTTCGCTCCGATGCGGGCGTACACACGTTGGAGACGCCGATACATTTCCCGCTCCGAATAGCTCATCAGCCCGGCCAGGTCGGCAACTGTCTTGCCGGCCGCAAGGTCCCGTAGCCAGGACAGTTCGGCATCTCCGATCGAGTCCGGTTGAGTTCGGGGTCTCGAGTCACCTGCCATGGTCCGGGCCACCCCGATGGGTATCGAGGTCCTGTCCAACATAGCGGCATGCAGAGTCAGAGCCACTTCGTCGGCCTTGGCGTCGAGCGCAACCGACGCCGAGGCACCCGCCCGAAGGGACGCCTCCACGGTTTCCAGGGACTCGTCGTTGAGAAGTGTCACCACAATCGACTGTGGGTCCTCGGCCTTGAGTTCGATGACCACGTCGAACTCGGCCATCACGCGCACGCCCACCAAAACAGCCGCCCCGCGGTGCTGTTTCAACCAAGGGAGTGGATGGCTCACCTCTTCGAGGGAATACCCGGTTGGGGCCAGGGCGCCGGCCAGCCCGGTCGCATACACCGGGGGGGCGTTGAAAACACCTACCAGCTTGGGCATGGCGCACGCCTTTCAGCACCCTGCCCGCCCGAGCCGCAAGCATACACCCGCTGTCACAGATGCGTCGGAGGATGTCATGAACCCGCCGAACCTGGCCGCGTTCTGACGTCACCGGTCATGGCAGCGTCGCATGACAGCCTGTATTCCGGGAGATATCGCCGCCGGGCAGTTCACGAAGGGAGCGATGGCATGGCACAGAAACGGGGAGAGCGCCTCATCAAGAGTCGTATCGAGTTCGTCGGCCTCGCCGAAGGCGAGGCGACACCAGACCTGGCGGTGCGGATCGCCGATTCCGGCGGCAAGGTCATCGACACTGCAGAGGTTGGAGAGGATGGTGCCTTCCAGATCTCGGCCGCCGCCCTCGACAAGTCGGCCAGAGTGTTGATCGGTCCGTCGGATGCCGACCTCTCCGACCGGGCGGCCTTCCGCAGCTACGACACCGAACGCTTCCTGTCGGTGGTCGAGGCCGGCATCGCTATCTCAAAGACCCGGTGGAGCAAATGGCTCCAATGGACCCGGTGCGTCGGTGGGTCCGTACGCCGGTGCTACCCGAAGCCGTGGATCATCGACATCCTCGCATCACGCATCGAACCGATCCCCTCTCTCGCACGCCTGGACCCCCTCGGGCGCCAACTCCGGGAGCCGGCCCGCGCCTTCATGCCGTTCTTCCCGAAATGCTCGCCGGTGTGTCACGGGGTCGTGGAGGTGTACCGGCGGCGTTGCTGCTGTCAACCGATCGTTGTGTTCGATCCGCGCATACCTGAGATCATTCGTGAGCTGGAGGAGTTCCCCCCGATTCCGTTCCCGGAGCCCGACCCGCCACCCATTCCGATTCCGCTGCCTGATCCCGATCCCGTCCCGTGGGATCGCCTGAACCGGGTGGTCACCGGGGGCGCCGTCGACACCCGCAAACTCAACGCCACCCGCGATCTCGCCGCCCTCAAGATCCTGGGACCGGCCGAGCAAGTGGCCTATCTCAATGCGCGTCGCTACCTGTGGTGTTCGTGCGGTCTGCCATCGAAGGTCGCAGAAGGAACCATCCAGGGCAACGGCACGTACGACATCTGCTGGCGCGAGCCGATCGTTCTGCAGCCCTCGCACTGCCATGACGAGGTGGCCTACGTCGTCAAGCAACCCCGATTCGGGACGATGGTGACCATCTACGACGGCGTGGCCTCCCATCAGTGGTTCGGCCCGAACGACGAGCCCGTTCTCACCTCGTACAGCCCTCTCGCCGTCGGTTGCAAGGAACCGGTGGTCCCCGGCACAGGTGCGTTCGTCGTGCTCCAGGACATCGGCGACACCGAATCTCATCGTCTGTCGACACCGAGCCAGGACGGCGTGTTCTCGGTGAGCAGCCCCGTGTACAACAGCGGACTGCTCGACCCGGTCGCCAGCCCGGCGGACGCCCTCGGCAAGAACAGAAACCGCAACCTGGGAGGAACGGTCCGGCTCCGCTACGAGTTCACCGATGGAATGCACGCCCTCGGGGCGGTGTACTACCGGGTGGGCGTCGCTCCGGCCAACTCAACAGGCGATCCCACCGGCCCATTCGAACCGCTCCCGGCGCCTCAATGGAAGTACTGGCACATCGCCACCGGGGTCGACGGCACCCATTCTCTGGGTCCGGTGACCAAGGGGACGGAAACCAACCTGTACGTCATTCCGTTCGACGGGATAGCTCCGCTGGGAGGAAACGACGAATGGCACGACGGGCAGTACCACGCGGTGCTCGACACCGCCGCCAAGACCGAAGGGCGATACCTGGTCACCGTTGAAGTCTTCGACAAGGACGGCAACCTGCTGCGTCCGACCGGAGCCGGCGGAGGCGGTACCGAGAAGCCGTTCACCTTCCGTCGCTGGTCGGCACCCGGAACCACCAATGCAGTTCCGTATGCCGCCCTCACCCACATGCTCTGGTGGGACAACCGAAAAGCGGTGGCAATCATCGCAGATATCCGCAAAGGCGTGGTTGCCAGCTCGGATCAATGCCAGTTCCTGACCGGGAAGCCCTGGCAGAAAGTCTCCGTCGGATATCGAGCGTTCCATCCCAAACCAGACACGTTGCAACCCGGGTTCGTGCTGAGCCACACCCTCAAGCTTCGGAGAGGCTTGGCCGGCCCGAGCTGGAATATCGAGCAGGACACCGGAGTCAACGTCGGCGGACCCGGGGCCGTCCTTGCCCACGTCAGCCAGGAGAAGACGTTCGCCGAACTGCTGGCGCCACCGCCGGCCGGTCTGAAGAAATGTGCATTCTCGCTGGTGCTCAACGTGGTGACCAAGACAACCAACGGGGAGGGCCACAGTGTGGCATTCGATGCCACCGACCAGGCGGCATTCGCGGCGGAGGTGACCCCATGAGCCTGACCGAAGCCGAGCGTGTGTTTGGCGGAATCACCGAGCAGGGCATCAACGATCTGTTGGGGGCGTTCTTTGCGGCGCGGCCCCGCCACCTCAACTACGGATCACCCGGCTTTGTCCAATCGACGACGGTGGCCGCCACTCAGATGGGGGCCATCCCGTTCCCGGGGGCGCCCGGGGGGATCGACTGGGCGGTGCAACTCGCGCCTCCCACCGTCGATCTTCATCCGGAGACAGATCCGCTACCGCCCGAGCTGTCGCTCGGGGTCAACCAGCTGTCGGTCTCGACCGCGGTGCGGCTCTGCGTCGCCTGCGAGACACGAAGAGAAGGGGAACGAGATCCGGACCAACCCGACGACTATCCCGATCAACCCCGGGACGACAGGCCACCGGGAAAGGCCAAGGGAACCTGTTTCGATCTGAAGATCTTCGCAGTGGCGCACCTCCAGCGGACCTTCTCCCCCGATGGCGTGGTGATCGTCGTCGATGCCGTTGAGATCGTCGACGTCGAGCCGAGCGAGCTCGAGGCAGTCCTCGAGTGCTTGATTCTGCAGATCCTCCGAGCGGTATTGGCCGATGTCCGACTTCCACTCGAGACCCTGCGGGCGGGAGCCTTCTCGCTCACCTTGACGAGAGGCCCGGAAGTGGAAAACGACCAGCTCGAGGTGTACGGAAACCTATAGGGAGTGATACGACATGGCTGAGATCACGGTTGCAATCGACGAGGTCGGAGCAGATCAGTTGCTCGATACCGCCATCGGGCTGATCCCGCCGCAGGTTGCGTCGGGTAACGGGGCGCTGGGCCCGTTTGTGGCGTCCTACTCCGCAGCCGCTTCCTTCGCTCCGGGCAACGTAGACCTGATCGCCCCGGGAACCATCCGGATCGAAGACTTCCAACTCAACTGGTTACTCAACTTCTCATTCGGCATCGACCTCTCCACGTTCCTGCCCGACTTCTGCATACCCCAGGTATGCATCAATATCCCCTGCGTCGGGAAGGTGTGCACTCCCGAGATCTGTGTGGACTGGCCGACGATCTCGGTTCCGGTCTCGATTTCCGACTTTCTCCAGGTGACCGCAGACTTCGGTCTTTCCGTCACCCTGTCGGGGGGCTCGTGGAAGGTTGCCGCAGTAGTACAAGGTATCCCCAGCCTCCAATTCGGGTTGGTCTCCGCCGCTCTCCTGGTGGCGATCTCGGCCGCCTTGACCCCGATCCTGCTGGCAGTTCCTTTCATCGGGCCTTTCCTGGCGGTGGCCGCCAACGCCATCTTGCTGGCGATCGGCATCGGTGGAGTGACGGGTTTGTTGGGGCCGATGCTCACTCCGTTCGTCTCCGGCCTTTCCATCCCCATCTACAACCAGCCCCAGACCTTCGAGGCGCTTCCGGTGGGCGGGCCATTCGACCCGGCGGTTTTCATCACCCTCGACAGCGTCGGAGCATCCATCACCTCGGACACGGAAGACGAGTTGGTACTCGAAGTCGACATCACGTGACGGGAGAAGATCATGGACACATTCGATAGTCGGGCGCTCGGCCCCACCGACACCTACGGCCAGCGATTCATGAGAGAGGGCACCTACACCTACACGGTGGCGCCGGCAGGAAGTGGCGACCTCACCACGGAGTTCCCGTACGTGATTCGAGTCACAAACGGCAAGGACGACACGATGGAGCAACACACAGTCGTGCTTCGCCGGGAGGACGGGGCGCTCCGACCGGACCCACCCCAAGTCGAGATCAAGACGGGAGACCTGGTCAGCTGGGCGTGCCGCCAGTCCGGGGTGCAGCCGTACGAAGTCGTCGGCAAGGACAGCTTCTTCAGCTCAGGGCGGCTCTTCAACGAGAGCGGCTACGCCCACGCCTTCGGAACTCCCGGCACTTACATCTGGACGGACTCCTACGGCAGCGGGCTGAGTGGGGCCGTCCATGTGGTCGATCCCCACTGCCGGACCAAGGACGACATTGCCAAATGGCAGCGGCGACTCAAGAAAGGCCAGCTGATCATGATCACCGGGACGAAGGCAGAGCCGACCGAGGTCGAGATCGTGGTCGGTCAGACCGTGTACTTCGCCGTCACCAAGGCTCCCGGCGTCTCCATATCAGACCGCCGGATGGCCGAAACGATCCCACCCTGGTTCGGAGCATCAGAGCGTCCCGGCAAAAGGGCACAGGCGGCCCGCTGACGCCTCGGGCCCGGGCTCTTGACCCGCCGACTCTCGTATGGAGACTGCGGGGGACCCCGTTCGACGGCCGCCCTGACACGAGCAGGGAGGGCTCAGTCGAAGAGGGCCAGCTCACCTTCGGCGCGGCCCTCGAGCGGCACGTAGGCGGGCACCGTGTGATGGGGCGTGTCGAGGTACACCTTCGCTTCGGGCGCCTGAGCGAACTTGCCGTGACTCCATCTGACC
>DATEVB010000102.1:0-27203 GCA_035282865.1 Acidimicrobiia bacterium | reverse complement strand
ATCCGCCGGGTTACTGGACATGGCGTACAGCCTCTTGCCGACTCCGGCCGTGCGGGCGGCTCGTCGGGCCGGACTTCCTCATGCGTCCGGTATCGATGTGCTCTTGGCCCAGGCCATCGGTTCTTTCACTCTCTGGACCGGGCTGCCCGCCCCGGCCGTTCAGATGCGCCTAGCCCTGCAAAAGGCTCAAGCGACGAGCTAGCTCCGCCGAAACTCCACTTGAGTTGGTAACGGAGGAGTCATCATGTCGCTAACGGGTTCGCTCGAGGCGTTTCCGCTGCCCGAGATACTGCGTTTGCTGGCTCGGTCGCACAAGAGTGGAACCCTACGAGTCGACGCGGCCGGCCTGCAGGGGAGGATCTATCTCTCGGGAGGTTCGCTCACCTACGCAACCACCCGCCGCGAAGAGGATCTGGCGGACGATCTGGTTGGAGCCGGGCTGATCGACTCCCAGGATTGGGTGCTGGTAGAGCGTCGTGAGAAAGATGTGGTCGACGTCCTCAGTGAGCATGCCACCGAACAACAACTGACCGACCTCCTGGCCGACCAAATTGCCGATGTCATCTTCCGGCTGATGCGCAGAACCGACAGCGATTTTGAATTCTCCGAGTCGGTTGGACCCCGTTACAACACCGGGATCGCCATCGACATCGTCGCCTCCATCACCGAGGCCGAGCAACGGAATACGCAGTGGGCGGAGATCGAGGAGGTCATTCCGGCGATCACCTTCCATCTCCGAATGGTCCCGGATCTCACCGATCGCAATGAGGTTTCACTGCCTGCCGCGACCTGGAGGATTCTGGCCGCCCTGCACGGCGAAGGAAGCATCGAGGAGGTGGCCCGGCGTCTAGGGATGACCGACTTCGCAGTCGGACAGATCATGGCTGGACTTGCTCGCGACGGCTTGCTGGAGATCGTGGATATTCCGCCCCCGGCCGCCTACGGATACGGTGAAGATCCCGGCAGGGTGCTGCAAACGGAGCCGACTGCCCACCGGGAGAATCTTGATCAACCCGCCGAAAACGAAGAAGTGTTGTTTCGCAGTGCTCTGTCGGATGTGGTTGCCCCGGACGCCGAAGCGGACATGCCGGCTGTAGTCCGTAGGCGGGGTTTGGGTGCCCGAGTCCAGGAAGCCAAGGAAGCCGGTGAGTAGTCGGGCCATGGTGCAGCGGGATGCCGGGCATCTTGGGACGCTCCTCCTGGAGGAGGGCATCGTCACCGAGGAGGTGCTCAAGACCGGTCTGGATATCCACTATGAGACGGGCCGTCCCCTCGGCCGGGTCCTGGTGGAAGAGAACCTGGTTGACGAGCGAGACTTGGTTCGGGTCCTGGCCAAGAACATCGGTATCGAGTTTGTCGATCTCGACGAAGGGGCGGTCGACCCGGCCGCCGCAGCCCTGATCCCGGAGGCCCTGGCCCGCCGTTACGCTGCCCTCCCGATCGGCTTCGAAGGCGAAAAACTCGTCATCGCCATGGCGGACCCGGCCAACGTGCTTGCCATCGACGACATTCGAGCGATTTCCGGCCGGGAGGTGGTTCTCAAGGTCGCCACCCGTTCCGACGTCGAGGCGGCAGTCTCCCGGATAGCGTCTTTGGACAACTCGGTCGCAGACATGGCCGAACTGGCCGCGGAGGATTCCGTTGAGGCGCATGACCTCAGTGCAGTGGAAGCCGCTGCCGAGGAAGCGCCGGTGGTGAAGCTGGTCAACATGCTGATCACCAGGGCGGCAGCCGATCGAGCCTCGGACATCCACATCGAGCCCACCGAGCGGGATCTGCGGGTCCGGTTCCGGATCGACGGTGTGCTCCACGAGATCATGCGCACCCCTCGCTCGATCTCCAACGCGCTCGTCAGCCGCCTGAAGATCATGGCCGACATCGATATTGCCGAGCGCCGGCGACCCCAGGACGGACGCATCAACCTCAGGGTCGGCGGGAAACAACTCGACCTCCGGGTGTCCAGCCTGCCGACCATCTACGGCGAGAAAGTCGTCATGCGGCTCCTCGACACCAGCAACGCACTTCTCGAGCTCAAGGATCTCGGGTTCCGCGGTGACAATGAGCGGCGGTACAAGGAGTCCTTCAGCAAGCCGTACGGGACGATCTTGGTGGTTGGGCCGACCGGGTCCGGTAAGTCGACCACGCTCTATGCGACCCTCAACGTCCTCAACCGTCCCGAGGTGAACATCGTGACGATTGAGGATCCGGTGGAATACCGCCTGCCCGGCATCAGTCAGGTCCAGGTCAACAAGAAGGCCGGCCTCACTTTCGCATCGGCGTTGCGTTCGTTCCTTCGTCAAGATCCGGACATCATGCTGGTTGGTGAGATCCGAGACCAGGAAACGGCCAACATTGCCATCGAATCTGCCCTCACCGGGCACCTGGTGCTCTCCACCCTGCACACCAACAACGCACCGTCGAGTGTCAGCCGGCTGATCGAGATGGGAGTCGAGCCGTTCCTGGTCGGGTCGGCCCTGGATGCCGTGCTGGCCCAGCGGTTGGCCCGCAGGCTGTGCAACCAGTGCAAGGAGGCCTATACCTCCACCGCCGAGGCATTGCGGGCAGCCGGCTTCCCGATGGAGGGTCTCGATGAGTTGCCGACCCTGTATCGCGCCAAGGGATGCAACCACTGCTCGAAAACCGGCTACCGCGGCCGGCTGGCAGTCCACGAGCTGATGACCGTCGGTGAGGAGATCGAGCGGTTGACAGTCGAGCGAGCGTCTACCGAGCAGCTGACCAAGGCGGCGATTGCCAACGGGATGCGGACCCTCCGACAGGACGGCATGGACAAGGCGGCGATGGGGCTCACCTCCATCGAAGAGATCATGCGGGTCATCGTCTGAGCGACCGTCCCGACCAGGTGCCATCCGCGGGAACACTTCAAGGTGAGCACCTTCGATGCCGACAATCATGTGAGGCCGATCGCCTCACAGGGAAGCCGAAAAGAGAATGACTACAGCATCACGCAGACTCGGTGAGCTCCTCGTCGATCGTCGGTTGCTCTCCAAAGACGCCCTCGAGAGCGTGCTGGACAACGAGACGACCACCGGCGTACCGATCGCCAGACTGTTGATCGATGGCGGACATGTGCGCGAGGAGGATCTCCTCCAGGCCGTCGCCGACCGGGTGGGGATGCCGTACATCGATCTCGACGACGCGCTGCTCGACCCGGAAGCCGTCGGGATGATAGACGCCGATGACGCCCGGCAGCTGATGGCCATGCCTGTGCGCCTGGAGGACGAGAAGGTCGTTGTCGCCGTTGCCGATCCCTTCGACCCCGAGACCCATGTACGTCTCGAAAAGCTCTCGGGTATGGGAGTAACGCTGGCGTTGGCCACCCGAACGGCCATCCAGCGCGCCATCAATTTCGTGCACGGCGCCGACGTGGTTCCCCTCATCCGTCAGCCGGGAGTGTCGGCCGACGCCGTGACCATCGCCGAACCCGGCCCTCTGCACCTGAACGAACTGCTGTCGATTCAACTGGATCGGGGTGGGTCCGACCTGCACCTCACCGCCGGTTCACCACCGCAGATCCGCCTGCACGGGAAGCTCGAGCGGCTGACCGAGTTCCCGGTGCTCAGGCCGGCCGAACTGCGCAGAATGATCTACAGCATCCTCACGGAGAAGCAGCGTGAGAAACTGGAGGAGACCCTCGAGCTCGACGCCTCTCATCCGGTGCCGGGGCGGGGCCGGTTCCGCATGAACGTCTACTTCCAGCGGGGCTCCGTCGGAGCCGCCTTCCGGGCGATCCCCACCGAAATCAAGTCCCTGCAGGAGCTGGGCATCCCGCCGACGGTGGGTGAACTTGCCGATCTGCAGCGTGGCCTGGTCCTGGTTACTGGCCCAACCGGATCCGGCAAGTCGACGACCCTGGCCGCTCTGATCGACATGATCAACTCCAAGCGTTCCTGCCACATTCTCACCGTGGAGGATCCGATCGAGTTTCTGCACGTCCACAAGCTGGCCATCGTCAACCAGCGAGAAGTCGGGGCCGACACGCTCGGATTCGGGGCGGCCTTGAAGCACGCCCTGCGGCAGGACCCGGACGTGATTCTGGTCGGGGAGTTGCGGGATCTGGAAACCATCTCAACCGCGCTCACCGCCGCCGAGACGGGTCACCTCGTGATCGCAACGCTGCATACCCAGGATGCCCCCCAAACCATCGACCGTATTGTCGATGTCTTTCCCGCCCACCAGCAACAACAGGTGCGGGTACAGCTGGCTTCGACCATTCAGGCCATCATGACCCAGCAGTTGGTGCCGCTCCGGACCGGAAAGGGACGGGTGCCGGCCGTCGAAGTGATGATCGCCACGTCGGGTATCCGCAACCTGATCCGGGAATCGAAGAATCATCAGATCACCTCGGCCATGCAAGCCGGCGGCAAACACGGCATGCAGACGATGGACCAGTCGCTGGCCGATCTCGTACGCCGCAACCTCATCTCGTACGCGGTAGCAGTCGAGCGCTGCATGAATCTCGAGGACTTCCAGCGGATTGCCGGCCGGATGGCGTAGGAGGACGGTCACATGGCGACAACATTCAGCTACAAGGTCAAGGACAAGGCAGGAAAGCTGCACGACGGCGAAATGCAGGCCTCTTCCCAGGCCGTGGTCGCCAAGACGTTGCGCGACCGTGGGTTCATGCCGGTATTGGTTGAAGAGAAGAAGGCCTCATCGTTTCAAAAGGAGATCCGGATCCCGGGTCTGTCCGGCCGCGTCAAGGTCAAAGAGGTAGCCATTTTCAGCCGGCAGTTCGCCACCATGATCAACTCGGGCCTGTCGCTGTTGAGGTCACTGACCATCCTGGCCGAGCAGACTCTCAACCGCGCCTTCAGAGACGTCATACTCGACGTGAAGTCAAGCGTCGAAAAGGGCTCGTCGCTCTCGCAAGCCCTGGAGAAACACCCGAAGGTGTTTCCCCGTCTCTATACCTCGATGGTCAAGTCGGGTGAAGTGGGCGGCGTCCTGGATGAGACGCTGGAACGCCTGGCGCTCACTCTGGAAGCGCAAGTAGAGCTGCGCGGGCAGGTGAAGTCGGCCATGATGTACCCGGTCGCCGTGTTCGGACTGGTGATCTTCATCGTCATCGCCATGTTGCTGTTCGTGGTGCCCATGTTCGAATCGATGTTCGCCGACTTCGGGGCCGAGCTCCCGCTGCCGACCAGGATGCTCATGTCCCTCTCGGTGATATTCACCACGTACTGGTATCTGGCCGTTGGTGGCACCATCGGCCTGGTCTACGGCTTCAAGCGGTGGATCGCCACCGACCGGGGCCGGAGCAGATTCGACGCCATCAAGCTCAAAATGCCGATCTTCGGCAAGCTGGTCCACAAGACCGCTCTGGCCCGCTTCTCCCACACGATGGCTGCGCTCACCCGTACCGGCGTTCCGATCCTGATGGCGATGGATATCGTGGCCGAAACGTCCGGTAACGCCGTCGTTGCCCGGGCCGTGCACAGTGTGCAGGCTTCGGTGAAAGAGGGGGAATCCATCGCCGAGCCGCTCTCCAACCACCCGGTGTTTCCGCCGATGGTGGTGCAGATGATGGCGGTCGGAGAGGAAACCGGCGCCCTCGACATCATGCTCGAGAAGCTGGGCGACTTCTACGACCGGGAAGTCAAGGTCATGGTGGAGGGGCTCACCAGCCTCATCGAGCCACTGCTGGTCGTCATCCTGGGCGCTACCGTCGGCGGCATGCTGCTGGCGCTCTATCTCCCCATCTTCAACGTCATCACGCTCATCGAGTAGCGGGGTATCGGAGCGGATGACTAGTGCCTGCGTTGTCCGGGAAACAACCCTCGATCCCTGAATTGCCGCTCAACTCGGGACGCCGGGATGCCGATATTCGTTGGTGAGGGCCGAAAGCCGGCTCTCCTCACAAGGAGGAATCGTCATGATTCATTGGATGCGGAGCCGACTCGGAAACGACGAAGGCTTCACCCTGGTCGAGTTGATGGTGGTCGTATTGATCATTGCCATTCTCGTGGCGATCGCCATCCCGACCTTCCTCGGAGCCCGTACCAGTGCTCAGGACCGGGCCGCCCAGAGCGACCTGCGCAACGCCCTGACCGCCGAGAAGGTGTTCTACGTGGACAACGAGGCTTACACAGGCACCCAAGCCGATCTCGAGGCGATCGAGCCGAGCATCGACTGGGCTTCCCTGACGGTCACCTTTGATGGCGTCACCGACGATCAGGAAGTCTGTCTGTCTATCACGTCGGCCAGCGGCGCGGCCTTTCTCCTGAGGGATGTCGCTTCGGGAGCCAACGGTGGCACCCCCGGCACCTTCTACGGCAAGGATGTCGCCTGTGCCGCCACAGTTGCGACCACCGCGGACGCCGGCTGGTAAACAACCACCATCGATCGAGACCTCGAGAGGGCGGCCCGTAGGCCGCCCTCTCGGCATGTCCAGGCGATCCGGTCCGACCCGGCTAACGTGATTTGCCGAAGAGAGGTGTCATGACCGCCTATTTCGCCGCTGTCGCCGGGCTGTTCGGCCTGGTGATCGGATCATTCCTCAACGTGGTCGCCTACCGGGTGCCGCTCGGTCGGTCGGTGGTCGCGCCGGCTTCCGCCTGTCCCGAGTGCGGGCTGCCGATCCGGTGGCACGACAACATCCCGGTGGTTTCGTGGTTGCTGCTCCGGGGTCGCTGTCGCCACTGCGAGGGAACGATCTCAGCACGGTACCCGCTCGTTGAGGCCGCCACCGGAGCGCTGTTCGTCGGGACCTTCCTGGTGATCGGTCCGACCTGGGTGCTGGCCTCTTATCTGCTCTTCGCGGCAACCAGCATCGTGCTGGTGCTCACCGACCTCGACCACAAGCGAATCCCCAATCGCATCCTGTACCCGGCCACCGTGACCGTGGTGGTGCTCCTGGCCGCCGGTTCGGCCGCCGACGGGTCGCTTGGATCCGTACCGAGAGCCCTGGCCGGCGGCGGGATCTATTTCGCCTTGCTGCTCCTCATTGCGTTGGTGGCGCGGGGCGGCTTTGGGA
Organism: Acidimicrobiia bacterium; assembly: GCA_035282865.1. Taxonomy (GTDB): domain Bacteria; phylum Actinomycetota; class Acidimicrobiia; order Spongiisociales; family UBA4744; genus UBA4744. The sequence goes on along the minus strand of DATEVB010000102.1, from coordinate 20,209 downwards.
TGGGCGATGTCAAACTAGCTTTCCTGCTCGGGACCGTCCTCGCCTTCCCGTCGTGGAAGACTCTGTGGTCGGGCGTCTTCCTGGCGTTCCTCATCGGCGGCATCGTTTCGCTCCTGCTCCTGATCACCGGGCGGAAGGGGAGAAAGGATGCCATCCCGTTCGGTCCGCCGCTCATCGTCGGGGCATGGATCGCCCTGGCCTGGGGCCGACCATTGGTGGACTGGTACCTGGGTTAGTCTGCGAGCACCGCCGGTGCTTGCGACTGTTCCGGCGCATTGTTACGCTCTTGTAATCACACCTTTGTAATTCAAGGGTGTGGTCGTGGCCGAGCTGGGTCACGCGGGGGATCCGGCCGCACCGGTCGGTCCAGGGCGGAGACAACATGGCGATCAACGTCGGGTTGGACATAGGCACGAGCGCTGTTCGTGCGGCTGTTGTACAGACCGGCAAAGGTGTACCCGTCCTCCAGCGTTACGGGCAGGTGGCGCTGCCGGAGGGCGCCGTGGTTGCAGGCGAGATAGTCGAAGAAGGGATCGTCCGGGACGCCCTGACGGAGCTCTGGAAGGCGGCCAAGCTCCCGAAAAAGCGAGTGATTGTCGGGATTGCCAACCAACGAGTGATCGTCCGGCGAGTGGATCTGCCCTACATGGCCGAAGACGAGCTGGCCCAGGCGCTGCCGTTTCAAGCTCAGGAGTACATCCCGATCCCGATCGATGAGGCGATCCTCGATTTTGTGCCACTCGAGGAATTCGCAACGCCCAACGGAGAACCCATGTTGTCGGTCCTGGTGGTGGCCGCCCACCGGGACATGGCCGCTGATGTCATGCGCGTGGTCGGTGGCGCCGGAATCAAGGTGATGGCCATCGACCTGCAGGCGTTTGCGCTCGCCCGGGCCGCCTGGGGAGCCGATTTCGATCTCGACGCCGGCACACAGGCCATCGTCAACATCGGCGCCGGGTTGACGCAGGTCATTCTCATGAAGGCGGGAACCATCCGGTTCCTCCGGATCCTGACGATGGGCGGGTCAACCTTCACGGCGGCGTTGGCCGACCGGATGCCGATGGAACCGGCGCAGGCGGAGCAATACAAGCGGCGCGTCGGGGTGGCGATCGACGGAAGGCCGGAGGGGGTCGAAGGTGAAGCGCTCGCCAGGGTGCTGCTCACCGAGGAGGCAGACATCCTCATCGAGGAAGTTCGCGGGTCGGTCGATTACTACCTGGGCCAATCGGGCGGCCAGGGCCTCGAGCGCCTTTACGTGGCGGGCAACGGGGCGCGCCTGCCCAACCTTGCCAACCGTCTGGGTCGTTCGCTCGGCGTTGGGGTCGAGCCGGTTCGTGTTCTCGACGAGGAAAGGATGCGGGTCGGGAAGTTGGGGCTCAGCGACGTTGAGCTCTCCCAGGCTCAACCAGTGCTGCCCGTCCCGGTCGGACTGGCGATGTGGGGCGAACTCTGATGCGAACCATCAATCTGCTCCCACCGGAGGCGGCCCAACAGGCCACCGCCCGCCGCAAAGCGGTGGGCTTTATCGCGCTGGGCGCCGTCTACCTGGCGCTGCTGGTTCTCGTCGCTCTCTGGTGGCAGGGCAAGGCAACCGATGCGGAGGCCGATCGAGACGCGCAAGTGGCTGCCAATTCCAGGATCGAAGCAGAGATCAACTCTCTGGCAGGCGTTCGAACTCTGCGATCCACCTACGAGGACGGTGTCGTGCGGCTCGACAACGCTCTGGCCCGGGACGTCGCCTGGGGACGGCTCCTCAACGACCTGGCCCGCATCATTCCCGATCGGCTCTGGATCACGAGCCTCACCGGCACCCTGCAAAATAGCGAGGACAACCCGTTGGTGCTCGGTCAGATATCGATCACCGGTGTCGCTTTCGATTATCCGGATGCCTCTTCGTGGCTGCGGGTACTCGACGCCGAGGAGTGGCCTGCCCTGGGCGGTGGATGGGTGTCGTCCACCAGCCGCTCAACCATCGGTGAGTCCCCGGTGGTCAACTTCACCTCGGTCGCCTCACTGCTCGACGCAGCTCGCTCCAACCGGGCCGAGGAACGTACCCCCGAGGTTCCCTCATGAGACGCAGCGGACTGATTCTCGGGGTGCTGGGCATGCTGCTCGTCACCGCGCTCTGGTGGTTCTTCGTGATCTCTCCGACCAACGCCAAGATCTCAGATGTCCGGGATGAGCTGCAATCAGCCGAAGACAACGAGGTACTGTTGCGCACCCAGCTGTCCCGCTTGAAGAAGATCCAGGAGAACGAGCTCACCTATCGCTCGGCGATCGGGGCGCTCGAGGCAGCCATACCGCCTACCCCGCAGATGCCCGCCCTGATCGACACCTTGGCAGAGCTGGCCGAAGCTTCGGGGGTTCAATGGGATAGCGGTACCTATGGAAACCCGGGTGAAGTGGAAGGTGAGGATTACTTCGAGATTCCACTGTCCCTGACGGTGCAGGGACAGTTCTTCGAAGTCCTCGGGTACCTGTACGGGATCGCCGATCTGGAACGGATCGTCCGGATCGACGCGGTCAGCCTTTCCCCGACCCAGGACGACAACGGGTTCACGATCGAGACCGTCTCGATCTCGGCGGTCACCTTCACCACCGGGGATGTCGTCTTGCCGGCCCCGGAAGAGACCACCGAGACAACGACTACGACGACTTCCGGGGGCGGTGAGTGATGCGGAAGAGAAACAGTGGTACGGCCGCCGCGGTGGCCATTCTGCTGATAGGGGTGGCAGTCGCCGGTGCCTGGATGGTGGTTGCACCATCCGTGTTCGGTGCTACCGATACGGTGCTCGACGGCCCCCTGGCCGACTCGGCGGTGGCGGCGCCCGCCGCCGCCGAGTTGATGGAAGGTGTGAAAGTGCTGAGCTCGTTTCAGGTGTCACAACCCCGGGATCCTTTCCGGCCCCTCATCACCGAAGATTCCTCAACGGGAGGTACGGGCACCGGGACCGGGAACGGATTCGAGCCGTCGGGAATCCGGATCACCCTGGTCGAGATCAGAGACGTTGGCGGCGTCTTGCGAGCCACGGTGAAGGTGGACGGCACCGACTACGACGTGGGGGTAGGGGATACGTTTGCCGGCGACTTCAAGGTCGTCAGCCTCGATCCCGACAGCGGCGTGTTCCTCTTCGGCGACAACGCCTTCGAGCTGTCCGAAGGTCAAGAGATCTTGAAGTAGCGACTTGCACCTTCGCACCTGACACTCGAAACTCTGTCTCATGTTGCGTTTCCTCACCGCAGGCGAGTCACACGGCCCGGGGTTGGTCACCATCGTCGAGGGTCTGCCGGCCGGACTCGAGATCCGATCCGAAGACATCGCCACCCAGCTGGGACGGCGCCGGTTGGGCTTCGGCCGGGGAAGGCGAATGCAGATCGAACAGGACCGGCTGGAGATCCTGGCCGGTGTTCGACACGGTCGAACCCTCGGTAGCCCTCTGGCGGTGGTTATCCGCAACACCGAGTGGGACAGGTGGGCAGAGGAGATGTCCCCGCAGCCGGGCGAGCCGAAACGGGTGATGGCGACACCCCGTCCCGGTCACGCCGACCTGCCCGGGATGCTCAAGTACGACACCCACGACGCCCGCGACATCCTCGAAAGAGCCTCGGCCCGGGAGACGGCCGCTCGCACGGTCGCCGGGTATGCGGCCGGCCAGCTTCTTCACCGGGTGGATATCTCCGTTCTCAGCCACGTGGTGGCCATCGGCCCGATTGCGATTCCGCACGGTACGGCTCCCGGTCCCGGCGACCTGGCTGCCATCGACGATTCGCCCGTGCGGGTCTTCGCCAGAGAAGCCGAACAAGCGATGACCGAAGCCATTGAACAAGCCAAGGCCAATCGTGACACACTCGGAGGAGTGGTAGAGGTGCTTGTCTTCGGTGCTCCGCCGGGGCTCGGCAGCCACGTTCATTGGGACCGGCGTCTCGATGCGCAACTGGCAGGCGCACTGATGTCGATCCCGGGTATCAAGGCCGTCGAAATGGGAGATGGGCTGGCTTCGGCGGCACGATCGGGGTCCGAAGCGCACGACGAAATCGGCTTCACAGGCGGGCAATTCGTACGGGCATCAGACCGGGCCGGGGGTCTGGAGGGTGGGATCAGCACCGGCCAGACGTTGCGGATGCGGGCGGCGATGAAGCCGATCTCGACATTGATGCGTCCGCTGCAGAGCGTCGACGTTGCCACCAAGGAGCCGGCCGATGCCTTCCGGGAGCGATCGGACGTCTGTGCGGTGCCCGCCGCAGGCGTGGTGGCGGAGCACATGGTGGCCTACGTGCTGGCGGGAGAAGTGCTGCGAAAATTCGGAGGAGACACGGTGGCCGATCTGGTTGGGGCCGTCGAGGCGTACCGAACTCGACTCGCGACGTTCTGATGCGAGCCTTGTGGCTGGTCGGCATGATGGGGTCGGGGAAGACAACGGTTGGTGCGCTCATCGCTCGCCGGGTGGGCCTTCCCTTCATCGATACCGACTCGCGCATCGAAGCCGAGAACGGTCGAACGATCGCATCCATTTGGGAAACCGAGGGCGAGGAGACGTTCCGGGACCTCGAAAGCGAGCAGATCGACCGCATCGTTGCGACAGGTCGGGACTGCGTGGTCGCAACCGGTGGCGGGGTGGTGCTCCGACCGGACAACGTGGCCGCGATGCGCAGCAACGGTGTGGTCGTCTGGTTGACCGCAGGATATGAGGAGCTGGCCGCCCGGCTGGGAGACGCCCCGGCCCGGCCACTGCTCTTCAACCGGCAGACCGACCGGCGTGTGGCCGATTTGCTGGCCGAACGGAGCCCGGCCTATGCCGATGCCGCCCACCACAGAGTCGACACCAGCGCCAAGGAACCAGGCGACGTAGCTCGAGAGGTGGTGTTGCTGTGGAACGGCTCCTGATCGACCAACAATCCGAAATCGTCATCGATCGCGGGCTCGTGCAGGGGGACGTCCTGCCGGCTCGACCCGATCGAGAGAAGGTGGCCGTGTTCACCCAACCGGGCGCCCGTCACATCGCCGAGATGATGGCGATCGGGTCGTCCTCCGTCGACGCACACCAGATGGTGTTGCCGGATGGTGAGGCTGCGAAGACCCTGGCAGTCGCCCAGGCCGCCTATACATGGCTGGCGGAGGTGGGGATCGGCCGCCACGACACCATCGTCGGGGTCGGGGGCGGTTCTGTGACCGATCTGGCCGGGTTCGTTGCGGCCACCTACCTGCGGGGCATCGAAGTCGTGCATATCCCCACCACCTTGTTGGGGGCGGTCGACGCGGCGATCGGGGGTAAGACCGGGGTCAACTTGGGCGGGAAGAACCTGGTGGGGGCGTTTCACCACCCGACCCGGGTCGTGATCGACCTCGATGTCCTCGATGAGCTGCCAACCGAGTTGAGACGAGACGGTCTGGCAGAAGCATTGAAGGCCGGGTTGATAGGCGACGCTTCGTTGTTCTCCTACATCGAGTCCGCCGGCCTGGAGGTTGATCTCGACGTGGTTGTGCCGAAAGCGGTGGCGGTCAAAGCGGCGCTCGTCAATCAGGACTTCCGAGAGGCGGGGGTCCGGGCGAACCTCAACTACGGCCACACGATCGGCCACGCCGTTGAGATTTCGGCCGGTATCCCGCACGGCCACGCGGTGGCGGTCGGCATGACGGCAGCCGGGCGGATCGCTGAAGATCTGGTCGGCTTCGAAGCCGCCACCCGCCAGCGGAACGCCATCGTCGGGCTCGGCCTGCCGGTTCGAGTCGACGGCCCGACCCGCCGCCGGGTGCTCGAAGTACTCGCCCAAGACAAGAAACGCGACGCCACGGGTGTGCGCATGGTGCTCCTGAGATCTATTGGTGAGCCGGTTGTCATCTCTGTATCTGCCCAAGCCATCGATGTTGGCCTCTCCAGCATCGGCATCACCTGACGGGCGATACACTCCCCCCGAAAGGAGCCACCGCATGATCTCAACCAACGAAGCTCGCCCCGGGATGGCCCTCGACCTCCCCGAAGGGCTCTTCAGCATCATCGACTACCAGCACGTCAAGCCGGGAAAGGGTAGGGCGTTCGTGAGGATGAAGCTCAAGAACCTCGACTCGGGGGCGGTCGTAGACCGAACTTTCCGGGCCGGCGAGTCGGTGGAGCAAGCGGTAATCGACCGGCGAGACCACCAGTTCCTCTATCGAGACGATCTGGGGTTTCATTTCATGGACCTCGAAACCTACAGCCAGTTCGCCGTCCCGGCCGACGATGTCGGGGATGCGGCCCATTATCTCGTTGACGGGATGACGGCCCTGCTGCACATGTACCGGGGCAAAGCGATCGCCGTCGAATTGCCCGCCTCCGTCGAACTCGAAGTGGTCAAAGCCGAACCCGGAGTCAAGGGTGATCGTGTATCGGGAGCCACCAAGCCGGTGACGGTGGCGACCGGACTCTTGGTGCAGGCGCCGCTGTTTGTCGAAGAGGGGGATGTGATCAAGGTCGATACCCGCAGCGGCGAATATCTCACTCGCGTGTGAACACCCCGGAAGACCCGCCCCGGGAGCCTCGTGATCTCGCTCTGACCGCCCTCTATGAGGCCGACCAAAGGGGGCTCCATCGTCCCGAGATCGACCCGAGCCTCCCTGCCAAGGCGGCCCGGCTCATTCAAGGGGTTGGAGACCATCTCGAGGACCTGGACGTTGCGATTGACACGGTTTCGACCCGCTGGCGGGTTGCCCGCATGCCTCCCGTCGACCGGGCCATCCTACGGCTGGGCCTGTATGAGCTTCGCTACGAGCCAAAGACGCCGATGGCGGTGGTGGTTTCCGAAGCAGTTCGCCTCGCCCGGGTGTACTCGACGGAGCGCAGCGGGGCTTTCGTCAACGGGATTCTCTCCAAGCTGGCCGGGGTGGAACGTCCCGCCGGGCTCCCCGAAGCCGGAAACCCGCCGTCTCCTTGATCGTGTGCTACGCTGCCGGCAACGTCCTTTAAACGCCGGTCCTGTGAGGCCGGGAAGGAGCCGAGCATGTTCAGATCACTTTCGTACGCCGCCCGCCGGGCGGTTTTTTTTGTGTGCGGGCAGGGGGTTGAAACGTGACACAGGTGATGGAGGCTGAGGAGATCGATCGGGCGCTCCGCAGGGTTGCTCACGAGATTTTGGAGCGTAACAAAGGCGCCGCCCAGGTCATCCTGGTCGGGATCCATACCCGGGGGGTACCCCTGGCCGAGCGCCTCGGTCGGGCTATCGACGAGTACGAGAACGTCAAGGTGCCGGTGGGAACACTCGATATCGGGCTCTATCGCGATGACCTCGATCGCCGGCCGACCACCGAACTTGGTGCAACCGCCATGCCGGAGGATGTAACCGACCGGATTGTCGTCCTCGTGGATGACGTCCTGTACACGGGTCGAACCATCCGGGCTGCGCTCGACGCCCTCACCGACCTGGGGCGCCCCCGGGCGGTACAGCTGGCCGTTTTGGTCGACCGGGGGCACCGGCAACTGCCGATCCGCCCCGATTTCGTCGGAAAGAACCTGCCAACGTCTTCGGGCCAACGGGTGACCGTGCAGCTCCAAGAGACCGACGGCAAGGAAGGCATTTGGATCGAGGAGAAAGCATGAAGCATTTCCTGACCACCGACAATGTGAGCCGGGACAACCTCGAATCGTTGCTGGACTTGTCAGATGAATTCGTGGAAGTGCTCGGACGACCGATTCCCAAGGTCCCCGCCCTGCGAGGGAAGACGATCGCCATGCTCTTCTTTGAGGCGTCGACCCGAACCAGGCTGTCGTTCGAGCGGGCCGCCAAAGCGCTCTCGGCCGACACCATGAGTTTCTCCCCGTCTACGTCGTCGCTCAGCAAGGGGGAAAGCCTCAAGGACACGGCGCTGACCATCAAGGCGATGGGCGCTGATGCTCTGGTGGTGCGGCACAAGTCCACCGGAGCGCAGTGGCGCATCGCCGATTGGACAGGATTGCCGGTCGTGAATGCCGGCGATGGGGCTCATCAGCACCCGACCCAGGCGTTGCTCGATGCGCTCACCGTCCGCCAGCACTTCGGGACACTCGACGGGCTGCAGATCGCAATCGTGGGGGACATCCGGCATTCGAGAGTGGCCCGTTCGGACATCTCGACCTTCAGCACGCTCGGAGCGGAGGTGACCCTGGTAGCGCCCTCGACTCTGCTGCCGGTCGATCTGGACGGATGGCCGGTCAAAGTGGCCGGATCGATCGACGACGTGCTCGACGTGGACGTCATCTACTTGCTGCGCATCCAGGCCGAACGGGGAGGTGCTTCGGTCTTTCCTTCGCTTCCCGAGTACGTGAGCAGATTCGGCATGACCCGCCAACGGTTCGACCGTTTGCAGGAGAACGCGATCGTCATGCACCCGGGTCCGATGAACCGGGGGGTCGAGATCGCCCCGGAAGTCGCCGACCATCCAAGAGCCAGGATCCTCGAGCAGGTGGCCAACGGGGTGGCAGTGCGAATGGCGGTCCTGTTCAGACTGCTGGGAGGGGAGGTTCATGATGCGTGAGACCCTGTTCGCCAACGGAAGGATCGTGACACCGGACGGCCCGGTCGAGGAAGACATTCTGATCAGGGACGGGGCGGTGGCACAGATCGGGAGGGGCCTGGACACGACGGGCGACATCATCGACTGTGCGGGGAGCCTGATCGGTCCCGGTTTTGTCGACCTCCATGTGCATTTCCGCGAACCCGGCCAGGAGTGGAAAGAGGACATCGGCAGTGGTTCGGCGGCGGCCGCCGCCGGCGGCTTCAGCGCCGTTGTGGTGATGCCCAACACCGATCCGGCGATCGATGCCGGACACCTCGCCCGTTTTGTGCTCGAGCGCGGCCGGGAGGAAGGCTTGGTCGAAGTCGTCCCGGCCGGGGCCATCACCATGGGGAGGGAAGGCAAGAAACTCGCTCATCTCGACGAGTTGTGGGCCGCCGGTGTGAGGATGTTCTCCGACGACGGTGATTCCGTTGAGGATGCCGGGCTCCTGCTCAGGGCCATGGAGTACGTGGCCGAGATCGGCGGTGTGATCGCCCAGCACCCGGAGGACGCGGGACTGACGAGAGGCGGGCACATGCACGAGGGAAGCGTTTCCTCGCGGCTCGGCATGGCCGGTTTGCCTGCCGGTGGGGAAGAGATCGTGGTTGCCCGCGATCTGGCCCTGGTGCGGTTGTCCGGGGTTCGCTATCACGTCCAGCACGTTTCGACCGCCGGCACCGTCGAACTGGTTAGGAAAGCCAAGGCGGAAGGGTTGCCCGTGACCGCAGAAGCAACCCCCCACCACCTCATGCTCGATCATCGTGAGGTCGAACGCATGAACCCGGACGTCAAGATGTACCCTCCTCTTCGCCGACCGGCAGACGTGGAAGCCGTTCGGATCGGGCTCGTTGACGGAACCATCGACGTGGTCGCAACCGACCATGCCCCGCATGCCGCCCACGAGAAAGATGTCCCGTTTGAGGAGGCTCCTCGTGGCATCATCGGTCTCGAGACCGCCGCGGCGGTGGTCAACACGGCAGTCGGGCTGGACCCGGTTCTGTTCTTTCAGCGCATGTCGATCGCTCCGGCACACATCGGCGGGCTGAACAGCCACGGTCGATGGCTCGAACCCGGCGCAAGAGCCAACCTGGTCGTTTTCGATCCGACGGCCGCCTGGACCCCGGACGTATTCGTATCGCGGGCCGACAACTCGCCTTTCATCGGTAGGCCATTGCAGGGACGGGTACTGGCAACTATGTATGACGGCCGGGTCACCTACCGGGACGGCAAGGTGCAGCGATGAAAGAAGGCCTGGCCGTCACTGCCGACGGCGAGGTCTTTCGGGGATGGTCGGTAGGCGAAGAAGGAGTGAGCCTGGGCGAGGTGATCTTCAACACGTCGATGAGCGGTTACCAGGAGGTGCTGACGGATCCCTCGTACGCCGGCCAGGTGGTGGTCATGACGACGCCCCACATCGGGAATTACGGGGTGACCGGCCGGGACGACCAGTCCCTCACGCCGGCGGTGGCAGGTTTGATCGTGCGATCGATGGCTGGTCGCTACTCAGGCTGGCGAGCAGAAGGTTCGCTGGTCGAGTTGCTCCGGGCCGGCGGGATAGTCGCTCTGACCGGTATCGACACACGAAGGTTGACCCGGCATATCCGGTCGGCCGGAGCGATGCAGTTGGCCATCGGCACCGACATCGACGCAACCGAGCTGCACGAGCTGGCCGCGGCCGCTCCCACCATGGAAGGGCGAGACCTGGCCAGCAGCGTGACCACCCGGCAACCCTGGTTGCAGCCCGCCGTTGGAGTGCGGCGTGGGAAGGTCGTTGCACTCGACCTGGGCATCAAACGTTCCATCGTCGGTGAACTGGCACGGCGGGGCCTGGAGGTGAAGGTCGTCCCGCTCGAGACGCCTGCCGAGGCGATTCTCGACGAATCACCGGACGGGGTGTTCCTGTCCAACGGCCCGGGCGACCCGGCCGCGTTGCAGTCGCCGATCTCCACGGTTCGCTCGCTGCTGGGCATGGTTCCGATCCTGGGGATCTGTCTGGGTCATCAGGTGCTGGGGCTGGCCCTTGGATCCGGCACCTACAAGCTGCCGTTCGGTCACCACGGCGGAAACCACCCGGTGAAGAGACTGGTGGATGGAAGGATCGAGGTCACGGTCCACAACCACGGATTCGCCGTAGATCTCGCCGCCAGAGCCGACGGGGCAGCTCCCGTGTTGCCGGCCACCGACCGTTTCCCCACTGATTTCGGTGAGGTGGTTGCGACGCACATAAATCTCAACGACGGGACGCTGGAAGGTCTGGCCTGCCGGGAGATCGACGCCTTTTCGGTCCAGTACCACCCGGAAGCGGCCCCGGGGCCTCGCGACGCTCTCCACTATTTCGACCGGTTCGCCGAGCTCATCGAGCAACGCTGATGCCACGCCGATCCGATCTCAGCTCCATATTGTTGATCGGTTCAGGGCCGATCGTGATCGGCCAGGGTGCAGAGTTCGACTACTCGGGTACTCAGGCCGCCAAAGCGCTTCGTTCGGAACTGTTTCGCGTCGTGCTGGTGAACTCGAATCCGGCCACCATCATGACGGATCCCGAGTTCGCCGATGCCACCTACATCGAGCCGATCACGGCTCTGACGGTCGAGGCGATCATCGCCAAAGAGCGGCCGGACGCACTACTTCCGACCTTGGGAGGCCAGACGGCTCTCAACGTCACCACCGAGCTGGCTCGTCGAGGTGTGCTCGCCAAGTACAACGTCGAACTGATCGGTGCAGGGCTCGAGGCCATCGAAGCGGCCGAGGACCGGGGACGGTTCAAGAAGCTGATGGAAGCATCGGGGCTGGCCGTGCCCGAAGGTATATATGCGCATTCGCTCGAAGAAGCGGTCGTGGCAGCCCGCCGCATCGGCTTTCCCGTCATGATCCGGCCGTCCTACATACTGGGTGGTGGCGGTACCGGAATCGCCTTCAACGACGAAGAGTTCGCCATCAAAGCCCGAGCAGGGCTGGTTGCTTCTCCAGCTGGCGAGATCCTGGTCGAAGAATCCATCGAGGGATGGAAGGAGTACGAGCTGGAGGTGATGCGCGACCGGTCCGACAATGCCGTCATCGTGTGCTCGATCGAGAACCTCGATCCCATGGGGGTCCACACCGGCGATTCGATCACCGTGGCGCCCATCCAGACCCTCTCGGACCCGGAGTATCAGGAGATGAGGGACGAGGCGATAGCTTGCCTGAGGGCAGTCGGCGTCGAAACGGGTGGTGCCAACGTTCAGTTTGCGGTCGATCCATCAACGGGCCGCCGCCTCCTCATCGAGATGAACCCCCGCGTTTCCCGGTCGTCGGCGCTGGCCTCAAAGGCGACCGGTTTCCCGATCGCCAAGATCGCCGCCCTGTTGGCCGTCGGTTACTCTCTCGACGAGATCACGAACGACGTGACCGGCTCGACCCCCGCTTCGTTCGAACCGGCGCTCGATTATGTCGCCGTCAAGGTGCCACGCTTTGATTTCGCCAAGTTCCCGACCGCTTCACCGACGTTGGGCACATCGATGCGGAGCGTCGGGGAGGTCATGGCGATCGGCCGCACGTTCCCAGAGGCGCTCCAAAAGGGCATCCGCTCACTGGAAGTGGGACGGGCCGGTCTCAACGCAGACCCTCAGGAAGCCGGCTTACGGGCGCTCGATCGGACGGAGCTCCTCGCCCGTTGTGTTGTGCCCACCCCCGACCGGCTGTTCGTCGTGGCCGAGTTGCTGCGGCGGGGTGAGGACCCGCCCAGCCTGGCGGCCGCAACGAGGCTGGATCTCTGGTTCATCGATCAAATCGCTCAGATCATCGACGTGCGTGCCGAGCTGGAGGCGGCTCCACCCTCGACCGAGCTGCTGCGCCACGGCAAGCGCCACGGTTTCTCCGATGCTCAATTGGCCTACTTGTGGGGTCTGACCGAGGCGAAGGTACGCGACTATCGGCGGCGTTGGCACATCGATGTGACCTTCAAGACGGTCGATACCTGTGCCGCCGAGTTCGAGGCCGGGACCCCGTATCTCTATAGCGCCTATGAAGACGAAGATGAGGTTCCCGCTTCTCAACGGCCCAGCGTGATGATCCTCGGCTCCGGACCCAATCGCATCGGTCAGGGCATCGAATTCGATTTCTGCTGCGTGCATGCCGCTTACGCACTGCGCGAGGCGGGGTATGAGACGATCATGGTGAACTGCAATCCCGAAACCGTCTCGACCGACTACGACACCGCGGACCGCTTGTACTTCGAGCCGTTGACGGTCGAAGACGTCCTGGCCATCGTCGAAAGAGAGCGACCGGAGGCGGTGATTGTGCAACTGGGAGGCCAGACACCGCTCAACCTGGCCCGGGCCCTCGAGGATGCGGGAGTGCCGATTGCCGGGACCTCGCCCACTTCGATCGACACGGCGGAAGATCGAGAACGTTTCAGCGAGCTATGCCGGCGCCTCGAACTGCGCCAGCCTCCCCATGGGGTAGCCACCAGTGTTGAAGACGCAATGCGTATCCTCGAAGTCATCGGCTTGCCGGCCCTGGTCCGGCCGTCGTACGTGCTGGGAGGCCGGGCGATGCGGGTTGTCTACAGCCGGGAGGAACTGGGCGATTATCTGCACAGTACCTACGGCCCGGCCGGGCTGCTCGGCTGCGACCTCACGCAGGCTCCCCTGTTGATAGATCGGTTCCTGGAATCGGCCACCGAAGTAGATGTGGATGCCGTCTACGACGGAGTCGAACTCCTGGTAGGCGGGGTCATGGAGCATGTTGAAGAAGCCGGCGTACACTCCGGCGATTCGGCCTGCGTCGTGCCGCCACCCACGCTCCCTCCCAATGCCCACCAAGAGATCCTGGCAGCCACCGAGAGGCTGGCTCAGGCTCTGGAGGTGAGAGGCCTCATCAACATTCAGTTTGCCGTGAAGGGAGAAGAGGTCCTCATCCTCGAGGCAAATCCACGGGCCTCCCGCACGGTTCCGTTCATTTCGAAAGCGGCCGGCGTGCCGATCGCCAAGGTGGCGGCCCGGGTGATGATGGGGGCGACCCTCGAAGACCTGCGGCACGAAGGCATGCTGGCCGACCCGCCCGGGGAGAACCTCACCGGCCACTTCGTAGCGGTGAAAGAGGCGGTCCTGCCCTGGGAGCGGTTCCCAGAGGAGGACACGGTGCTTGGACCGGAAATGAAGGCGACCGGAGAGGTGATGGGCATCGGGTCGGATTTCGGATCTGCCTACGGCAAGGCGTTGCTGGGGTCCGGCTGCCGGGTCCCGGACGGCGGCGTGGTGTTCTTCTCCCTGGCCGATCGTGACAAACCGGTCGGGCTGGCCGCCGCCCAGGCGTTCTCCATGCTCGGGTTCCGGCTGGCGGCCACAGCGGGCACAGCCAGATACCTGGCCCACCACGGAGTAGCTTCCGACATCGTTGCCAAGGTCGGGGAAGGACCCGGCGACAGCGTCAGCCGGATCGAGTCGGGACAGATTGCCCTGGTGGTCAATACGCCGCGGGGTCGCCGGGCACGTAGCGATGGCAGTCTGATCAGAGCCGCCTCCCGGCGGCGCGGTATACCCTGCATCACCACCGTACCGGGAGCGCTGGCGGTGGCCAGAAGCCTTCAGGCCGACGACGGGGCCGTGCACCGGGTCCGCAGCCTGCAAGAGTGGCATCGATGATCGACATGTCCGTAAAACTGGGTCCGGTGCCACTCCGATCGCCGTTGATTGCCGCGTCCGGAACCGTCGGTTCGGTGGTCGATTTCGCCGGGGTGGGCGCTCTGGAAGCCTACGGAGCAGCGGTGGCCAAGTCGGTGAGCGGTACACCGTGGCCGGGCAACTCCGCCCCGCGACTGGCGAACGTCGGTGCGGGAATGCTGAATGCGATCGGTATCCAGAACCCCGGAGTGGCGGCATGGGTGGACGAGATCGGTCCCCGTCTCCCGGACGTTCCGGTACCGGTGTGGGGTTCGGCAGTTGGGACGACGGTGGAGGAGTTTGTCGAAGTCTCCAAGCAGCTGGCGAAGGCTCCCGTCGAAGCAATCGAGATCAATCTGTCGTGTCCCAATCTGGCCGGGGAGACGATCTGGGCACTCGACGCCGAAGCGACCGGTACCGTCGTGCGGGCAGTGCGGGCCGCGGTCGGCAAACCGATCGGTGCAAAGTTGTCTCCCAACGCCCGAGATATCGTCGCTATCGCCCGCGCCGCATTGGAGGGCGGAGCCGATTGGCTGGTCCTGACCAACACCATCGCCGGCGCAGCGATCGATATCGAAACCAGACGGCCGCTGCTCAGCCGGACAACGGGCGGGTACTCGGGCCCTCCGCTCAAGCCGATCGCCCTCCGTTGCGTGTTGGAGGTGCGGGCGGCCTTTCCCGACGCGCAGATCGTCGGATGCGGGGGAGTGCGGAGCGGAGCCGATGTCGTCGAGTACCTGCTGGCGGGAGCCACGGCGGTGGCGATCGGCACCGCCCACTTCGAGCGTCCGCGTATCGGGCGACTCGTCCTGCGCCAGTTGCGGGCCTATTGCCGGAGCAAGGGCGTGGTGAGTGTTGCGGATCTGATTGGAGCGGTGAAATCATGGTAAACGAGAGGAGGGTCCCCTGATCACCCAACCGGCTACTCCCACCAATCGCATTCTGGTTGCGCTCGATGTGAGCACCGCCGAGGAGGCGGTGCGGTTGGCGAAGGTGCTGGGCCCGCATGTTGGAGGGTTCAAGGTGGGGCTCGAGTTGCTGATGGGGCCCGGCCCCGCCCTCATCGCCGGCCTGGCCGCCTTGGGCAAACCGGTGTTGGCCGACGCCAAATTGCACGACATACCAACAACGGTCGGGCGGGCAGCCCGCCAGCTGGGGCGGCTGGGTGCACGATGGGTGACCGTACACGCCGCCGGTGGCACCCGCATATTGTCATCGGCGGTCGAGGGCCTGGAGGAAGGTTCCGGAGGCCGACCGGCCGGTATCCTGGCAGTGACAGTACTGACCAGCATGACCGCCCATGATCTGGCTGAGGTGGGCGTGGCGGGTTCTCCGGGGCGGCAGACGGCCCGGCTGGCGAGGCTGGCAGCCTCCACCGGTTGTGAGGGGGTGGTGTGTTCACCGGAGGAACTCGGCGTGATCGCTCAGGTTGCCCCCGAGCTGCTCAAAGTAACGCCGGGGGTCAGGCCGGCGGGCGCCAAAATCGACGATCAGCGCCGCACGGCGACCCCGGCCGAGGCGGTGAGGCGCGGCGCCGACTATCTGGTTATCGGTCGGCCCATACTGCGTGCTCTCGACCCCGGCGCGGCAGCCCGGGCTATTTTCGAGCAGACGGCCTAGGGGGCGTCCGGGTTGGTAGAGTGCGCACCACCTGATACAGGAGGTGTATGGCACCGCCACAATTGTCCAAAGAGCAACGCGTCGAAGCACTCGCCAAGGCGGCCGAAGCCAGGAGAGTTCGAGCCGAGATCAAGCATCTGTTGAAGTCCGGATCGATCACCTTTCCGGAACTGCTAGAACGGGCCGGTGGAGATCCCATCGTGGCCGGGATGAAGGTATACGCCGTGCTGTCTTCGCTGCCCGGAACCGGCAAAGTGAAGGCCAAGAGGCTGATGGAGGGCCATGGCATCGCCGACAGCAGACGAATTCGTGGCCTTGGACAGCGTCAACGCTCTGCCCTTCTCGAAGAGTTCTCCTGATCGAGCCGCCTTCGGGCGGCTGATCGTTGTTTCCGGGCCTTCCGGAGCAGGCAAATCGACTATCGTCAATGCTCTGGCTGACCGCCACCCCTTCTTCTTTTCGATCTCGGCGACGACCCGCACTGCCCGACCGGGTGAGACCGATGGTGTCGAGTATCACTTCGTGGATCGGGACGAGTTCGTTCGCATGCGCGACACGGGCCGGCTCCTGGAGTGGGCGGAATACAGTGGCAACCTCTACGGAACACCACGTGCTCCCGTCCTGGAACGGATCGCAGCCGGCGATGATGTCCTGCTCGACATCGAAGTGATGGGGGCGGTGCAGGTCAAGGCCTCCTTTCCCGAGGCGCTCACCGTATTCTTGACGCCGCCGACGCTCGAGGAACTCGAGCGGAGATTACGGAGTCGGGGCGACACCTCTCCCGAAGACATCGAACGCCGGCTCGCCATAGCCCGATGGCAGATCGAAGTAGCCGAAGAACGCTTTGACCACATCGTTGTCAACGATTCGGTTGAGGCTGCGGTGGAACGCATCCTGCGTATACTGAGGGTCCCTCCCACGAAAGTAGACAGATGATTCGCCCACCTATCGAGGACGTCCTGGAGCAGACCGGCGGCCGTTTTGACCTCGTGGTCGTTGCGGCTCGTAGAGCGCGGCAGATCAACGCCTATTTCAACCAGCTGGGGGAAGGCCTCGGCCACTTCGTGCCGCCCCAAGTCCATTCGCTGAGTCACAAGCCGCTCACCATCGCCCTGGAGGAAATCGCGCAGGGAAAAGTGGCGGTCGAACGCGTCGAAGAGTGACGGAATGCTCAACGGGCGCCGCATCCTGGTAGGGGTGTCGGGGGGCGTTGCAGCCTACAAGGCCGTTTATCTCGTTCGAAGGCTGATCGAACGGGGTGCCGATGTTCGGGTCATGATGACCAGATCCGCCCAGCAGTTCGTCGGAGCTCAGAGCTTGGCGGCGATCACCGGGCAACCTGTTGCATCCAAGTTATTCGGAGCGGCTTCCGTCAGCCCTCACACCGAACTGGCCCGTTGGGCAGAACTGGTTGTCATCGCACCGGCCACCGCCAATACGCTCGCCAAGGCCGCGCACGGATTGGCCGATGAGCTGGTTTCGGCCACGCTGCTGGCCACGACCGCGCCGGTGGTGTTTGCCCCGGCGATGCATACGGAGATGTGGGAGAACGCCGCTACCCGGCGTAACGTCGCCGCTCTGGAGGGAGACGGTCATACCATGGTCGGCCCGGTCAGCGGTGCCCTGGCCGGAGGAGACGTCGGGCCGGGCCGCATGGCTGAACCGGAACAGATCCTGGAAGCGCTCGAACGTGTCCTGACCGGACGGCTCAGCGGTGTGCGCATGCTGGTGACCGCCGGCGGTACCCGCGAACCGATCGATCCCGTGCGGTTCATCGGCAACCGGTCTTCCGGGAAGATGGGATTTGCGATCGCCTCCGAAGCCGCTGCGTCCGGAGCCGAGGTGACCCTGGTATCGAGCGCCGGACGTCCCGCACCACCCGGCGTCCGGCTGATCGAGGTTGAGACTGCCGAGGAGATGGCCGACTCCGTCGCTGAGATCGCCGCAGCGGTGGATGTGGTCGTGATGGCGGCCGCGGTGGCCGATTTTCGTCCCGCCGATGTCACCGGGACGAAACTGCGTAGGACCGACGGCATCCCCGACCTTCACCTGGAGCCAACCCCTGACATCCTGGCGAGTCTGGCAGCCATGGAGCAACGCCCTTATCTGGTCGGGTTCGCAGCCGAGACCGGGTCGATCGACGGGGCGATCGCCAAGGCGATATCAAAAGGGGTCGATGTCATCGTCGCCAACGACGTGGCGGCGGATGGATCTGGGTTCGGATCCGACACCAACCAGGTGGCGTTGATCGACTGCCACGGGGCCGTCGACCCGTGGCCGCTGCTCACCAAACGTGAGGTAGCCCGGCGCCTTTGTGACTACCTGGCCGGGCAACTCACATAACCGGCCGTCAACCCTCGACGTCCCCGTATACTCGCCCGCATGCGCAACTGGTATTTCACTTCGGAGTCGGTGACTGAAGGACATCCGGACAAGGTCGCCGACCGCATCTCCGATGCTGTGCTCGATGCGGTGCTGGAGCAAGACCCACACGGTCGGGTCGCCTGCGAGGTGCTGGTCACCGACAACATCGTCATCGTTGCCGGCGAAATCACGACCAGCGCCAAGGTGGACATCGAGTCGGCGGTCCGCCAAGCCATCCGCGATATCGGTTACGCCGATTCGAGCGGTCTATTCGCCGCCGACACCTGCGACGTGAAAGTCATCGTCAAACGTCAGAGCCCGGACATTGCCGGAGGTGTGTTCGAGTCCCTCGAGGCGCGCAACGGTTCGACCGATCCGCTCGACAGCCTCGGGGCGGGTGATCAGGGCATCATGTTCGGGTATGCCGTCGACGAGACGCCGGAGCGTATGCCGTTGGCAATCCAACTGGCGCACCGCCTGGCCGAACGGCTCGCCGTTGTGCGCAAGGATGGGACGCTCGGCTACCTCGGTCCGGACGGCAAGACGCAGGTGACCGTGCGGTACGAGGACAGCAAGCCGGTCGGCGTGCATCGGGTGCTCATCTCTACCCAGCACGCCGAGGATACCGACCCGGCCACGCTGATTGACGACTTGCGCAAGCACGTCCTGGAGGCCGTTCTCATGGATCCCGACGACGACTTCGAATTCATCGTTAACCCGTCGGGACGGTTCGTGGTCGGTGGTCCCGTCGGTGATACCGGATTGACCGGACGCAAGGTGATCGTCGACACATACGGTGGCGCGGCCCGGCATGGAGGTGGTTGCTTTTCCGGCAAAGACCCATCCAAGGTCGATCGCTCGGCCGCCTATGGTGCCCGTCATGCCGCCCGCAACCTGGTAGCGGCCGGACTGGCCACCCGGTGCGAACTGCAACTGTCCTACGCAATCGGACGGGCGGAACCGTTTTCGATCCATCTGGAGACCTTCGGAACCGAGACCGTGCCGGTGGCCCGGCTCGAGGGGCTGATCGCCGAGCATTTCGACTTTCGCCCCCTGGCCATCATCAATCGCTACCGGCTGCAAAGGCCCATCTACCGGGAAACCTCCGCCTACGGTCACTTCGGTCGCCCGCAGTTCTCCTGGGAGGCAGAGGACGTGGCGGTGACGCTCGCCGCCGCCGCTGGAAGGCTCTGAGCCGCCCGCTCGTTGCCCGCGTTCTTCCCGACGTTCCCACCTTCGCGGTCGATGACGGATTCGTCTACGCGGTCGGCGAAGGCCAGAGCGTGTCTGTCGGCTCGATCGTGCGGGTTCCTCTGGGCGGTCGGAAACTGCGCGGCTTTGTAACCGAGGTCAGGTCCGGGTCGCACTCGGGGCTCAAAGAGCTGCGCGGGGTGTCGGGTGACCTGCCGGTGTTCGACGAGCGCTTACTAGAGACCTTGCGATGGGCGGCCCATCATTACGTCGCGCCGATGGCCGGAATCCTCGCCAAATCCGCTCCGCCCAATCTTCCGAGACGCACAACGACACCCTCCCGGCCGGAGGTTCCCGACGTTAGTTCCGGCCCGCTCACCGGGCTGGCGACCGCGG
This sequence comes from Acidimicrobiia bacterium, assembly GCA_035282865.1. Classification (GTDB taxonomy): domain Bacteria; phylum Actinomycetota; class Acidimicrobiia; order Spongiisociales; family UBA4744; genus UBA4744. The sequence goes on along the minus strand of DATEVB010000102.1, from coordinate 490 downwards.
CGGCCGGCGGACACCGAAACCGGGCTGCCTACTTCCTGGCATCCACCGATGGGAACCGTTATCTGACCAGTGTGGCTGCCCCGGTGGTCGGGGCGGATCGTTCGTTGGTGGTGGTTGCCGCTACGGCGATCGAGGCCGACAGGATCTCCGCCGATCTCGCCATCACCTTCGGACCGAGAGTCGTAACCGCAACACCCGACCTTTCCGATCGGCAACTGACAGATGCCTGGCAGGTCGCGACCACCGTGCCCGGCTCGATAGTGGTCGGGACACACCGCATCGTCTTCTGGTCGGTGGCCCGGCTCGGCCTAGCCGTGATGATCGAAGAGGGCCGCCGGGGTATGAAGGATCGGCAAACGCCCACCATCCACGCCCGGGAGATTCTCAGAACAAGAGCCCGAATCGAGCGCTTCGGGCTGCTGTACGTTGGTCGCGTCCCGACCACCGAGGTGTTGCGAGCAGGCACCGAGATCATTCACGCTCCCGGACG
>DATEVB010000101.1:0-6152 GCA_035282865.1 Acidimicrobiia bacterium | reverse complement strand
CATCGTCACTCCCAACGACATCTGGATTGTCGAGCAGACAGACGCCCCCATGCTGACGCTGTTCGCTTGCCATCCGAGAGGATCGGCCCGGCAACGGATCGTCGTGCGAGCAGAGCTCCAAGATGTTCCCGTGCTGCAATTCCCCTGAGTTCATGGGTCTCCTAGCTCGAAACGGTCGATAACATCTCGTCGCGACCTCTGTGTGAGACCCATGTTGGACGACACCTCTTCACCCCAACCCACCGACCACGCGGCCGACAGAAGCCTGCCCCGGTGGCCGTTCGCGGTTGGCAGTGTGCTGATGGCGCTGGCCATCTTCTCGGTGGTGCTCTGGAACATCGAGCTTCCCTACCTCGCATGGTCGCCGGGCCCTACCCCGGAAGTTGTTGACTTGCTCACTGTGCAGGGAGCCGAGCAGTATCCAGTCGAGGGCGACCTCTACATGTTGACCGTCTCCCAGCAAGACCTGAACGTGTACGAACTTCTGGCGGCAGTTGCCGATCCCCAGGTGGATGTGCTCGAACGGATCGCCGTGCGACCTATCGACGTCACCCAGGAGGAGTACCAGCGCCAAAGCCGGGCGCGGATGGACGAATCGAAGCTGGCGGCCATCTCCGTGGCGCTCGACCGCCTTGGTTACGACGTGACGGTCGAGGGGGACGGTGTCGAAGTGGTTTCGGTGCTCGAGGGGACCCCGGCCGAGGGGGTGCTGGTGGCCGGTGACATCATCACTGCTATCAACGGCCGGGCGGTGTTAGTGGGTACGGATGCCGTCGCCGAGATCAGCACCTACGGAATCGGGGACACGGTCATCCTCACCCTCTCTCGGGATGGGGCCATCATCGAGGTGCCGATCACGCTCATCGAGCACACCCAAAACAAGGGTCAGCCGATGGTCGGATTCGGTCCGGCAACGCACAACCCCAAGTATCTGTTCCCGATCGACGTAGAGATCGACTCGTCCAACATCGGCGGCCCCTCGGCCGGAATGATGTACACACTGGCGATCATCAATCTGTTGACCCCGGAGGACATCACCCACGGGTTCCGTATCGCCGGGACCGGGACGATTTCGACCGATGGTGTCGTGGGACCCATCGGCGGGATACGCCAGAAGGTGGTCGGCGCCACGCTGTCCGGGGCCCAGTACATCCTGATTCCAGAGGCCAACTACGACGAAGCCCTCACTGCCGACATCGAAGGCCCCGAGATCGTGGCAGTCGGGACGATCGACGACGCTCTCGAGTTCCTGGCCACCCTGCCAGACGCGGCTTGAGAGCGAGTCACCAGTCCCAAGTCCCCGGGTCCCGAGTCCCGACTGGAGACCCGGAATTGGAGACTCGAGGCTCGGAAACGCCGTCAATCCCCCTCACGGGCGTTATCGTTTCTTCGATGGCAGACCTGCTCTCGCCCGATACGATCGCGCGACGAACCTTCCGACAGCGCCTCCGGGGCTACGACCCGGAAGAGGTTGGAGCCTTCTTGGAGGAGGTGGCCCGTTCGGTCGGCGAGCTGAGATCGAGAAGCGACGCGCTGCATACCCGATTGCTCGAGCTGGGCAATCGTGACCTGACCGCCGAGTTCGACCTCATCAGCCAGGACGTCGGGCGCATTCTGCAGGATGCTCGCCAAGCCGCCGATGGTATGAGGAAAAGAGCTGCCGGCGATGCCGAGGTCCTGCTCCACGAAGCACAAACCTCTGCGGTCGGGTTGCGTTCCGACGCCTGGTTGACGGCTGAGAAACTCCTCCACGACAGCACCAAGGAAGCCTCTGCCATCGTGCAAGCCGCCGAGCGAGACTCTCTCTCCATCATCGGTGAGGCGGAACGGGAAACGCACCGCCGCCAGACTGCCGCCCGCCGGGAATCGGAAGAGACGGTTCGGGCCGCCAAGCTCGAAGCGGAACGGGTCCTCATGGATGCCCGCGCTCGCAGCGATGAGCTGATCCAGGAGGCCGGCCGGAGGGTGGAGGCGGCCGAAGCGCGGGCCGCCGCGGTGGAGGAGCGGCGCGCCGAGATGCTCTCGGAGCTGGAGAACGCCCGCCGGACAATCGGCAACCTCGAGGCGGAGATCGACAAACGGAGGAAAGCGCTGGCCGGTCCCGGCCCTGAGGACGTGGAGTCGTCAACCGTAAAGTTGCTGACGAGTCCCGATCGCCAGACCACCGGCGGTGACGACATCACCGTATGGGCGGAGGGGCATGAGGTGGTCAAGATCGTGCGCCCGCCCAAGCGTATCGTTGAGCCGGCGCCCGAACCCGTCGATGCAGAAGCCATGGCCGCCGAAGTTGCCCGATTGCGGTCGCCGGTCAAAGAAGGCGATGTCCGGGCCGAGCCCGCCGCGCCACCAAGGGAGTTGCCTGAGCCGACCGAGGCCGACCGGGCCGGGGAGGCCCCGCCGGCGGCAGGGGAGTCGCTCGAACTCACCGAGGCACCCCCTATCACCGAAGCCCATCCGCCGGCAACTATCCCGTCGCCACCCACCGAGATCGATGACCTGTTTGCCCGCCTTCGCCAGGTTGAACAGATAACTCCTCCACCTGCGCCTGCCCCACATGACGCCGCGGAAGATCGGTTGGGGGAACCAACAGATGCTCAGCGACCTCCACCTGCTCCTCCCCACTCCCCGGAGGCGGGTAATCCTTTCGATCTCCGTGACCGGTTGTTGCTTCCGGTGACCAACCGGGTGCTGCGTGCCGTCAAGCGAGAGCTGACCGAAGCGCAGAACATCGCTCTCGAAGAGCTGCGGGTCGAAGTTGGGAATTGGGAACCGAGCGCGGCAACCCTGGCGGAGCGGCTGGTTGGATCGGTCGGAGATCTGCTCCAGGACGGCTACGCGGCCGGATGGTCGGCGGCCGCCGAAGTAACCGAAACGGAATCGGTCGTCGAAGGAGATCGGCAAGGCGATCCTGCCGACTGGGCCGCCCGATTCGCTGAGGGTCTCACCGCGGCCGTCTCCGAAGCGCTCGCCGAATCGCACCGGGACGGACATGGACCGCGACAAGTGGCGGCCAGCCTCTCCCGTGTGTATCGATCATGGCGGACCGATGAGGCAGAGCGGAGAGTCCGCGACATCGCATCCGGGGCGTATCACCGGGGCCTCATCGACGGGTTTGGCTCCGCCGGGCTGTCCGCTTCGCGCTGGGTGGTGACCGGCCGCAGGTGCACCACTTGCCGAGAAGCGGCCGAAGCGGGCGCCGTGCCCCTCGGCTCGGTGTTCGAGGATGCGGTCACGGAGCCCCCCGCCCACAACGATTGTGGCTGCACACTGGTACCGGCCTAGCTCCGGGAATCGGTTAATCGGAGGTTCGCTCGTAGAATGACCGGATGATCAGCCGCGAACCTCCCGCGTACCGTCCCCGAACCAGCCGGCGCGGACTTGCCCTCGCCGCCGTTGTCATCGTGATACTCCTGCTCACGTTACGGGGATTGGCCACCTTCTGGACCGACTTCCTGTGGTTCCAATCCGTGGACTTGAGTCCAGTGTGGTCCACCCTGCTGCTGTCCCGGGTGGCGCCGGTCGTGGCGGCGTCGATCCTGGCCTTCCTGCTTCTTTGGGTCAATCTCGTCTTCATCGATCGGATCTCTCCCCGGTTCCAGCTGGTCGAAGCCAGCCCGGAGGAGGAGATCGTCGAACGATTCCAGGAGTGGGTTGAGCCCAGGATCCGGCGAGTGAGGTTCGCCCTGGCTGTTCTGTTCGGGATCCTGGTCGGTCTCGGTACCGCGGTCTGGTGGGAAGACATCCTGCTGTACTTCAACCGTACCCCGTTCGGGGTTACCGACCCGGTCTTCGACCTGGATATCTCCTTCTACGTGTTTCAGCTGCCGCTGCTGCGGGATCTGTATTCGTGGGGTTTCCAGCTCTTGGTGCTGACCACGGTCGTGGTTGCCGCCCTCCACTACCTCAACGGTGGTATACGGCTCCGCCAGGGTCGTGCTCCGCAAGTCAGTCCCGGGGTCAAGGCCCACCTCTCCGTGCTGGTGGCAGTGCTTGCCATCCTCAAAGCCGCCGACTACCGGCTCGACTCGTTCGACCTCCTGTACTCGACGCGGGGGGTGGTGTTCGGTGCCAGCTATACGGACGTCAAAGCGCAACTGCCTGCCCTCACCTTGCTGGCCCTGATATCGCTGTTCGCAGCCGCCCTTCTCCTCTGGAACATCCGGCGGCGGGGGTGGACGCTGCCCATCGTGGCGGTCGGCGGATGGTTGGCCATGTCGATCATCGTCGCCGGGATCATCCCGGCCGCCGTGCAGCGTTTCAGCGTGGTTCCCGACGAGCTCAACAAGGAACAGCCGTACATCAGCAATGCGATCAACTTCACCCGCATGTCGTACGGGTTGGACAAGATCGAGGTTCGGCAGTTCGCCGCGTCCGCTGATCTCGACTTCGAGGGGATAGAGGCCAACCAGCCGACCGTCGACAACATCCGCCTCTGGGATCCGGCCGTGCTGACCGAGACCTACAGCCGGCTCCAGGAGATCCGCACCTACTACAACCTCGACAACATCGATGTTGACCGCTACACGATCGACGGCCAGCTCACGCAGGTGATGGTCGCCACCCGGGAGCTGGCGGAGGACGCCGACGTGATCCAGGGTTGGGTGAACGAGCACCTGGTCTACACGCACGGGTTCGGGGCGGTGCTCAGCCCCGCCAACACCGTTGATCCTGCTCAGGGGCAGCCGGCTTTCCTGGTCCAGGATGTCCCTCCACAGGCGCAGGATCCGGGCCTGGCGATCAGCGAGCAAGCTCGGGTCTACTTCGGAGAGAGCTACAACAAGGATCGGTTCGTGATCGTCGGAACCGAACAGCAAGAGGTCGACTTCCCGCTCACCGGCTCGGGTCAGTCGGTTTCTTACAACAACTACGACGGCGCCGGTGGCGTGGAGATGGGCAACATCATCCGGAGGGCGGCCTTCGGCCTTCGCTACAGCGACCTCAACATCTTGATCTCCAATCAGCTGACCGCCAAGAGCCGGGTGCTGATGGTGCGCAACGTCGCCGACCGGCTCCGCAAGGCGGCCCCGTTCCTATACGCCGACAACGACCCGTACATGGTCGTCCTGAACGGACGGTTGGTATGGATCGTCGACATGTACACGATCTCCGACCAATACCCGTACGCGAACCCGGCCGATTTCTTCCGACTGGCGAGCGGCGAGGGGACGCTGCCCAACTACTTCAACTACATCCGCAACTCGGTGAAAGCCACGGTGGACGCCTACGACGGGACCATGACGTTCTACGTGGTCGATCCGACCGACCCGCTCATCACCGCTTACCGCAGCATCTTCCCGGACCTGTTCGTGGACGGTTCCACGATGTCACCGCAGTTGATCGAGCATCTGCGGTATCCGGAAGACCTGTACCGGGTGCAGAGCGACCTGTACACGCTGTACCACATGACCGATCCGGCCACGTTCTATCAGGAAGAGGACGCCTGGGAGATTCCGACCGATCCGTCCAACGCTGAGCGAGAAGAGGTGCTGCGAGGCAGAGCCTTCGACGCCGAATTCAGGCCGATCACCCCCTACTACCTGCTCATGAGTCTCCCCGACGAGGAAGCCCTTTCGTACCCGATTCTTCAACCCTTCAACCCGGTCAACCGGCCCAACATGGCCTCTTTCATGGTGGCGAAGAGCGGGCCGGACAACTACGGACAGATCATCGACTACCGCCTGCCCCGTACCGCCTTCGTCGACGGGCCCGCCCAGGTGGGTGCCCTCATCAATCAGAACCCGGACATCTCCCAGCAGTTCACGCTCTGGAACCAGCAGGGCTCCGACGTGATCAAAGGGAATCTCCTCGTGGTGCCGATCGACGACTCGGTGGTCTACTTCCAGCCGATCTATCTGCAGGGCACGCAAAACCCGTTGCCCGAGTTCAAGCGAGTAGTGGTGGTCTTCAACGACCGGATCGTGATGCGGGAGACCCTCGCCCAGGGCTTGGCCGAAGTATTCGGCGGGGAGGTCACGCCCACCGAACCGGGTCAGGTCGACGTCAGCGGCGACATCGAGGCGTTGTTGCAGCGGGCCGATCAGGCTTTCGTTGATGCCGAGGCCGCGTTGCGGAGTGGTGACCTGGGCCTCTACCAGCAGAAGATCTCCGAAGCTCGACAGCAGATGGCCCGGGCCATGGAGCTGTTGGCGGAC
>DATEVB010000100.1:0-3663 GCA_035282865.1 Acidimicrobiia bacterium | reverse complement strand
TGCCTGTACTAGGTTGCCCTATTCGGTCCAGGAACCGTCGTAGTTGCGGATCGACGGGTATCCCAGCAGGTGGGTGAGCACGAACCAGGTGTGGCTGGAGCGTTCGTCCACAATGATGTTGACCTTATGAGCGCCGGCAGCTATGCGAGGCTTCCAACTTCGCGATCGGGATCGACCGACGAGCGGGAAGCTGAACACAGCGACCGCCGTACCCTCGCCCGAGATGACCGCCGACCACGCCCCCCGACCGAGCGCGATCATGGTCGACTCGCACGGCTGTGCGCTTCTCGTTGGCGCGGTATTGGGTGGTTCGTGTGTGTCTGAGGAGTATCGTTGCGGGCTACGAGGGATAGGTTGACGATGCGTCGCGGCAGTGGGTTCTTGGTTGTGGTCGGTTTGATCTGCGGGGGTGGTGTCGTCTGCTGGTGCCTTGGGCGACGGCGACGTTCGGTGACCGCCGCTCGTGACGTTGCCAGCGGCGCCGATCGGCTTTCCAACACCTCCACCGAGGAAGCCGGTTGGGAAAACGAAGGCGGGGCTGTACTACAGGTCAGCCGGCGGGACGCGACCGCCCCAAGTTGATCGAAACCTGGGTCATTGGTTCGTCGTACCGTTTCAGGGTGACCGGATCGCCCGGTGTTCCGGATGGGGCTGGGGGCGTTTGTGATACGCCGACGGCGGTCGCCAGCATGGGGGACGATGTTGTATGGAAGTAATCGGTGACAGGATCGTCAAAGAAGGTCAGCCCGGTGGCGCCGAGGCCGATGGCGAACGCGCAAAGGGCGAGGCGGCCGGACACGATGCCGGCCTCGAGTTGAGCCGCCCGATATCCCCGGGAGCCGAGAGCATCGAGGATTGGGTTGAGGTGGGCATGGTGGAACGCCGTGTAGGCGGAGTTACCGCCAAGCGGTTGGTTCAAGCAGAGCAGAGCCCCCGCATCACGCGGTGAGACAGTGGCGGCGATGAGATGCAGGTCACCGCCCTCCCACCGGTATGCCCCCGGCCGGACATTATCAACCGCATGGATATTGATGAAATGTTCGAGCAAGGTGCCGCGGGGTGCGGCATCGAGGGGGACGGCACGCGTGGCTGCGGCCAGCGACCACCGGAAAGCGTCTGTGGCAATGGAATCATGTCGCATGGCCCGGGTGGAGCCCCGCCGCAGAATCACCGCTTCGATCGGCTCGGAGGGAGCTTCCTGTGGTGGGGTGGTCCGGGCGGGCGCCGCGGAGCTCACCTGGTTGGCGGCCTGGCGCCAACGTCCAACGTCGCCCCGGTTGAGGGCGCTACCCATTTGGGCTTCGACGAAAAGCGGTAGCCGAACCGGGTGGGGCGCTACCGGGTCGACATCGTAAGAGAGCTGCTCGAGATTGACCCGCGGCGGCTGCCCGACATCGCTTCCAGACCCGAGAGCAACCACGGCCACAGGGGCCTCATCGACCCCGTCCACGCCGATCAGACGGGACACCGCTGCGTCATCGAATCCGGCAAGGACCTCGGTGTCGAGCCCGTGCGCATCGGCAGCAGCCACCAGATTGGCGAGCATGGTCCCCGCGTCCCAATAGAGGTGCCGCCAGCCTCGCTCGCCGTATTTCCAGGTGGTACGCCACGCGACACCGGTGAGGATGAGAGCGACCGGTGCGGTGACCGACAGGGCCGGACGGGAGTCTCCCCGTCGCAGCAGTGTCAGCCCGAACTCGTAAGGAGCGAAGTGGTGTACTCCGGCGGCGATACCATCGATGGCCGGTCCGGCAACGATGTACACTTCGATGGGCTGCAGGTTCCCCGCTGACATGGCAGCGCGGAAGAACGTCGGTCTGCATCCCGGTGCGACGGTCGTTCGAGTAACCCCGGCTGCCAGATAGAGCAGCGTCCCAAGCAGCGACGAGTCGAATGGTGCCGTGTCGCCTCGGTTACCGCTAAGCACGCTCACCGCCGGCGGGTTTGATGACACCAGCGTGCGCGGCAGAGGCCAGATCGGGAGGTCTCGATACCGTTTGAATGAATCCGGTGCGTTGTCCGGGTCGAGGCGCCTGTATCGAACGAGTCGGTCCGGCTGCGCGGGTTCCGTGCCGTGCTTAGTTGAATTGTGAAGCGCGTCGGCTGCCGTCCGTGTGTTGACCGTCATCTCGGCGCTCTCGTCCTTTGCATCTCGGGTAAGCATATGGTGGATATGACCATACGATCCCGGCCATGGTGACTGCGGTCGCCACCGTGAGCCTGAGCGGCCCGTTGGCGCTACAAGGACTACAAGCTGCCCGTGGTCTCGAGGTGTGGGCTTCGGGGGATGACGTCCAGCTGGAGATCGTCGATGACCGCAGCTCCCCAACCGTGGCCCACGATCTCTACCGGCGCTGGCTCGACGAGCCGGTCGATATCGTGCTCGGCCCGTATGGGAGCCACCTTGTACGAAAGGTTGCGCCACTGGTGTCCGGCCGGGGAGTCCCGCTGTGGAACCACGGCGGAGCCGCGGACGATCTGGCTCGTCCTCTGCTGGTTTCGGTTCCGGCTCCTGCCTCGACCTACTTCCACGGAGCGGTCGCGCTTGCCGATCGGATGAGTCTGAGAGAGGTGGTGATCGTCGTTGGAACCGGCCGCTTCGCCTCGGCAGTGTTTTCCGGAGCTCGAAAACGAGGGACCAAGTTCGGCATGGCCGTTCGGCAAGTGCCCCTGGGTAGGTGGTCACCCGGCAAGCCACTCGGCGGAAGGGCCATCTTGATCGTAGGCAGCTTCGCCGAGGATCTAGCCACCGTCGAAAAGGTCCGCACGGAGGGCGAACCCGGTCTCCTCGGTTGCGTCGCCGCCGGCCTACAAGAGTTCGGAAGCCGACTCGGACGCGCAGCCGACCTCGTATTTGGTCCCGTGCAATGGATCCCACAGCCTTCGGTTCCGGAGATCGGGCCCAGCGGAACGGATTTCGCGCTTCGCTATGAGGCCAAGTTTGGTGATCCACCCGACTACGTGGCGGCCCAGGCGGCCGCGGCCGGATTCCTCGCCGGGGAAGCCAATCGGCGTGGGTACGAGTATAACCAGATCCGCCGCTGGAGGGCATCGACGTTGCTCGGTTCCTTTGCCCTCGACCAATCATGGCGACAAGTAGGGCATGCTGCGATCACCATCCAGTGGCGCGATGGTCGCCGGGTACTTGCTCTCTAGCATCGGTCAGTGGTCGCCGGCTTGCTACCGCCGTTCTCTTCGAGCCGCGGGAGCCATCTGTCCGAGGAGCCTTCGTGCCGGCCGAGTCCGCGACCGTGCACGGTTACGCAGGGATCCTCGACCAGGGACTCTACGGGGCCACCACCGAAGATATCCTCGAGGTCCCCTCCGGTTTCTATCTGCGCACGGGTTTGGAGGAGCTGGTCTCGCCGTTGCGGTTGCCGAGTACGGGTCCACCGTTGCCACGTTGAAACGCCGAGTCGGAGCGCAGCAGCAGGCTCCGGCTGCGAGCTGAGCTGTTTCTCCGAGGCTGGGGGCGGGAGGAGCCACGCACCGCTCGCTCTGGTCCCACCGGATGAAGAGCCGTTGTGGGCGGCTCGTGGAGGCTGTAGGAAGTCGGTTTCGAAGATACCGAAGGCGGGATGCCGGAGCTTGCAGAGTGCTCGCCGTTCCAGTTGACGGATCCGTTCGGAGGTGAGCCCCAACTCGGCACCGATGTCGGCGAGA
>DATEVB010000099.1:0-10918 GCA_035282865.1 Acidimicrobiia bacterium | reverse complement strand
GCCCGACCCTGGCTCCGGCCGAGATCACCGTTGACGTCGACCCTCGCGCAACGCGGCTCCGTAGCGGGGAGCACCGGGGAGTGCTAAGCCCTGGAGCAGTGAATCCAGTTGGCGTCCAAGCTGGCTGCTCGGCCCAGCGAGGCCGGTGTCAAGGTCGGCCGCAACGAACGAAGCCCGTGCGGATCAGCCATTCCCATCGCCTTCCGCCTCGACCTCCATCCACACGCCATCGTGAAGTCGCCGCAGGGTCATCTCCCTACCGCCAAGACACTCGGGTTCCTGCCACCACCTGGCCTTGGCAGCGTTGATCCAGCGGGGCCAGAGTGAGCCGTGTTCGCAGGGTTGGCTGTGATCCCGCACACTGGTGTCACTCATCGCCGTCCTCCTCGACGTTCACATGCCACGCCCCCGGGGGCTGACATCGGGTAGGTTCACCAAACCGTCGCTCCAACGTGAGACCTCACGGGGGAGTATCTTGCTGCACCGAAAGCGCATCCGGTGGCCAGGGCATGCTGATCCAGCGTGCCCCAACAGGAGTAAGTCATGGGAAAGACGCCGAGTAGCCTCTCGGGGTGATGAGCGACCTAGGTGAGGCAAGCTCGCCGTCCGGGGACAACCAGACGACCGTTGATGACTGGTGGGGGTTGGGGGACCTGCTCGCCTTGGCGACCGAGCGGCTGACGGAGCCGGTTGAGGGCATGCACCGTGCGATCGCCGACCGGTGCTTCGGCCTGGCCGGACCGGGGGCTGCTCCTGTTGGGCAGGTGTACGGCGCCTTCACTGGACGTGTGTACGGTTCGGTGCGGATGGTCGGATGGGCCCTGGGGATGGCCGTGGGATTGGGGGCGGCCGCGGCCAGCCGCCGGAGCAGATTGCGGCCGCTGTGGCGTTCCTCCCTCGGGAGCGGTATTCAGGCCGTCGTCAATGCGGTATGGGGAGACGAGCTCGAGCGCCGGCGCAGCGGCCTGTGCCTCGAGCTCGGCCTTCGAGACGCCGGAGGCGAGCCGATCAGCCCTAATCCCCACGCATTCGCCAACGCCTATCCAGTACCCACCGCCCGACTGGTCGTGCTACTCCACGGCCTCGGAGAGACCGAACGCTGCTGGCAACGACCAACCGACGACGGCGAGACCACGCTCGCCCTGGGCAACCTCTTGTCGGCCGACGCTTTCACCCCGCTGTTGGTGCGCTACAACACCGGCCGGCACGTGTCCGAGAATGGAGTTGCGCTGGCGGCCCTGCTGGAAGAGGTCCTGCAGAGCTGGCCGGTGGCGGTCGAGGATGTGGCGCTGGTCGGCCATTCGATGGGTGGCCTCGTGGCGCGCAGCTCGATGCACGCCGGTCGGGCCGCCCGACACCGCTGGGCGAGCACGGCCCGGCACGTCGTAACGCTGGGCTCTCCGCACCTGGGCGCGCCGCTCGAGAAGGGCGTCAACCTGATGTCGTGGGGCCTGAGACTCGCTCCCGAGAGCCGCCCGCTGAGCGAGTTCCTTGATCACCGGAGCTCCGGGATCAAGGACCTTCGCTTCGGTGCCATCCGGGAGGACGACTGGAACGGGGCCGACCCCGACGCGCTATTGAGCGACGTTGTCGGCGACATCCCGCCGCCGGAGGGCGTGGAGCAGCACTTCGTCGCCGGCGTGGTCACCGCCGATCCCACCCATCCCGTCGGCGTTCTGATCGGCGACCTCATCGTTCGCGCCGGCAGCGGCATCGGGCGCGGGCGCCGCCGCCGCGTTGAGGCTGCCGACGTGCGGGTGCTCGGAGGGCGGCGCCACTTCGACCTGCTTCACGATGCCGCCGTCCATGAGCAGGTGCGGGATTGGCTGACGACCCGGCCCGGCGACCACCTCCGCTGAGGCGCCGTTGAGGCCGGGCCTCCGAGCAGACACCGGCACACCCAAGGGCGATCACTACCTCAGCCCGAACCACCGTCCCAGGAACGCTTGCCACTTGGGCCGATCCACCAGTTCCTGGTGGTGGCCGCACCGCGGCCGGCCGTCGGCACCGGGCGTGACCAAACCGCGACATTCGAGAGGCCCGTCGATGCAAGTCAGGGGCACCGGGTCGGGGAGGCGCTGCACGGTGAACAGATTTTGCTGATGGGCGCTACACCGGAGCGGCCCGTCGGGACGCTGCACGGGAGGGCCGGCACAACCGTCCGGACCGTCGACACAGGTCGGGAAGCTCAGGGATGTTTGGTCTGCAGTCACCTGCGGTCTTGCCGATAGGCGCTTTCCGCACTCCTTGCAGACCGCGTCGTCACGGTGGTGGGCGGCTCCACACCGCGGGCAGAGGGGCATGTGGTTCCTTCCTGCCGTCGGAGCCCACTCTGGTCCGAGCGTCACGATTCGGCAAGCGGCCGCCCTCCGTCATTTGGTGAAGCGCCGTTATAGCGCCCGGATGACCTCCCAGGGTCTTAAAGAACGAGTTGCTCCGGGTCGATGTTCTCGTTGGTGGAACCCGCCGGTAAGGTCTTGTGCATCATGCGTTGGAAGCTCGACATCAGGGTGCTCGCAGCCACCCTGGCCGTTGGCGCGATTGCGTCGGCCTGCGCGGCGCCGCCGGCAGCTACCTCGTCAACTTCGACCACGACCTCACTTCCCGAGACGACCACAACCACGGAAGCGACGACAACGACCGCCCCCCAGGATCCCGCCCGAACAGCGCTGCTGCGTCAGATCGACGAACTCGTTGACGTCACCGAGGAATTGCGCGAACTCGACTTCCTGGCGCCCCCCACCGTGACGATCGTCACAGACGAAGAACTAGCCGCCCGGGTCCGGAAGCAGATCGAGGATGAGCTCGACCCGGGGGACCTCGCCCGGGACACCGCGGTGCAATCCTTGCTGGGGTTGATCGGTCCCGATCTCGATCTCCTCGATCTCTACACAAGCCTGTACTCGGAACAGGTGGCCGGGTACTACGACGGCGAACTCGAAGAGATGGTGGTGCCGGCGGGTACCGAGCTGAGCGCGCTGCAGAAGGTGACCCTGGTTCATGAATTGACGCATGCGCTCACCGACCAGCACTTCGCGTTCGACGCGCGGATCGAAGAGCTCGACGCCGAGGATCGGTTCGATGAGCTGAGCGCCCTGCAGGCGGTGATCGAAGGCGACGCTTCCTTCACCGAGTTGCTCTATGTAACGGAGCTGTCCACCGAGGAGAAGATCGAGATCGTCACCGAATCGCTCGATCAGGACACCACCGTGTTCGGTCAAACGCCGCGGTTCATTCAGGAGCTGCTCCTCTTCCCCTACCTCACAGGAGCGGACTTCGTGGAGACCTTGTGGAGCAGGGATACCGCCTTTCAGCGCGTGAATGAGGCCTACCTGGAACCGCCAACCACCACCGAACAGATCTATCACCCCGAGGCGTACCGCAACGGTGAACAGGCCAACCAGATTGTGCTCCTCGACACCTCTTACCCCGGGTACGAAGTGGGAGAAGAAGCCGCGTGGGGGGAACTCTCGTTCCGCGTCATGTTCGAGCAAGGTCTGGGTGCTTCGGCCGCCGACCAGGCCGCTTCCGGTTGGGGTGGTGACCGGTATCGGGTCATGTGGGACGGTGAGCATGTGGTCTTTGCCCTGGTGTACAGGGGGGACAGGACGGAGGACGCCATCGAGATGTACGACGCTCTGGTGGCCTATGCGGAATCCGTGATGAACGTAGGAACGCCGGAAGCGGCCGAACGAGCCACCAGCTTCGTCGGCGATCATTATGCCTACGCCGGCATCTCCGGAGATCGGGTGCTCTTCATCGCCTCGTCCGATCCGGAGGTCGGACCGGAGTTCCTGGCATTCTTCGCGGACTTCTGAGTTCACTGAATGACCGGCCGCCTCGTCGTGTGCGCAACCCCGATCGGGAACCTGGGGGATGCCTCCTCTCGCCTGGCGGAAGTGCTCGGCGCCGCGGACGTGGTGTACGCAGAAGACACCCGACGGTCGCGCATTCTCCTGGCGGCGCTCGGCATCGACCGGCCGCTCCGCTCCTACTTCGTCGGCAACGAGGTGCAGCGATCCGAGGAGCTGGCCGGCCACCTGGAGGCCGGGCGAACGGTGGCTCTGATCACAGACGCCGGCATGCCGTCGATCTCGGATCCGGGAGTGAGCGCCGTGCGCACTGCGCGTCGAATCGGAGCAGAGGTGCGGGTGGTGCCGGGACCGAGTGCGGTGACGGCTGCCCTGGCCGTGTCGGGGTTCGACGCTCAACGGTTCGTCTTCGAAGGGTTCCTACCGAGAAAAGGCTCGGGGCGAAACGAACGATTGGTGGGCCTGGCCACGGAACAGCGAACCATCGTGATGTTCAGCGCCTCCCACCGGGTCGCTGGCGATCTCGCTGATCTCGCCGCCCACCTCGGCGCCGATCGGCCGGTGGCGGTGTGCCGGGAATTGACCAAACAGCATGAGGAAGTCCGCTGGGATACCCTGGCGGGGGCGGTCGAACACCTGGATGAGCACGGACCCCGCGGAGAGTTCACGGTGGTGATCCAGGGAGCGCCTCCGGTCGTGCCGTCGGTCGATGAGGCGCTGGCTGAGGTGCTACAGCGCATCGAGGACGGAGAGAACCTGGCTGCGGCGGTGCGGACGGTGGCAACGCTGCACGGGGTTGGGAGAAGAGTCCTCTACGAGGTGGCTCTGGACGCGACCAAAAAAACCCCACCTGAGGACTGAAGAGAATCTAACTCAGGTCAGTTGTGCCCTGCAGCCGGCGCAGATTCCTTTGCCCTTGAACGAGCTCACGTCGTCGGTGGATCCGCAAAAGGTGCAGGTTGCTTCCAGCTTGCGGATGACGATCGCGTCTCCTTCTACGGCAATCCCCAGCTGGTCACCTTCGCGAATGTTGAACAGCCTGCGGGTTTCAGCAGGGATCACGATTCTCCCCAGGTCGTCGATCTTCCGGGCGATACCGGTGTCCATTCCACCTCCGTTATTGGACAACCGTCCAGTTACCCGGGTCCCTGTTTGGGTGCCTGGTTCTTCCAGAGCATACCGAAGGATCGGGTGTGTGGGGGAGGGTTCCCGGCGGCACCAACTACTCTCGGCGTCATGTGGGTTGATTCGCACTGCCATCTCCAATTGACCGACCAAGAACCTTCCGTCCTGCTGGCGAGAGCGCCCGATGTCGATTGGCTGGTGGTGCCGGGTATCGATACGGCCTCGTCGGCGGCCGCCATCGTCCTCGCCGATCGGTATCCCGACCGGATCGTGGCAACGGTTGGACTCCACCCCCACGAAGCACACAAGTGGGTCGTCGAGCGGCCCTCCATCGTCGACCAGGCTGGCCGGGCCGTCGCCATCGGGGAGATCGGGCTGGACTTCTATCGCGATCTGTCTCCTCGCCATCAGCAACTGGAAGCGTTCGCCGACCAGCTCGACTTGGCGGCAGACCTCGCCAAACCGGCGATCGTCCACTGTCGTGATGCTTTTCGCCAGGTTTACGAGGTCATCGAGGCAAAGGCCATGGGCGAGCGTGTGGTCATGCACTGCTGGACCGGCGGAGCGCGCTGGACCAGCCGATTCCTCGAACTCGGGGTGATGATCTCGTTTGCCGGTCCGATCGCCTTCACAACGGGAGACACCGTGCGGCGGGCGGCGGCCGTTGTGCCGCCAGAGCGAGCCATGGTCGAGACTGATACTCCGTATCTCTCACCCCCGCCCCACCGGGGAGAGCCCAACGAACCGGCCCGGGTTGCCCTGGTGGGGGCGGCGTTGGCCGGCGTCTGGGGAACGACCGACTTGGAAGTCGCCCGGGTCACCGCCGACAACGCCCGCCGCCTGTTCCGGCCATGACGCAGGGCAAGCGGGCCATTCAGGAACTGTTGGAGCGCTACGACCTGGTGCCGCGCCGGGCGCTCGGCCAGCACTTCCTAGCCGACCCGAACCTGGTACGGAAGCTGGTGGGGCTGGCGGCGGTCGATCCCGGGGGGGCGGTCGTCGAGGTCGGGGCGGGAACCGGCACCCTCACCAAAGCGCTGGGGCAGGCCGGGTTCCGGGTGGTGGCCTACGAGGTGGATGAACGTCTCCGACCGTTGCTGGCGGAGGTGCTCGAGGGACTAGCCAATGTCGAGTTGCGTTTTGCCGACGCGCTGGCGGTACTCCCCGCTGATCTTGGGGAGGGGCCTTGGACTATGGTTGCCAACCTTCCCTACAACGTTGGCACCCCGCTCCTTCTCAAGATGCTCACCGAAGGCTCCAACGTGCACCGATTCGTGGTGATGGTCCAGAAAGAAGTGGCCGACCGGCTGGCGGCCGGGCCCGGTTCACGCACTTACGGGATCCCATCGGTGGTGGCGGCTCTCCACGCAGAGGTACACCGGCAGTTCACGGTCGGTCCCCAGGTGTTCGTTCCGCCCCCCAAAGTCGATTCGGTGGTCATCACCCTGCAGCGCCGGCCGGCTCCGCCGCGAGCGGCCCGAGCCATCGAGCTGGCGTCGATTGCCTTCAATCAGCGCCGTAAGATGCTGCGACGCTCGCTGGTCGACGCGATTCCGTCGGTGACCGAGGTGCTGGCGGAGGCCGGGATCGGCGGGGATATGAGAGCCGAGCAGCTTTCACCGGAGGCCTATGTAGCGCTTGCCGAGAGAGAGGCACAACGTGGACGGTGAACCACTCCAGGTCGAAGCCCCTGCCAAGGTCAACCTGTCGCTGCGAGTCAAAGGGCCGGACGCCTCCGGAATGCATCCCCTGCTGTCGCTGGTGCAATCGTTCGATCGCTGCGATCGGCTGAGCGCCGCCCTGGCCGGGGAGGATGATCTCGATGTTGGAGATGTCGACCTGCCCCTCGGGCGGGATAACCTGATCTGGCGGGCCGTTGACGCCCTCCGGACCGAAACCGGCGATCCGCGTCATTTCGCTTTTTCCCTTTCCAAGCTGATCCCGATCGCAGCCGGATTGGCCGGGGGGAGTGCGGACGCGGCGGCAGCCCTGGTGGCGGTTTCGGCCCTGTTGGGCCTTTTCCGTCCAACGATCATGGATGTGGCCGTCCGGGTGGGAGCAGATGTTCCCTTCTGTATCCAGGGCGGCTTTTCTTGGATGGAAGGCCACGGGGACCGCCTCGACCCCCTCGACCAGGTCCCGACCGACTACGCGCTGGCGGTGGCGGTGCCACCGTTCACACTCGACACGGCGGCCGTCTATCGGCGCTGGGACCGGCTGGGCCAACCCCGGGGGGAAGCCGTTGACGGCAAACATGTACCTCCCTCGCTGCGGTCGTTCGGACCCTTCGTCAATGATCTGTACCCCGCCGCACTCGACCTGCGGCCCGATCTGGGGGACTGGCGGGCCGCGCTGACCGACCGGTGGGAGCGGCCGGTCATGTTGTCCGGGAGTGGCCCATCGCTCTTTGCGTACTTCGGGGACCGGTTTGAGGCAGCTGAAGCAGCCGAGTTGGCCCCCGCCGAAGCCCGCGCCAGGTTCGCGACTTCGCCCGTCGCCTTCGGTGCCCACCTCGTCGAAGAGGGTGATTCCCTGGCAGAGAGCCGTCCGCAGTAGACTCCACCCCGGGCCGAGCCCTACCAGACGTCGTCGGTGGGGGGTGGTGTAATTGGCAGCACAGCGGGTTTTGGTCCCGCCAGTAGGGGTTCGAGTCCTCTCCTCCCAGCCCACTATCCGAGGAGGAAAGCTATGGCGGTGAAGGCCGTGGTGCTTGCCGCCGGTGCGGGTACCCGCATGAAGTCAACCAAGCCCAAGGTGATGCACGACCTGGCCGGGCTGCCGCTTCTCCAATGGGTGCTGGAGGCGATTGCCCCGATGGACCTCGACGAGGTTGTGGTCGTGGTAGGACATGGGGCTGAAGAGGTCGAGAAGATCCTCCCGAAGGGCGTGGTTGCGCGCCTTCAGGACCGGCAATGGGGCACGGGCCACGCCTTGCGGGCTGGCTTGACCGGCATGGAGATGGGCGGGCACGTCATCTTGGTCCTGCCCGGTGATATGCCGCTCCTGACCGGGTCGACCGTCTCCGAGTTGCTCCTGGCCCACCAGGCGAGCGCCGCCGCGGCCACCGTGCTGACGGCGGAGATCGAAAACAGCGACTTCGGGCGGATCCTCCGCAATGAAGCCGGAGATCTGGTCCGGATCGTCGAGGTGCGCGAGGCCGATCCGGTTCAGGCGGCCGTCCAGGAAGTGAACGGGGGCGTGTACGTCTTCGACGGCAACCTCCTGCCGGGCGCCCTCGACAACCTCACGACCGAGAATTCGCAGGGCGAGTATTACCTGACCGACGTCATCGGCATCCTGGCCGGGGCAGGGCACACCGTGGCAACAGTTGCCACGAGCCCGGTTGAATTGACCGGTGTCAACAGCCACCAGCAGCTGGCGCTTGCCGCCCAGGTGGTCCGGCGCCGGATCAACGACAGATGGATGTCGGAGGGTGTGTGGATGCAGGACCCGGAGCGGGCGTACATCGGAGCGCGAGTACAGCTCTCCCCCGGTGTCCGCGTCTATTCGGACGTCCATCTCGAAGGCACCACCGAGGTGGGCGAAGATTCTGTGCTGGGCCCGGACGTCTACGCCCTCGATACGCGCATCGGAGTCGGCAGCCGGGTGTGGTACTCGGTGCTACGGGGAGCATCCGTCGGGGACGGTGCCGAGGTCGGCCCGTACGCATCCCTGCGGCCCGGGTCCGTGCTGGAAGCACGCTCCAAATTGGGTACCTTCGTCGAGACGAAGAACACCCGGCTGGGCGAAGGGGCCAAGGTCCCCCACCTGGCCTACATGGGCGACGCCGACATCGGCGCCCGGGCCAACGTCGGAGCCGGTTCGATCACCTGCAACTACGACGGAGTGTCCAAGTACCCCACCAAGATCGGTGCGGGCGCCTTCATCGGGTCGGACACCATGCTTGTTGCCCCTGTCACCATTGGCGATGACGCCTTCACCGGAGCCGGGTCGGTGATCACTCGCGATGTCTCACCCGGAGCACTGGCGGTCGAACGCAGTGAACAGAAGGAGATTCGCGGCTACGCTGCCCGCATAGAGGCCCGCCAGAAGAAAAGACAGCAGGGTGAGTAACCCATGGAAGTAGTAGGCCGCAAACGCTTGATGCTGTTCTCCGGCAGCGCCAATCAGGTGCTGGCCGAAGAGGTAGCCGATTTGATGGGGGTTCGGCTGGGCGGGCTCCAGCGGTCGGTGTTCGCCAACGGCGAGATCTACGTGCGGCCGACGGAAAGTGTGCGGGGGGCCGACTGCTTCGTTATGCAGAGCCACAGCCACCCGATCAATTTCCACATCATGGAGCAGTTGATCACCATCGATGCACTCCACCGGGCGTCTGCCAAGCGGATCACGGCCGTCATGCCGTACTACGGCTATTCGCGGGCCGACAAGAAGGTATCGCCCCGGGAAGCCATCTCGGCCCGGATGGTCGGTGATCTCTTCCTGGCGGCCGGCGCCGACCGGTTGGTGTCGGTAGATCTCCATACCGGACAGATTCAAGGTTTCGTCTCAAAACCGTTCGACCATCTCACCGCCCTGCCGATCTTCGTCGAATACTTGCAGGAGGTGATCGAAGGGCCCACCACGGTCGTCTCTCCTGATGCCGGGGGTGTGAAGAGGGCCGAGAAATACGCACGGCACCTGGACGCCTACGTTGCCTTTGTGCATAAGCGACGCGAACCCGACCAGCGCAATGTTTCGGCGGCTCTCACGGTGATCGGCAAGGTTTCCGGTCGCCACGCCATCATCGTCGACGACATGATCGACACCGCCGGGACGGTGGCCAACGCCGCCCAACTCTTGCGGGAAAAAGGGGCGGAAAGCGTCCGGGTGGTCGCCACGCACGGTGTGTTGTCGCCGCCCGCCATCGACCGTCTCAAGAATGCCCCCATCGAGAAGGTCGTCATCACCAACACCCTGCCGATTCCTGACGAAGCAGAAGGCTTCGACAAGCTCGAGGTCCTCTCAGTGGGGCCGATCGTTGCCGAAGCGCTGCAAGCCATCTTCATCGACAGTTCCGTCTCGGAGATCTTCCT
Source organism: Acidimicrobiia bacterium (assembly GCA_035282865.1). Lineage (GTDB taxonomy): Bacteria > Actinomycetota > Acidimicrobiia > Spongiisociales > UBA4744 > UBA4744. The sequence continues at coordinate 948 of DATEVB010000099.1, read as the reverse complement.
GGGCGAAAACGTCTAGGCATGGCAGGGCCGGCAGACGCCCCCGTCGTGGTAGCTACTTGCTCGACGCACAGTGAGGCGACCGCCGGTTTCGGCGTCCTCGAAGGCCGGGGGATCGCCGCGGAACTCCGCTCGGTGGGGGACCGGACCGAGATCCTGGTCGCCGCCCCGGACGCTCCTGCTGCCCGGCGGGCCCTCCTGGATGAACGTCTGCAACGGCAGGGAAGAACCCTCCATGAGATGTCCCTGATCATGAAACTGGCCCTGGTGGTTGCCTTTCTGGCTGTAGTTGCCTTTGCGGTCCTGACGGTGACCCTTGGCTAGCTGCTAGTCGGTCAGAGCGGCGTCGGCGAATGCGGCCATCGAGGGAAATCGCCAGTCCGGAGCGACCGATGCGTCGACGGGAGGCGGGGTGGCGCCGTATCCGTCCTGGTCGTGGCGCCGGTCGATCCAGACTGTGGCCAGCCCGGCTCGATGGGCCGGTTCGAGGTCATGGAAGAGGCTCTGGGCGACGTGCAGAAGCTGGTCTTTGTTCACACCCCAGCTGCCAACCTGGGATAGCAGCGCCTCGAAGTGCGGCGCTCGAGGCTTGTACGCGCCGACTTCCTCGGCCGTGATGACGCGATCGAAGGTGACCCCGAGACGTCGGATGCTCTGCGCAATTGAGAGCCGGTCGACGTTCGAAACGATGATCAGGCGATACCGTCGCTGTAGGCGCAGGAGGGCGGCGCTCGAGTCGGTAAACGCAGGCCAATCGCCGACCGATGACCCGAAGGCTTCGGCATCCGCCTGGTCGACCTGCCCTTCGACGGCTGCGCCCATCCGGCGCAAGCTTTCTTTCAATACGTCGGGATAGGGAGGGGTGGGGTCCCGTTCCCGCTCAACGCGCGTTTCGAACCTTGCGAACAGTTCCAACAGCTCGTGGTCGGTCGCCGCTACCTGCCGCCGGTC
>DATEVB010000098.1:0-6956 GCA_035282865.1 Acidimicrobiia bacterium | reverse complement strand
AACGAGCCGAGGCGCTCTTCGAGCGCCTCGGCATTCGTTCTTCAGTTGACTCGGATTCGGTTTCGAATTAGGCGCCGCTCATCCGCGGATCGTCCTCGCCGTAGACCGTCCACGTGGTCCGTATCTCGTCACCACCCACGGTGACGGTGGTCTCGGCAGCGATGCACCAGGTCTCGCCAAAGGGAAGCTCGGCCGTGGTGACGTATCCGGTTACCGAATCGATGGTGGCGTCCGAACACCACTCCATGGCTTCGAAATCGAACCCGCCGGTGGGGTCATACGAGAGCGTCGACCCGGTCGGATTGTCGCCTGTCTTCTCCGGCGCAGAGACAATCCCGGAATATGCGGCCTCTTGGTCACCTTCAGGATCGAAGAGGATGGTGGAAACGTCCCCTTCGTCAACGCTTTCGTTCAGCGTGTACGGCTTCGGAGTGCAGATTCCGGACAAGTTGTCGAGGCGCCTGAAGATCCCCTCCATTGCCGCTGTTCCGCCGACCACGTCGGTTTCGTCACCACAGTCGAGCTCACCGTCATAGACGTTCACCGTTCGGATTACTTCCTCAGCACTATTGCCAGACGAGTCGGTTGCGTTGTAGGTGATGGTGTACGAGCCAGCGGTTGTAGCATTGCCAGCTCCGTCAACGGGAACATTCGAAACACCATTGATGGTGGTATCCGGATCGAAGTTGTCATCGACCACGGCTCCCGGATCCTCGAACAGCTCGCCAACAAGGAGATCCAAGACCTCAGGTGGGTTAAGGATAATGGTCGGCGCTGTGATATCTCCGGCCAGGTTGAAGAAGGTCTGATATCCCGGTGCGTCGATCAGGGACGCCGACCCATCACTGGGAGAGTCGATGCTGATAACGACTCTGTTGAACGTGAGGTTTCCCGGAGGATTGATTGGCACGAGTTTGCGGTCGTTACCCGAGTCTGCGCCGCAGTCGCCGCCGCCCCCCGTACACAGAATCGGCACAGAGAGAACTGAGGTCGCGCCATCAAAGGCCTCAATCCGAGCTGTCGCGTCGAACTTCAACTTGAGGCCAATCTCTGCGTAGTCGGCCTTGTAGTCGGCAATGCTGCCCGCGAACTCGATAGTCAGTATCTCCGCATTGGGAGAAGTGGAGCTGTTGTCGATGCGGGCACAAGGAGTTCCGTTGCCTTCGCCGCTGGCCGACCTGACACCGATGACGTGGTCTTTAAGACCGGGTTGCGAGGTGCCATTTGCCGAGAGAGATACGAGCGTACCCGAGCTGGGGTTGACGCGACAGCCCGCGGTGCTCAATGTCTGAGTGATCGCCGGTTGCCCGGATTGGGTAAACACGAATTGATCGCCGGCGGCATTGAGATTCAGATCCAGTCTCCCAATGTCGTCATAATCGGACCACCCGCCCGATCCGCCGAACGCCATACCTGCTGTCGCGACCAACGCGCCCACCATGGTGATCACCAGGGCAAGGATCGTCAGCTTTCTATGCCGTTTCATTCCGAACCGACCTCCCTCTTGCTGCTCGACACAATCGCACAGCTGATGTGTGTTGAGTTCCGGGAGATGTCAAGCGGGCCTGCACAAACCGTCCAAGCCGAGCCAACCGCGCCTGTTCGTGCCTCCCACCGCGCTGAACTCAAGCCCCTTCGTAACGCGTCAACCGCCACGATCTCACAAACAGTGATCCACGTAAATGAACATTTTTCCGACAGTCGTTCGTGAAACATCTTCGGAAGTATGCTTTCGCCACCGCGATAAGAGAGGAATCACGCGTTGGGTTATTCGACGCAGAGGGTGAGGCCGACCTGCCCGGGGATCAGCTCGAAGCCGAGGTCACCCCTAGCGCGCATCTCTTCCAGGACTCCGTCCAGCTTGTCGTCGGAGTGTCCGGGGTCGTGATGAAACGTAACCAGCCGCTTGACACCGGCCAGACCGGCGAAATCCAGTGCGTGCTCGAAGGTGGAGTGACCCCACCCGATCCTCTGCCGGTACTCGTCGTCGGTGTACTGAGCGTCGTGGATCAGCACGTCCGCCTGGCGGGCTAGATCGAAGCCTGAGGTCCACGCCGCATGAGCGAGGAATCCCGACACCCCGAGCGCCGGCTCGTGGTCGGGAAGATAAGCGAGCACACAATCGGTCGACTCGATGCGGTAGCCAAGCGTCGGGCCCGGGTGCACGATGAGATCCGCCTGGATCGAAAGGCTCCCGATGTCGAACGTAGCCGGAGGATGGATCTCGTGCAAGGTCATACTTGGCAGGTCGCGCAGGAGAACGGGAAACAGCGGAGGCGAAAGGTACCGGGTCAGGCGTTTTCCCAGACTGAGGGTTGTCGAACCTGGACCCCAAATGTGCACGTCGACCGTCGGGTCGAACAGGGGGGCGAAGAAGCCGAGCCCCTGGATGTGATCCATGTGGAGGTGGGTGAGCAGGATGTCGAGCCTGGGCACGTCCGCAGCGAGATGGTCGCCAATCGGACGAATCCCGGAGCCGGCATCGAGCACCAGGGTTTCCCCCCCGGGCCCTCGCACCTCAACGGCGGCGGTATCGCCGCCGTATCGGATCGTGTCGGGACCCGCACTGGCCAGAGAGCCCCTGGTGCCCCACAGCGTCGCCTTCACGAGATGGGCTGCTCCCAGAACATGGCCACGGAGCCAAGGTGGCGACCGCCCTGCCCATCCACAGGAAAGGCAGTGATCGCCAGCGTTCGCCAGACGTCGTCGAGGCCCCTCACTCGCACCGTGTCGTGACTGGGCACCCGTTCGACCAGAGCAACAACGATGGGAAGCTGCTCGTTCGGATAGGGCGTCCCGTCCAACCTGGTCGTTTGGAAATGCTCGGCGAGCTGGTCGGCGTGGATCTCGCCCGCCTCCTCGAATCGCACCCCCAGAAGACTCTCGGCAGGCTCGTTGTAGTAGAGGAGATTGCCCGCTTCGTCGACCAGCCAGATGGGGATGGCAAGGTATGAGGCCCACTGCTTGAGCAGGATGAGTTCGATGGGTTGCTGTGCCAACTCACCTCCCTTTCAGGTTCGGTTTTCCATCATGACGCAGAAAGGTCATCTCTGCACGGAGTTCTTCGAATCGGCCGCTACCGGAAGGCCCGGTCGGATCCCCAGCCGATCGGGTCAGAAGACCCTGAGAACATGGCGAATTTCGAGAACAACTGAAAGGCATGAATTCGCTCGCCGGCCGGTTCGTTCACCCCCACTCTGACGGGTGAGGGAATACAGAGAACGACCGATCGCGGGTTCGCTCAGAACTCTATGCGCATGCCCTCGAAGGCCGCCTCGGTGGCCGGGAACTCCTTCCGGGCCGAAGCAACGATCGCATCGATCTCTTCGTCGGAGCGGTGCGGATCGTGACTGACCAGCACCAGCCGCCTCGCCCCGGATTCGCGAGCCGCCTCGACGGCGTGGTGCCCCGTGCTGTGCCCCCACCCGACGTAGAGACTCGGGTACTCATCGGGGGTGTATTGAGCATCATGGATGAGAACGTCCACCCGTGCGGCAAAGGTCCTCAGCGTCTCATCGGAGGTCGGTTCGCCTCGCTCGTAATCGGTGGCCAGGACGACGGTGTGGCCGTCGTTGGTTATTCGGTAGGCGGTAACCCCCTGTGGGTGATGGAGCGCAGCCGCATCGATGGTCAAGGAGCCGATTTTGAAGGGAGCGTTCGCAACATCGACGAAGGTCTTCGCAGCGGCCGTCTCGAAGATCGAAACGGGGAACCAGGGCGGTCGAAGCGCACCTTCGATGGCTTCCCTCACCCCCATGCCGTTCCAGCTGTGCCCGTAGAACGTGAATCGATTCCGCTCGTCGTACAGAGGTGGGAAGAAAAGGATGCCCTGCAAATGATCCCAGTGATAGTGCGTGAGAAAGACATGGAAATCAATGCCCTCCGGAGGGATCTCCAGATCCTGAGCAAGGGCGTTGATACCGGTTCCTCCATCGATGATCACTCGCAGGCCGGGCTCGGCGTCGATGTCAACGCAGAGGGTCCGGCCACCGTACTTCTCGGTGGTCGGTCCGGACACGGGCATAGACCCTCTGACGCCGCGAAAGGTCAGAGTGACCTGACGAGCCGCCATTCGATCATCCCTACTCATGGACTACGGGACGACACACTATCTCGTCTCACCGCTTGCGAGGATGGAATCTTCTCCATCGATGGAAGCCCTCCGACGCGCGGCGGCGCGGATCGGTATGCTCGTCAGCCGAACCGACGTGAAACAAGGGAGGCTCATCGGTGAAGGTGACCGCCATACGGCCACCCCGGCTGCGCACAACCGAGACCGAAGAAGAACGCAAGGTCACCTGGACCGAGCTCTTCTACGACCTGGTTTTCGTGGTAGCCGTTTCCGGGCTGGGCGCCCGACTGCTCGCAGACCCCACCCTTCGGGGAGCGGCTGTGTTCACCGGTCTGTTCGTCCCTCTGTGGTGGGCATGGGCCGGGTTCACCCTTTACGCCGATCGCTACGACACCGATGATCTCGGCCAGCGAATCCTGGCCGTTGCGCAGATGGCCACCATAGCGCTGCTGGCCGCCAGCATTTCAGGAAAGGAAACCCAGTCGCTGGTCGGCTTCGCGCTCGCCTACGTCGGAGCCAGGGTGATCCTCATCGTCATGTACCTGCGGGCCCGCCGCCACGTCCCGGCAACCCGCCAGTTGGTCGGCGGTTACGTGCAGGGCATGTCGATAGCTGCTGCCCTCTGGCTGGTCTCGGTGTTCGTCCCGGAGCCGTACCGCTATGCCCTCTGGGCGATCGGACTGCTCATCGATGGCTACACGCCCTACCGGCTCCGACGCATCCAGGCCAAGGTTCCCCTCGATGTCGCCCACCTCCCGGAACGGTTCGGGTTGTTCACCATCCTGGTTCTCGGCGAGTCGATTGCGGCCACGGTGGCCGGGCTCGGCCATGAAGGCTGGGTTGCCGGACCCGCTGTGACCGCCGTCCTGTCTGTGGTAATCGCCGCCGGACTCTGGTGGGTCTATTTCGACAATCTCGATGGGACCGTGGTGCGCAGGCGAGCAGAACAAAAGACGGCGTGGAAACCAACCGTGTGGATCTACGGTCACCTGCCCCTGGCCATCGGTTTGATGGCCACCGCCATTGGCCTGGAGAGCGCGGTCATCGGCGCGGGCGGGCACAATTGGCCGGCCAATGAACGCTGGTTACTGATCGCCGGCGTCGGCGGAGCATTGATCGGCATGGCCATCATCGAAGTGGCAACCGAACGCCAGGACAACGCCATCTCCCGCCTCAAGGCGCAATGGCGGGTCGGCGGCGGAGTGCTCGCCGGGATCATCGGCCTCATCAGTGGCCTGGCCGGAGCTGTGCTCACCATGGTCCTACTTGCCGCGCTGTGCGCCGCTCAAGTGGGCGGAGACGTCTGGCTCAATGAGCGGGAGGCTGCCACCGCCACCGGCGTTGACCTTCAGGACGGTTGAGCGCCGCCTGCTCTTCGGCGGGACTGGGACTTGCCCTCGATCAGCTTCGGCTCGAAACGACAGCGTGTCCTTGTCGGACCAGCTTGGCGATGGTCGGGTTCTCCGACAACCGCTCTCCCACCCCGACCACTAGCTCCCGACCGACAGCAGCGGCCAGTTTCTCGAGGGTGTCGAGGGTTGGCCGGGTGCCACCGCCTTCCATGCGGGCTATGGCCGACTGCGTGGTACCCATCCGCTGGGCGAGTTCGGCTTGAGTGAGCTCCGCTTCGGTTCGGAGCCGAAAGACCAACTCACGGAAGGCGGCAATCCTCGCCTCGTCCTCGTACGCCGCTCTGCCGGCTTCCGACAGTGGCTTGGATGCCTTCAGTTCCTCCCAGTCGGTTCGCTTGCTCATTGGATCACTCCTCACCTGCAGTGTGTTGTTCGCCATGGACCGCTCCATGGCTCGCTTCGCCCGGCCGACCTCAACCCGCTCTTGCCACCGGGTCTTCGAGAACACGGTCAGCAGGATGACCCCCCGACCGGGGGCAATCCAGTACGTCACCCTCGTCGAGGGAGAGGACCAATCCCGAACCTCCGGCTCGAGTTCTACCTCACCCCACGACATAGCACACATGCTATACCGGACGGATAGGCATGGAAAGGGATTCGCTTCTAGGCAGGATCGCCCATTCACGCAGACGAGGTGTTCCGCCGCCGAGATGAACGACTGATTCACGCGACACATCACTCACACACCTGGGCCGCGGGAGAACCGAGAACGACGCGAAACAACGCGACCTGCTGCAAGCCACAACCGCAGTGTTCAAATGGGGATTCGCGAATCAGCCCATTGACGCCTGGACCCTCGGGAAAAGACTTTTCCCAAGGTCATGAGTTCGATCCTCACCGGGCCTACCGTGTGTTTTCCGTTCGATGGCGCAGCCCGAACGCCACCGCCACAGCCACGAGCAGCCAGATCCACGACAGGTCGCCGGGTCCGACACGGGTCGGGTACGGTCGCAACGGCTGGATCCGAACCAAGCGATAGGTCTCGGTGACCTCGGCCAGGTCGTCATCGCCGAGACGACGTGGGTGCAGTCCGAACAACGGCGCGGCGAATCCGGAGTCGAGGAGCACCCTACGCATCAGCTCGAGCCGCTGCGGATCATCAGAGACGTCTGTCGCGTTGGCCTCCCATCGTCCATCGGGGAGCCACACGGCGGTGTGAGGTTCCACCAGCAGGTTCCGATACCAATCGGTTCGCTCCCCGAAGGCAGCGATGCAGTAGAGGTCGTTGCCGGCGATAGTGCAGTTGACCGGTGTGCGATAACGGGCTCCGCTGCGGCGCCCCGTGTGTTCGATGACCATCAGCCTGCCGAATCCTCGAGGCCACACGCCGGCGAGTCGGCCCAGTCCGAGTCTCCAGAGCAGCACCATCCCCCGGTTCATCTGGTGGAACACGCGGCGGAGGATTGCCAGCGTTGCGGGCCGCATCACACGCCCATAGCGGTTGGCGACCCCGGGGTGGTCCTGGACCGGTG
>DATEVB010000097.1:0-2338 GCA_035282865.1 Acidimicrobiia bacterium | reverse complement strand
TGATCTATTCGCGCTATCAGATGAACTTGCCGACGAGGTTGCTCGCGCTATCGAAGTCGAATTGATCGTCGGGGAGCCCGCCGGCCTTTACGCGGACCTGGACGACCCGGAAGCGATAGAGCAGATATACCTCGGTTGGTATCACCTGACGACCGGCACCTTCGAGGGTTGGTCTCGCGCTTTGGACCTCTTTGGCCAGGTCGCCCTTTCACATCCGGATCAGCCTTATGGACACGTGCTTTCCGCTTTTGCGAATTGGATGGGCGTAAGCAGCGGGTGGGTCCGCCATCCGGATGAGACGTTGCTGAAGGCGCGGGACCAGGCCCGGGTCGGACTCGAATTGGGTGATCCGACGGGGATGGCCCAGACAGTCGAAGCAGCCGTCCTGATGTCACAGGGTCGGGGTGACGAAGCGCTGGAGGCAATTGAGAAGGTGGAGATCGTCAGGCCCACCTGCGACGTCACCTTTGGCCTGGAGGGGAGCGTCCGGCGTTACCTCGGTCAGTGGGAGAAGGCGATCGACCTCACTGATGTTGCGATGCGTCTGACCGCAGTCAACAAGCCGTGGTATCCCACAGTCAAGGCATGTTCACTCTTCATGGGTCGCAGAGTCGAACAGGCGGCGTCTGTGGCCGAGATGGTCCTTGAACATCAACCACACAATCTTGAGGCGCTCCTCGTCCTGACCGCCTCCCAGGTGGAGTTGGGGTTGGACCGACGAGCCCGGGCGACTGTCGAGTTGATCCGAGAACGCTACCCCAGCGTAGACATCGCGGAGTGGCTCGACCGGAATCCCTACCAGGACAAAGACTTGGTCGACCGGTGGAAAGAAGACCTCGTCTCCGCGGGAGCGATCGAACTCAATCGGGGCGGCTCCCGCGCATAACCGGCGGCAATCTGCGCTCCCCGGCTAGACGTTCGGGGCCGTGTTCGGGCCGTCGCGTAGCCGGCGTCTCGGCCGCACAACGCTGGCCGGCTCTCGGGGAGCCGCGGCAATTCATCGAGCGATGATTTGCGGCTTGTCGGTCGATGAACCAGATCTCCACCTTCAGCCACGAGCTTGGTCAGCATCTCTCTCAATTGTTCGTGTCCGTCCTCGCCCGGGATCTCAGCTATCCGGCTTTCGAGCCCGACGATGGTTTCTGTTCCTGCCTCGATTACGTCCATCCCCACAGGGGTGAGCATGATCAGTTTGGCGCGCCCATCCGTTGGGTCGGGTTGCCTGGTGAGTTAACCCAGGTCCTCGAACTCAGCATCACGGCCATGAGCTACATCCGTAAGATGACACCCTCAAACCGCCGCCCCGGGTGGCGTCCACCGCCGGTTCGATCAAAGCGGGCGGACCGGACCGGTAGGGTTGAGCATGCCACAGCATAAGGAGGCATACCGTGGTCACACCGTCCGAGCCATACGCCGCTCGGCTCGAAATCGACTACCCCGAGCAACTGGACCGGTTCACAACCTTCTTCCGGCTGATCTGGATCATCCCCATCGGCATCATTCTGGCCCTGCTCACCGCAACCGGGAACGAGACCGTGGCCGAAACCGGCGAAAAGATCGAGAGGACCGGTGGGGGAATCACCGGCGGGCTCTTCCTCGCGACGATGCTGATGATCGTGTTCCGGCAGCGGTACCCGCGCTGGTGGTTCGACTTCGCTCGAGAACTGACCCGTTTCGGAGCCAGGGTCGGTGCCTACTTCTTCCTGCTCACCGATCGGTACCCGTCGACCGTTGACGAGCAATCGGTGCATCTGGAGATCGACTACCCGGACGTCGAGCATGACCTCAATCGCTGGCTGCCGTTGGTGAAGTGGCTGCTGGCCCTCCCGCACTACATCGTCCTTGCCGTGCTGGCCGTCATCGGCATAGTCGTCTGGGTTATCGCTTGGTTCGCCATCCTCTTCACCGGGCGCTACCCGCGGGCCCTCTTCGACTACGTAGTCGGTGTTGGCCGATGGGGCCTTCGAGTGGGCGCTTACATGTCTTTGCTCGTAACCGACGAATACCCGCCGTTCAGCCTGCAATGAACCGAACCGCACCAACCTTTCGACAGTCCGGCCGCCTTCGGGTCAGGTCTTCAGGTTGCGGAGGTCAGGGGAGACGGCGCAGTTTCTTGGCCGGAGCGTACGACGTTGGCAGGGAGGCGTGATGGCAGGACCCAACGATCTCAAACGGGCGCAGTCGTTCTTGGTGAACCTGGCGGAGGCTCTCGGCGTGGCTCGGGGCCACGCTCTCGCGGCCTGTCGCTCACGCGGCCCAGTCACGGCCCAGCCGCGGCCCTAGGGTTGTGGAGCTTCGAGCGGATCGCCAGATATCTCAATGAATACGGGCGTATTGA
>DATEVB010000096.1:0-8167 GCA_035282865.1 Acidimicrobiia bacterium | reverse complement strand
GGCGGGTCCGCGGTTTGATGGGTGCATTGTCCAGCTGGTCGATCAGGTCCTCGGTCGCCGGCACGGTTCGAGCCCGATGGGCGGGTCGGATCGGAGCGGCCCGGTCGGCCGGATCGCCGCAGCCAAGGCGGCCGGGGGCGGGGATCGGGCCGGACCGGAGGCGGGTGTGGATCCTGAGATCTGTGTCGTTCAGTTGCCTAGGGGGCCGGCGAGCACGGGCCTTTCGATGGGGTCATAGCTGCTGTGTTGTGGCCGAGGCGAACAACTCTCTGAGGCGGGGTTTGACGACCTTGCCGAGGGCGTTGTGCGGGAGATCGTCGAGGACGAGGAGCTCGCGCGGCAGCTTGTAGGGAGCGAGACGTTGTCGTGCAAAGGCCCGCAGTTCTTCGAGGTCGAGGATTGTGTCGTCGGCCGGGACCGCCGCCACCGCCACTCGTTCTCCCCACTCGGTGTCCTCGATGCCGATGACCGCGCAATCTCGAATGGCTGCATGACCTCGGAGTACATCTTCGATTTCCAGGGCCGAGACCTTCTCGCCTCCGGTCTTGATGATGTCGACGCTTTGCCGTCCCAGGATCCGGTAGACACCGTCGTCTACAACCGCAACGTCGCCGGTTCGGAACCAGCCATCCCTGAAGGCTTCGACGGTGGCATCGGGGCGCCCCCAGTACTCCCTGAACACGCTGGGACCCTTGACCTCGATCTCCCCGTCGACACCCTGACCTACCGGGCCTCCGTCGTCGTCAACGAGGCGGACTTCGACCGACGGCAGCGGGGTACCGACCGACCCGGGAATCCTCACCCCTCGATACAGGTTGGACAGCACCATGCCGGTCTCGGTCATCCCGTAACGTTCGAGCAGGGTCTGGCCGCTGATCTCGCGCCACCGGTCCAACATGGGAACCGGGAGCGCGGCCGAGCCGGAGACCATGAGCCGCAGGGTGGCCAGGGCCCGGGACATGTCGGCGCGGGCCGACCCGTCGGCTTGATTCCACGCCTCTATCAACCGACGGTAGATGGTGGGTACGGCCATGAGCACCGTGATCTCTCCAGCAGTCAGACGGTCCCAGGTGGTAATCGCGTCGAACCTGGGAAGCACTTCACAGGCGGCCGTGTTCCACAGGGCACAGGTGAGGACGTTGACGAGCCCATGAACGTGGTGCAACGGCAGGACCATCAGGGCCCGGTCGTCCCGGCTCCACTCCCACGCTTCGCTCAGACTGCGAAGCTGGGCCTCGAGGTTGCCGTGGGTCCACACCACCCCTTTCGGTCTTCCGGTGGATCCGCTGGTGTAGAGGATCAGCGCCCGGCCAGTGTCATCGAGCTTGGGAACGTCGACCTTCCCGCCGGCTGCGAACACGAGGTCGTCGGCGTCGCGGAGCGGGATTCCCCCGGCGCGGGCAATCGGTGCGACTATCGGGTGGTACTCCTTCGACGCAACGATGGCCGAGGCGTCCGAGTCTTTGATCACGTACTCGAGCTCGGGAGCCGGGTGCGAGATACACAGTGGTACAGAGACACCGCCGGCGGCCCAGGTACCCCACTGCGCCGCCACATAGCGGAATCCCGGTGGGATGAGCAGCGCCACCCGCTCCTCGTTGAGCCGGCGACGGCCTTCGAGCAGTGCCCCGGCCACCGTAGCGACGGCGGCGGCCAGGTCACCATACGTGAAGCTGCCCTCACTTGCGACGATGGCAACCCGGTCGGGTGCGGATTCGGTTCGCGAGGTCAAGGTCAGATTCCCCATCAGGTCCTCCCGTTGCGGGCCGGCACCAAATTCCCTCGACCGGCTCAGGAATCAGGTCCGCCCGAGACTACCGACGAAGCGAACCGGTGGTCAGGTTCTTCAGCGGCACCAGCAGATACGCTACTCGGGAGCCTCACCGAACCGGCGGTCGCAACGATCTCCTTGTAGGACCCGCCGGGGGCCGCTCCAAGACAGTGGTGGTCGATGGCGCCCCGGTGTGCTGGACGGATCCGGTAGCCTCACGACGGTCACCAGCGAGGGATCAGCATGAGTCGGCCCTCTCCCTTTCTGAAGTTGATTTTCGATGCCCCTGCCTGGCTGTACCGGAAACGGCTGGGGTGGCTGCTCGGCAAACGGTTCCTGGTCGTTACCCACCGTGGCCGGAAGACAGGTCTACCGCGTCAGACCGTCCTCGAAGTTGCCTTTTTCGACCCGGCTCGCCGGGAGAGTGTGGTCGCCTCGGCGTACGGGCCGAAAGCCGACTGGTACCGGAACCTGGAGGCCGAGCCTGCCCTACGGATCCGGACCGGCCGCTTGGAGTATGTACCTGAGCAGCGGTTCCTGAATGCAGGCGAGGCAAGGCGGGCTGCCGCCCGGTTTTGTCGAGAACATCCGCTGGAAGCGCGCGCCGCGCCGAGAGTGCTGGCAGCAATCGGAGCAGTCGAGAAGGGCTCTTTCTCCGACCCGGTCGATCTTCTGGCAGCATTGCCGATGGTGGCCTTCCGCCCCGCCGATTAGCCGGACCTCGAACGGGCCTCGGCCCCGGGCGTATGGTGGCGGTACCGCCGGGCCTGGGGCCGTCGGTCACCCGCCGGCTCCGCCCCGTCGATCCGAGGAGGTGGCGAGAACAAGTCTGAGGCCGGCCGGCGGAGTCGATCAAATCGACTTTCGGCCCTGGCAGAAACGCGGCCGGGTCGAATACTCTCAGCAGGAGACGGAAAGGGATCAAGTTGACCGTTGAAGCCTCACCCGGGACCAAGCCCTCGCCCACCGGCCGGAGGTTCGGCTACGCGGCCGCGGCGGTGGTCAACGCCGCCTTGCTGTTCGTTGTCAACAACCTGCTGGAGTGGGACCTACTGCCGTTCCTCACGAACGACTTTGATCGAGTCGTACCGATCGTCCGCGTCTCCCTGGTGGCCACCATCGTCGTTAACCTCATCTACCTCTTCTTCGACCCCGACTGGTTCAAGTCCCTCTCCCAGATCGGGTTGCTCGGCATCAGCATGGCGGCAACCGTGCGCATGTACCGGATCTTCCCCTTCGACTTCTCGGCCTACGAAATCGACTGGGCGACCGTGACCCGGGTGTTGCTCATCCTGGGCATGGTGGGGATCGTCGTCGCCATTGTCGTTGAAGCGGTCAAGCTCGTCACGCGAGCGGGTCGCTCGTAGTACGCAGGCGAGGATGCAGGACCTGCCTCGCCCCCGCCAACCCCGGTGGCGCTGACCCCGGGGTGGGCGCCGATCAGGGCACGTACTGCTCCCGGATCTCAACGATGGCGCCGTCGGAGATCGTGAGCCACGCGCCGGGTTGGTAGCTGCGGACGGTCCGCTCGTTCAGCCAATCGGAGTACGCCACCGTCTCCTCGGTGGTCGGGTCGCCGGGATTGGGCATCCAGGTCACACCGGCACCGGCTCCAACGGTCAGTGTGCGGATCGCCGTGTTGGCGTTGCGGACGTAGTAGTCATTGGGCGGCGGGGATTCCTCACCGTCTTCCTCGGCAGCCCGGGCGGCGCCCTCCCCCGTGAACCAGCATGCCAGGTCGAAATCCAGCTCGGTGGGGGCGGCGTCCTCGACGTATCCAAACCATTCGCCGTCCGGAAAACGGTCGGTCGTGCCCGGGGTGCAGCCGGATCCTTCGGCCAGTGAGTTCGTGTCCGGGACCGGGGTTGTTGTGGCCGGAGCGCTGGTGGTTGGGCTGGTAGTCGTGGTCGAATCGGGTGAAGCTGCCGTCGTCGTTGTCGAGCCGGGCGGAGTGGTGGTCGTCGTCGTATCGGGCGGAGCCGTCGTCGCAGTTGTGCCGCCATCCGCCGAGCACGCAGCCGCCAGCAGCGTCACAACGGCCAGCACCGCCGCCAGGCGGGTCCGGCGTGCTGAGCGCTCAGGCCGAGCCGGGAAAGGATTCCAGAGGCGAGGCTGCGAAGTTGGTGTGGTCACTGAGGCTCCTCACAAGTCCGTGTTGTACTGACAGATGGTCGTCTTCTTCCGCGGGTGCGGTCCCGAGGACGGCACTCATGCCACCGGTCGGGGTTCACCGTATCCTCGCACAGTACTGCTCTGGAAGGGAGCAGGGCTGGGGACGAACGGTGGGTCGTCCGACAGCCGGGCACGGACCCGACCATGCCGTCGTCAAACAGCGCTCCGTGCGTGAGATAGGGGTTTCATGGGCGGTCGGCATACGGCTCGCCCTGCCTGTCTGCCCATCCCGTCGTCGCCGGAAGAGTCTCTTTGCTCTGGCACCGCACTAGTGGCTGCGCGAGGATGAGAATCGACCAAGGAGGACAACCGACATGCAGCCTTCGAAAAAGAGATGGAAGGACCTCACCCCAAACCAGCGGGCACTCGCCGTGGGCGGAGCAGTGCTGCAAATCACCCTCCTGGCACTTGCCCAACGTGATCTTTCGAGGAGGCCGGCAGAGCAGGTGCGAGGCCCGAAGTGGCTATGGCGGATCGTCACCCTGGTCAACTTCGTCGGCCCGCTCGCCTACTTCTGCCGCGGTAGAGCACAAGGCCAGACCCAAGTCAACTCGAGCCGAAACGAGAGAACCCTGGACGCCTGACCCGGCGGGACCCATTCAGGCGAGACCATTCGAAACGGCGTTCGGCCAGGTTCCATCAGTACCCGGTCGTGTTGGTGGATCGGATCCTCAAAAACCGACGCGGTTGATCCCGGCGCGGTGATCTATGCGAGTGGAGCCTTGTTGGGCGTATGGTTCGAGCGTGGACGTTGATTATCCGGGTTTTGGCGTCATCGTCGTCGATGGCAAGCGCTTCGAACACGACGTGGTGGTGGAGGCGGGTCGTGCACGCCGCCGCAAGAAGGGACCATCCAAGGCCTACCGGGACCGGTACGGCCACACGCCGCTGTCTCCCGATGAGGACATCCCCTGGTCGGGGCTAAGACTGGTGGTGGGTACCGGAGCAAGTGGACAACTTCCGGTCATGCCCGAGGTGTGGGAGGAGGCCAGGGTCCGGGGGGTGGAGTTGATCGCCTTGCCCACCTCAGAGGCCTGCCGGCTGCTTGGCTCCATCGACAAGCGTGACGTCTACGCCATCCTGCACGTCACCTGCTGACCGGCCCCGCCCAGTGGGGGCTGACGGAACACGCCGGCCTGGCAAAGTGGCGCGCCGGCCGGTGGAAGACCCTCCGGGGGCATACTCGTGTGCGATCCAAGTTGGCGTCCCCGGGGGACGCTGTGCGTTACTGCGGTGTCACACCACCGGCCTGCAACACTCGCGTGAGGAACAACGCCATCTGCCACCGCAGCACGCTCGACTCCGGGTCGAATGTCGTGGGGCTGGTTCCCTTGGCAATGCCGGCCTCCGCCAGTTGGCTGATCGCCCTTTGAGTGTCGGGCGAGTAGCCGCCGATATCGAGGAATTGACTCGCCGGGGAGTCCGCCAGTGGGACCTCGACCAGGTTGGCAATGCGAGTTAGGAACAACGCCATCTGCCATCTCGTGACGGAGCTATGGGGATCGAAGGTCGTCTCAGTTGTTCCCTTCGTGATGCCGAGCGCGGCGAGTTGGTTGATGGCTTCTTGTGTCATGGGGACCAGGCCGAGGATGTCTGCGAACCCTTGCCCCGCCGCCGGAGGTAGGTCGACACCGTGGGCCGTGATCTGCCGGCTCAAGAAAAGGGCCATCTGCCACCGCGTTACCGGAACCTCCGGAGAGAAACTCGTCGGGCTGGTTCCCAACGAAACCTCGTAGGCCACCAGACAGTTGACGGCGTTGATCGCCTCAACTGAGTAGCCGCTGAGGTCCAAGAACCCGGTGACGGGAAGGTTCTCGGGACAAGCCTCTGTCGGGGTCGGTAACGGTGGTTGTGGCGGCAGTGCCCCCCCTCCGCCACCAACGGGGGGAGGAGGAAGCGCCGAGACGGTGATGGTTACGGTGGCGGTGTCGGTGAGGGCACCATCCGACACCGTGTAGGCGAAAGTGTCGGTTCCGGTGAAGTCGGCCGGTGGGTCATAGGTGAACGATCCATTAGCGGCCACCGCCACGGTTCCACCCTCGGCGGACACCACATCTGAGGCCGGCACCGTCAACGGATCGCCGTTCGGATCCGCGTCATTGGACAACACCCCGGCCGCCGGCAACACCACCAACCGGGTGTCCTTCGTAGCGTTATACGCATCATCCACCCCTACCGGCCCTTGGCTGGGTGGAATGCCGAGGTAGAGCTCACCGGCGCCGTAAGCATTGTCCGGTCCGGCGGAGCCTCGATCGACAACGGCATTGCCGAGCAGGTACGTCTTCAGTTGCACCGGATTCGCAACGAGTCCGGCGTCGAAGAGGAGAGCCGCGCCGCCTGCCACCACCGGTGCCGCGGCACTTGTTCCGGAGAACGTGCCGAAGCTGAGGGTCCTCATACCCGCTGGGGCGGACAGGTCCGGTTTGGTCCTGCCATCGTTGGTCGGCCCCCGGGAGCTGTATGAAGCAACCGAGGCCCCGCCCGGTGGATCGACGGCTCCGACGGATACTGCGCCCGGGTTGGCGGTGTCGCCCAATGGGATGGCTGCTGAGTACGGGTTCTGCCAGTACTCGAGAAGGCTGTTGATGGCAAGCTCCAGGACATCGCCGGACACGCCATCGCCCGTATCCCGGAGTCGGATCTTGAGGTAGTCGGCGTCCGCATCCCCCGAACAACCGACTGAGAAGTTCTCGACGGGCGGAGCGCCTGCCGTTTGGAGATTCTCGCTGCCACCCTTTAGGGCGGCAAAGTTCCCCACGTCCGCTATGTCGTCCCAGATGTAGATGTCGTAGTCGGTTGGGTTGCCGACGTGCCAGTCATCCCAGCGCAACCCGAAGGCCCATCCGCATAAGAACCCCATGACCTCGTCGCCGGCCGAGAACTCGAGCCAGTTGTCGGCGTCTGCATCTGTCCATTCACCGCGCCAGTAGCCTCCACCGCCGCTATTGCCGGCCGCATTGACCCAGGCAATACCCTTTGAAGTCGCATGGTCGATCACGTCGTCGGAAGGGCCCGTTCCATCCCCGGGCCCGTCGTAAACCCTCGTCGCCGAGTAGTTGATGATCTGAACGCCCTGAGCCGCGAAATAGTCCACGACGTTGTATAGGTCACCAAGCGATAGTTCGTTGGCTAGGAAGAGGGATGCGCCGGGAGCCATCTCGTGAACGATCTCTGCTACCGCCGTCCCGTGAGTCGCGCCGGGCGTTGTGGACCAGATGTTGCAGGTAGCCCCCAGTTGGATGCAGTAGACCCCGGCCGGCGCCGGCACGTCGCCATTCGCTTGAGCTCCATTCCAGACGGTCTGATCGAAATCATCGATGATCCCGATCTTGACGCCTGAGCCGTCGATGCCGACCGAGTGCCAGGCGGCCGCCCCGGTCTTGGCAACTTCGCTGCCGTCGACAGATAGGGGGATGGCACCGAGCGACTCGGCCGGTGGAGGCGACGCAAGCGGAGCCGGCCTCACATAGCGGACCCCGGGATGGGTCTGGAGTGCTTTCAGGCGGGCGATCGGAACGAACGCTTCGACAAACGAGGCTCCGATACGTGTCCTGCGGGTTGCACCGACGTTGTCGAGCGCGGCGTCGACTTCCGCCCCGGGGAGTTCGTGTTCGATGAGAACGAGCACCCGGTCATCGCGCACGATTCCTCCGAAGCTCAGTGGTTCCTTCCGATCGAACCTCTCGGCGAGGTTCCGAAGCTCGGAGTTGGCGAGCGCCGGCAGGCCTTGCTCGGTGGTAGGGCGACCTGTTCGATCACTCACGGTCGGGCTCTCCGTTGGGTTCACAAGCCCGCCGTCGTAGGCCAGTGCGGCGTTGCCGAGCAGCATCGATATGACGACGAGTAGCACCACGAATAAGGAGCGATGGTCCCGAGCAGCGGTCGTCGAGCGGTTCAGTGGTGCCTCTTTACGCAAAACCCTAACCGTGCCCACGCCTGTGGAGCGCCTGCGCTTCTTCGGTTCTGGATGGTCGAAGCCATTGGAGCCAACCATCTAGAGAATGTCAAGAGTCCCTGTCATTCCCCGTCCGAAGCTCACCACGCCAAGGGAATTGACACCTCCTCGACAGATAACCCGCCCCCTCGGGGGGGCGTCCCCGCCGCAGCCAGGTCAGAGCCACCACCGCGCCGGGCATCTCACCGCTCGCCGGCTTCACCACTTCATTGCTCGACCCGGGCAGGGATATGCGTCCGGGTATCCGGCGCCGGATCTGGGCGGAGCGG
>DATEVB010000095.1:0-4277 GCA_035282865.1 Acidimicrobiia bacterium | reverse complement strand
CAGGTCGGTCATAGGGCTGCGAACCGGCAGCATGTTCATCTTTCGCCTACACTCTGTGTATGGCGGTAGACCGATGCCGCCCGGTGAGACAGGTTCCGAAAGTTGATTCTTCCTCCTCCTTTGAAATCCTCGTTGGCTGCCCGCGGCTCGCGTCCGGATTTCGAGGCGAGTGAAGCTACGAGGCTTTCCGGCATCCGGCGTCGGGAAAGGAGTGTTTGATGGCAAGAGCGCACCGGGGAACCGGATGCGTGGTCGAAGACGAAAACTGCCCATGTGATGAAATCGGAACGCTCGCGGTTTGCTCTCAAGAGATCGGCCTCGAGATGGTAAGTGTTGATAGGAAGGTCGAAAGATGAACATCTATGTAGGAAACCTGCCGTGGTCGTACTCTTCGGAGGACCTCGAGCGTCTGTTCGAGCCGCACGGCGTTGTCACGTCGGCCAACGTGATCATGGACCGGGCAACCAACCGCTCGCGTGGTTTTGGTTTCGTTGAAATGCCATCCGACGAAGAGGCCCGGAAGGCGATCCAGGAGCTGGAGGGCATGGACCTCGGCGGACGCAAGCTGACCGCCAACGAAGCTCGCCCACGTCAGCCTCGCTCCGGAGGTGGCGGCGGTGGCTACGGCGGTGGCGGTGGCGGCTACGGCGGTGGCGGTGGCGGCCGCGATCGTTATTGATCCGGCCCGATGAGCGGCCACCGATACTGGCGGCCACGACGGACCCTTCGCCCACGGGCGAAGGGTCCTTTCATATTCGCCACGACGACGTATTGCGCCGAGCGTTCCGGCTGCTCAACCGGTTCATGGTTCCCTTGTGGCAGCTCGGATTGGGTGGCCTGCTCAATGCGTGACCATCGTTGGGGGGCGTGTGCCGGTGTTGGTGTACCGTTGCTCCCGGCTGCTCTTCGGCGACACCGTGAAAGTCGATGAACGGCCTTCCATCCATACGGGCATTGGATGCATCATTTAGGGCCGTTCGGCTCTATGCCGGCCAGACCCAAAGTGCGATTCTTCGCATGTAACGCGGTCGGGCCGACCGTTACTGGCGACCGGACCGGCGGAGACTCCCCAACCATCAACCTCCCTCTGGGGGGGTTTCCGCGTCTGGGGGGAAATACTCGCCTCTGCTCCCAGCCGACGGTTGGCGATGTGCTCGGTGCCGGCACACACTTGCCCAACGACCCGCCCCCCAGGTGCCGACCACTAGGTATCGCCGGCACTCTTCAGGACGTAGTCTCCGGCGTCGTCGTCCCAATCGAACTCGATCAAACCGCGAGCCCGCGCGGCCTTGCAGAATTGCAGGAAGCCTCCGAAGCCGTAACGCTTCTCCGAAAAATCCGGCTGCCGTTTGCGAAGCTGGTTCTTGAGCCCGGACATGAGCGGCAGGCCGTTCCCCTTCTCGAGGTCGGCTACCACCTGGCGCAGCAGTGCGAAAGCGGCGTCTTCTTCTCGTCCCTCGGAAGGGAACCCCACTTCCGGGTCGCCCTTGGCGGAGCCCTCAGCGAGTTCGATTACCTTCCGCTCCTCGAGGTGGCGAAGCAGCTCGCCGAATGCACGAAACCCGTAGTCTGGTTCGCTGAACGTCGGGTCCTTTCGCAGCATGGCCCGTTTGACCGACGAAGCGAGCACCGCGCCCCCGCTCGTCCTCTGCAAGCCGGCCAGGGTTTGGGTGACCAGCGCCGCCAGATCATCCAGCGAAGCCGCGGCGGGCTCGCCGGGAGTCTCCGGACCGGCTTCGGGGGCCGGTTCGGCGGATCGCTCACGCCGTTTGTGGCGACGAGGAAGGTCAACGCCCTCCAGGCTGTCGTAGAACAAGAACTCGTCACAGGCTGGGGGTAACAGTGCCGACGTTGAGCTCTTGATGCCCACGCCGATGACGCGGCGATTGAGTTCCCTCAGCTTGTGGACCAGAGGCGTGAAATCGCTGTCGCCGGTGCCGATCACGAACGTGGTGATGTAGTCGCGCTCGAAGGCCATTTCCAGCGCATCGACGGCCATCTTGATATCTGCCGCGTTCTTGCGGCCCGGTCCCATTCGCTGGGGGATCTCGATCAGTTCGACGTGGTGATGGGTCAGCCGCTGACGATCGTCGCCAAAGTACGACCAATCCGCATAGGCCCGCCGGACGACCACCCGGCCGCGTTCGGCGAGAGCGTCGGCGATCGGCTTCAGGTCGAATTGGAAACCGGCCAGGTTGTCTCGCGCTCCGATCGCCAGGTTCTCATAATCCAGGAACAGAGCAATCCGTTCTTCTTCTGCGGCCATACTTGTCAGCGTAGCCGCCGCGCCGGCGGCCGGTTGATCATGGGTCGGCCGGTCGATGGATCCGTCTGGTACGGTGTCGGCGACGACCGGGTGGGGCGCTTGACCGATGCTGCAGCAGCTTTCTTCGATCTCGACCGCACGCTGATCAGCGGATCGTCGGTGTTCGTGTTCGCGATGGCGGCGTGGCGATCCGGTTTTGTGCCGACCAACGATCTCATCGACGATGCCCGCAATGCGATCGGCTTCCGGGTGGCGGGAGCCTCCGATGAGAAGACGGCAGCCGTTCGGGATCGCATCCTCGGAGCCATCGCCGGTTCAACCATCACGGAGTTGCGAGCGCTCGGGGATCAGGTCATTCCCCGCCTCCTCAAGGATGTCCGCCTCGAGTCGCGCGGTTTGATCGACCTGCACCACGACGCGAGCCGGGATACCTTCATCGTCTCCGCCTCTCCCATCGAAATCGTCGAGGACCTGGCCCGTGCCATGGGTATGACCGGAGGGATCGGCACCGTCGCCGAGGTCATCGATGGGGTCTATACGGGCCGGTTGGCCGAGCCCTTCTGCTACGGCGAGGGTAAGGCGCAGGCCGTCAAGAAGCTCGCCGAGGAGCGGGGCTACGACCTCCGCCTCTCCTACGCGTACAGCGACTCCGCCGGTGACCTCCCGTTCCTGGAGATGGTCGGACATCCGGTTGCCGTCAACCCGGATCGAGCCCTGCAGGAGCTGGCGTACCTCCGTGGATGGCCCGTCGTTGTATTCAGCCGCAAAGCCAAACAGGTCATCCGGACCACCACCGCGGTGACCGGGGCGGTCGGTCTGGCCATCGCTACGTACCTCCTGGGACGCCGCCACGGGCGGCTGCGCACGTGAGCGGCACCTCGCCCCTGCCAGCACCACCCGGTTGAACCCGGGCAGGCTGGCGGTGACTGGCCCCGGGCCCGGGAGTCGGTGACAATGAGGGAGTGATCCACCCGACCATACGTTCGATCTCCGCAGGGGAAGCATTCCCGATGCGCCGCTATCTCCTCCGACCGACTCTGCCGGCGGCCGGATCCCGCTACAACGGAGATGACCCCCCCGCGGCCATCCATCTTGGGGCATTTGCCGACCTGGGGGGCGGAGACGAATTGGTGGGGGTGGTGTCGTTCCTACCCCGGACCGAGCAAGGGGAGGTCGGCACCAGGGTGTACCAGCTGCAGGGGATGGTCACCCTGCCGGCGGTCCGCAATCAGGGCATCGGCGCCAAGTTAGCCGACTACGGCATCGCCCTCTTGATGGAACGTGGTGCGACAGCCGTCTGGTGCAATGGACGGACACCCGCCAGGCCGTTCTACGAACGCCTCTCGTTCCGGGCCGTCGGCGAGGAGTTCATCACACCCGGAACCGGGCCGCACTACCGGTTTGTCAGAGTTCTGGGCTAGCGGTTGAGCCGGCCACGGCCCTGCGTCGCAGACGATCTAAGCTGGGGTCCCGGCCCTCGGTGGAATTGGTTGATAACTTCCATGCAAGCGGCTGACGTGGGAGGCCAGCCGGCAGGGGGGTCGGCCTCTGGAACGCGATCTGCCGTTTTCCGAAATGCGCCACGTGGTCGGTGGATGAGTCAGCCGATGGGCGCATAGGGGAGATCGGGGTCGGCGAGGATCCGGGCAACCAGTCCGGCGAGTCGCTGACGCCATTCGTCGTAGTCAACGACCGGTGAGCCTTCGAACATGATGGTCCCCACCTCGTTGCGGATCCGGTCCGAAAACTCCGCCTCGCCGGCGGTCAAGAAGCGCTGGGGGGTCACAGCTCCGGAGGATGGCGTTGTCGCGCATGTGCTTGTTGGCCAGTTGGGAGGTGAGCGTCTCCGCGTCCAACAGCAGCGAGCTCCGGCTCTGATCGCCTACGGATGTAGGCCCGTCCAAGATTGCGACTACGCGCTGATCGAGCTGGCGCCCCCACTCGGCTCCCACAGTTTCACATGTGGCTCCCGTATGCGAAGGGCGATCGGCATCACATCCCCCCATCGCCC
>DATEVB010000094.1:0-3417 GCA_035282865.1 Acidimicrobiia bacterium | reverse complement strand
GGGCTGCTCGACCACATAGCCGTAACTGCGCTTGACACGACGCACCTCATCGGCCTGCGCTTCGATGGCCATCGCCCGGTGAACGAAACCGATACCTCCCTCCAATGCCATCGCCTTCGCCATGGCGCCGCCGGTGACGCTGTCCATATTGGCTGAGATCACCGGCAGTTCGAGGTTGAGATGCCGGGTGAGGGGGGAAGTCAACCGCAGCTCCCGACGTGACAAGGCCACACCTTTTTGAGGTCGGAAGAGGAAATCGTCGAACGTTTTTCCCACGAGCTCCGGCTCGACCACACCCACCATGACACCCCCATACAACTGCCAACCCGATGGTACCGGCTATTGCTGATGCCGTCGTCTCGCCTGCACCCGACGATCGGGCGAAAGAACGCGCTGTCTGAGGTTGATTGCACTCAGATTCGAACGATCACTCGACCGGAAGATCGCCGCGACGGATACAAACCTCGGACGGCCCACCCGGCAACCGCCACCGGGACGATGAGCGGGGTCACACCAAACCCGTGAAGGAGAGACCCCCGTCGCACAGAGGAAATCGAAGGGTTGTCATCCCGTGCGGTCAGCTCGATTCCAACCGGCCGGCTAGTGAAGGTTGTTCGATTGGCGGTTCGATTGTCCGGGGCTCGGCCACAGGGAGTTGCAGTTCGAAGATGCTCTCGCCGTCCTGGTGGCGGTAAGTGAGGTCACCTCCCATGAGGCGTGCCAAATCCCGGGAGACGGCTAGTCCGAGACCGATCGAGGCGGGGTGATGCTGGTCGGTGGGTACCCGGTAGTAGGCACAAAAGATCTGGCTTCTCGCTTCGGGAGGGATCCCTGTGCCGTTGTCGTGTACCTCGACGCTGGCGGTGGTCTCGCTACTGGTGAGCAGCACGCGAATCTGGGGACCGCCGTAGCGGACGGCGTTGGATATCAGGTTACGGAGGATCTGACGGACTCGGGACGGGTCGGCCAACGCCGGCTGTATCTCGCCCTCCAAGGTAATGGGGGCGGCAGTTCGGTGGTCCCAGTTCTCCACTACCTGGGCGGCTTGGGCTCGCAGACAGGTAGCAACCGCGCTCACGGAGAGTTCTCCGATCTCGTACCGGGCGGCGATCAGTAGATCATCGATGAGCCCTGCCAGGTCAAAGGACTGCTCGGCGATCAAACGAATCGCCTCGGTGCGGTCGGCTTCGGTGAGCAGTCCGGTATCGTCGCGCAGCAGTTGGGCGAATCCCATCACACCGGCCAAAGGGGTTCGCAGTTCGTGGCTGACATTCGCCAGCAGCTCGCTCTTGGCCCGGTTAGCCGCCCGAGCTTCCTCGAGCAGAGCCCTCTCCCGGGTGCGCAGCTGGTGATTGGCTCGAAGCGCCGCGACCAGCAACACCGCTAAAGCGGCCAGGAACACCAGCACCGCCCCCAACCCCAACCATGGTCGCGTCTCGGGATCGGCGGCAGGAATCGACGAGAAGAACACCGCCACCACGCAGGCCGTGAAGAACGACACCACCAACAGCGCTCTACGCAACGGCAAGATCAACAGGGCCGCGGTCAGCAAATACGCCATAGGAGCCGCCACCATCGCCGGCCCACCGATCAGCAACACGGTGAGGACGATAATGAACGCTTCCACCAACAAACGCGGTCTAGGCGAAACCTCCGGCCGGTGTCGCCGAAGCACCGCATCCGCCAACCCGACCACCGCCAGCACCAGCAGCGGCCCCACCAGCAGCGGATCCCACGCGGCACCGAACACCGCCAAAGCGGCTGCCGTCGACGCCACCGTGAAGGCCCGCACCGTGTGAAAGGTCGGCGCCAACGCCCGGAATTCGACCGGACCGGTCGCGACAGAACCGGAACTCATAGATCATCCATCGGCAGCGATCCGCCATGCTATTAGTGGAGATTCTGCCGCCAAACACCCATATCCAAAGACCCCCAATGTGGTCAGCATGCTACAGCCGATGGACTGCACCCCGACAACCATCCTTGGAAATCGTTGCCACCGACCGGTGGGATGAGGCATGAGCCCGCCGCTTACCAGCGGGCGCGCCCGTCTAGTTGGGACCGGAGGTTGGCGCAACCTCCGACTCGGGTTTGCGCGGCTCGAGTAGGCGGCGGGAATGCTCCCTGCCTCTTCGTTTCTCGCCCGCGGGAACGGTGACTTGGCGCGGCGGGAGGGCGGCAAGAGCGCAACGGGCGCAGTAGGTCCCGCGCCGGGTGATGACCACCCCGTCAGCTCCACATTCCCCACAGCGGCTATCAGTGCTCATCGTGGTCACCTCGCCCGGTGGATGCCACGACGTCCCCGGTGGTGCCGATGCGACGCGGCCGGACGCCGAAAGATCGGGTGGTCGAGTGACCCGACCAGCCGATACCACCATGACGGTGCCGGTTGCCATGGGCCGGCCGGCGGCAACTCCAAGCTGATAAGTGTGCGAGCAAACATTGGGGCTCCGTTCTCGACGATCTGTCAGAACCACCATCGACACAACCCCGCGGGGGCTTTCGAACCAGTTCACTTCCACCCCAACTGACTAATCCCAAGAGCACCGGGTGGTCAGGAAGTGGGCCGGAGCACCGAGACGCAACCGCGAGCGAGCGATGATCACCAATGAGGGGGCACATTGGCGGACCCCAGGGCGGCCATGCCCTGGGGTCCCTAGAAGACCGCCCGGCTAGATGAGATCGGCGGTGAAGATCGTGTCGAGGTTTTCCAAGCTGTGCCGCAGGTCGCGCTCCAGGGCAACCGGGAGCAGCATACGGTCGATCGCCTTGCCGAAGAAACTGGTCGGCTCCTCGGTCTCCATGATCACCTTCAGAACGAAGGCCGCTTCCCCTGCCTGGCGGTAGTGGTACTCGAAGTGCACAACCGGCAGTCCGGGGATCTCGGTGTGGAACTTGACTAACTCCGTGTCCCGGTACTCGTCCAGAATCGCCTTCCCCTCGAGGCGGCGGCCCAGCAGCTTGTAGGCGAAACGCACTTCATCGCCCGTAGCGTGCCATGCCCCTTTCTCCGGCTCGAGGATCTCGATCATCCCTACGTACCAATCCGGCCACATCTTGAAGTCGTCGGCGTAGTCGAAGCCCTTCTTGAGCGGGACGGGATACGTGCGTGTCATGTCCGTCCGCATTGGTATTCACCCCCTCTCCGGGTCTGAATAGCAGGTCGTGGGTCGGCCCGCCGGACCTCTCCTAACACTACGGCAGATAGCCCGCATCGGGAAGGGGTCAAGGACCACGCGAGCGGGTTAGCCACCAAAGGATGAGTATTCGAAACACATCTCGAAATCCCCGGTCCTACCGCGGTCCTCGCCCCTCGTGGGAACCGGTCTCACGCCTCGGTCTTGGGTTCTTGGAACTTTGGCGGAGGCGGACGGGAATCGAACCCGCCGGGGACCTTTCGACCCCCCACCGGTTTTG
>DATEVB010000093.1:0-4134 GCA_035282865.1 Acidimicrobiia bacterium | reverse complement strand
TTCGACCTCGCCGAGCTGAGCGGTGTTGACGACGACGGCATGATCCTGGAGGGCCCGCACCGCCTTCGGTGTAAATGAGGCGGCCTCCCGGCGCCAGCGATTGCGTAGATGCGCCAGGAGGTCCGCGGCGGCGGCGACATCGCCTCCGCTCAACAGCGCGGCCAGCTGCTCAATCTGGTCGGTAATGGAGGGCTCGGTCATGGTGGCCTACGGTACTGTGATCGAGTGACTTGTCGGGTCGGCTCAGTTGCGCGGGTCAAGCCCGACGGGAGGGGTGCGTGTCCTCTCCAACGGCATCGTGGGGAGATGACCGAAGCCGTTGGCCGCGGTCGGAGGGGTCCGGCACAGCGAGGGCTGAGCCGTCGGAGGAGCTGGGAAGGATGCACGGGGGAAGCTGCCGTCTCAGCCGCCGCCTCGCTCGGCCGGCTCCCGGGGGAAAGCGGTTAGGGCTGTGTCCCACTCGGGCCATGGTCGATCGCAGGTCAATAGACTCGAACTCCGTGGACCGTCTCGACCCTTTCGCGCGGGAGCGTCCGATCGCCTTCTCCCACCGGGGCGGCCGGTTGCGGTGGCCCGAGAACACCTTGCTGGCCTTTCGGCAGTCGGCGGAGCTCGGCTACCGGTACTTCGAGACCGATCTTCACCTGTCGGCCGACGGAGTCCTGATGGTGTTCCACGACGACACACTCGACCGGATCACCGATGGGTCGGGCCCAATCGGCGACTACACCGCTTCCGAGTTGAAGCGATTCGACGCCGCCTTCCGGTTCGGATCCGACCGCGGGTGGCCGTATCGCCGGCAGGGTGTCACCATCCCGACTCTCGAGGAAGTGATGACCGCCTTTCCCCATGCCTCGTTCACGCTGGAATTGAAACAGGCCGGGTTGGGAGATCCGCTCGTGCAGTTCATCGAGCAGCACGACCTATGGCACAGGGTGATGGTCGGAGGGTACGCCGACGAGTGGGTGAAAGAGGTACGGCGCTTATCCGGGGGCAGGGTACCAACCTCGAGCGGCCGACATGAGACCCTGCTGTTCTGGCTGGCCAGCCGGGTCGGGGTAGGTCTCCCGATCCGGGCCGACGCTCTGCAGGTTCCCGTCACCAACAACGGCCTCACCGTGGTCGACCGCCGGTTCATCAAGGCTGCTCACCAGGCGGGAAAGCAGGTGCACGTCTGGACCATCAACGATCCTCCCGAGATGCACCGGCTGCTCGATCTCGGTGTCGACGGACTGATGAGCGACGTACCGGATGTACTGCTCGGGGTTCTGGACGAACGAGGATCGGGCGGGCCGCGATATTCGGTTCTGGCGTGACCGCAGCCCTCTACACGACAGCGGGTAGATAACCCGGCCGTCGGCCCTCGAACTCGGCGATTTCCTGCTCGCGTTGCAGGGTGATTTCGATGTCGTCGAGACCGTGCAGAAGCCGGTGCTTGACGAACGGATCGATCTCAAAGGTAGCTGAGAACCCCTCGGCGGTCACCGTCTGCTCGGTCAAGTCGATGACAACTTCAGCGTCGGGACGGTGTTGGGCCAGTTCGGTGAGCCAGATGACCTCCTTGGGAGAGAGCTCAACCGGCAGTAAACCGATCTTGGTGCAGTTGGTCCTGAAGATATCCGCAAAGGATGGAGCCACTATCGCCCGGAACCCCCAGTCCTGCAGACCCCAGGGAGCATGCTCGCGTGACGATCCGCTTCCGAAGTTGCGGCCCGTTACCAGCACACCGGCGTTCTGGTACTCCGGCTTGTTGAGCACGAAGTTGGGGTCCAGTTCCCCGTCCAGGGTCCTGCGCCAATCGTGAAACAGGAACTCACCGTATCCGGTGCGTTCCACACGCTTGAGGTATTGCTTGGGCATGATCTGATCGGTATCGACATCTGCGCGCGGGAGCGGCGCCATGGTCGCCTGGATGGAGAGGACTGGTTCCATGCCTACACCTCCCACTCGCGGATGTCGACGAAGTGGCCGGCAACCGCCGCGGCCGCGGCCATGGCCGGGCTGACAAGATGCGTGCGTCCTCCCTTGCCCTGCCGCCCCTCGAAGTTGCGGTTCGAGGTGGAGGCACATCGCTCCCCGGGAGCAAGAATGTCCGGGTTCATCCCGAGGCACATCGAACAACCGGCCTCGCGCCACTCGAACCCGGCGTCCCGGAACACCCGATCGAGACCTTCTGCTTCCGCCTGCAGCTTCACCAGCCCGGAGCCCGGTACGACCATTGCCCCGACCGACGCGTGGACCTTCTTGCCGGCCACCACGCGGGCAACCTCCCGCAAGTCCTCGATCCGGGCGTTGGTGCAAGAGCCGATGAACACCCGATTGACGGCGATGTCGGTGATCGGGGTCCCGGGCTCGAGTCCCATGTAATGCAAGGCCCGGTCGGTCGAATCCCGATCATGCGGATCGTCGAACAGGTCGGGGGAGGGGACGGTCGCAGTCACGGGAACCGTTTGGGCAGGGTTGGTGCCCCACGACACGTATGGGGCGAGATCGGCCGCCTCGATGTGAACTTCGGTGTCGAAGGTGGCGTCCTGGTCGGTCGGCAAATCTTGCCACGCATCGATCGCCTCCTCCCAGCCTCTTCCGGTCGGTGCGTACGGTCGACCCTCGAGGTAGGCAAACGTTGTCTGGTCGGGGGCGATCATCCCGGCCCGGGCGCCGCCTTCGATGGACATGTTGCAGATGGTCATGCGGCCGGCCATCGACATGGACCGGATCGCTTCTCCCCGGTATTCGATCACGTGCCCGACTCCGCCCGCCACGCCGATCCGGGCGATGATCCCGAGGATGACATCCTTGGCGGTGATCCCGGGCGGCAGGGTGCCGTTCACGGTAACGGCCATGCCCCGCGGCTCGGCTTGCGGCAGGGTCTGGGTGGCCAGCACATGCTCTACTTCCGAAGTGCCGATACCAATAGCGAGGGCGCCGAAGGCGCCGTGGGTAGCAGTGTGGCTGTCGCCGCACACGATGGTCATGCCGGGCTGCGTGATGCCCTGCTCGGGCCCTATGACGTGCACGATGCCCTGGCGGGGGTCATCGATACCGTAGAGAGTGATTCCGAACTCTTTGCAGTTGCGGATGAGCGCCTCGATCTGTGCCCGGGACAGCGGATCGGATATCCCAAGGTGGCGGTCGGTGGTTGGGACGCCGTGATCGATGGTGGCGAGTGTCAAATCCGGCCGCCTCACCCGGCGCCCGGCCAGTCGCAGGCCTGCGAACGCCTGCGGGGAGGTCACCTCGTGGACCAGGTGCAGGTCGACGTACAGAAGGTCTGGTTCTCCGGGCGCCTGATGCACCACGTGTTTGTTCCACACCTTGTCGAACATCGTCTTGGGCGCCGTCATGGGAGCCTTCCATCGGTGAAGGCATGAGCGTAGCCGGTGGGACGCTTGACTCAAGAAAACTCCTCGGCGCAGCCTGTACAGTCGGGGTATGGCTACGACGCTCGCGGTGCTCATGGTCGTCATCGTGCTGGGGGGTCCGTTCGGGGAAGCAACCGTCGAAGGTGCACCCGTCGGCGATGGTCTACGGGTCGAGTTCGAAGTCGCCGTGGCCGGCGCACCGGTGGCCGTCGTCGTTCACGCGGTCGACCCAGGACAGACCCAGGATACGATCAGCCTGGCAGATCGGGGTGGAGGTGAGTGGGGGGGCGTGGCCGACTTCGACGTCATGAACTATGTCATGGTGTTCGAGGTGATCAACCGGGATGGCGAAGGTATCCTTTCCGAGCCGACGACTTTGCTCGCCCTCGGTCTCGATCCGGCGCTGATCGGGATGGAGGAAGTGGCCACCCTTGAAGAGGACGAAGGCAACCAGCCGCTCTCCGCGGCAACCCGGCGATGGGGATGGGGAGCCGTAGCGCTGACAGCAGTAGCACTTGCTCTCCTGGCGGTGTGGGCGATGGGGGACCGGGTCAACACCGGGCCGGTCCAGGAGGAGGAGACTCAGCCGCCATCCTGAACCTCGGCTGATGCTGCTGCACCGTCATCTGCTTGGCTGTGTTTCGTTCTTGGTGCCGAGTTCCGATCGGGCTATCGGGCTGTTCTCCGCCGCAACCATCGACACGAGTAGAGCCGGCGCCGGCACCCAGGCCGCCGGGCGCGGCGCGCCGCTTGTGTTGTTCACGTACTCTCC
>DATEVB010000092.1:0-11912 GCA_035282865.1 Acidimicrobiia bacterium | reverse complement strand
CAGCTCATCGGGGTGTACTCACGGCGAAGGAGAATGCCATGACCAGCGATTTCGAACCGCCCACGGCTCCCGAAGGGACACCTAGCGTTCCGGCTGCGCCTGGCTCCAGTTGGGGATTTGGCTCACCGACAGGGATGGTGGCCCTGGGCGGGCTGGTCCTGGTCGGGACCTATCTAGTCTTCGGTCTCATTCTCAACGACTACTGGGTCGGCGGGATCACCGTGCTTCTGGCAATCAGCGCAGTCCTCTTGCTCAGGGTAGACAGGACTTTCATCGAGAAGTTGGCTCCGGTGCCGGTTCTCGCCAAGATCGTCGGATACTTGCTCGCAATCCTCGGACTGCTTGCTTTGATCGAGGATCTGCGGTTCGCTGACGGCACCTTGAACGAATTCCCTGACGTGATCGGAGCGCTGGCGGCCTATGCGGGCTACGTGATTGCATTCCTTGGGGCCCGCTCGATCAAGACTTGACCCGGCCACGCGGCCAAGCGTTCCCCAACACAACCCGCACTTATCGAAGCCTCCTTGTGTCAAGTGGTTGTTTGGTGGGCGCGTTGAACGGGCCGAGGGATGCGATCGGGTACCCCCGCCGAGGAACAAGGCAAGCTGATCGCCCGTCAACGCCTCGCCGGTGTCCGCCACCCGGACAAAGAGATAAACGGACTCCGCAAACTGGGCATCCCGCCTGGTCGGAGCGTCGCCAGCAACGCTTGGAGTCGACAGATCGCCTGGGTTCGCAAACTGTCGGCTCCTCGATCGCTGCCCGAGACATTGCTCTGATTTGACGGCCCGGGGCTTGCCACGGGGCGGACACGTTTTTTTCGCCCATAACCGACGGTGTCGATTCGCGGAGTCGACAGGAAGCCGGACGAAATCTGCTCTGGATTCGATCGACCTGGTGGCGCACCAGCTCTCGATCACCGGGTCCTTCATGGCCAACCGGGCCACCATGCGGGAGATGCTGGCCTTCGCACATGGGCACAGCATTGCCCCCCGGGTCGAGCTGATGCCGATGTCGCAGGTGAATGGGGCAATTCAGCGCCTGAGAGAGAATAAGGCCCGCTATCGGATCGTGCTCGTCAACGACCCGGACGACGCGGGCACAGCCACCGAGAGGCCGGCGTGAGGGACTCGCTGCCCACGCCAAAGGACGAAAGGCGGCCGTCGCAGCTGCCGAAATCGTCCGACCCAAGCCTCTTCTGTGCTCGGGTGACGTGACCGCATGGCTCCTGATCAGCACTGAGTGGGCACGTCCCAATCAACGAGGCGCGTGTTGGCAAGAAGATGGCTCCCGGTGCAAACGCTCCGGGAGCCATCGCTTGGACCACTGATCAGGCCACGCAGTCCGGGTCCGCCTGGAACACCCCGGTGGGGAGCCCTGTCTCAACGTGAGCCTGGTGAATCGCCCCGACCATGATCAGGTCGAACCCCTGTGAGCGGCCGCTTGCCACCAGGTTGATGTGGCAATGCGGGCCGGGTGCGCTGCTCCCTCCGTTTCGGTCGAGGGCGCTGGCAACCCCGGTCGGCTGGGTCTCGGCCATCGCCGGTATGGAGAGGACCAAGACCAGGACCACTGACAAGGTAAGAACAAAGACACGTCGCATTGCGTACTCCTTCCACTGGTCTCCATCGGTCAATACGTACCTAACCGGTGCTCGGTTCACAATGCTGACCCGCGTCGCCTCCACGAGCAAGACGAAGCGTCTCTGTGTGATCAGGGAGTGCCCACCGTGGCCGTCAGGTGACTCCGACCTCGCTACGGACCCAAGCGGCACAGCCCGGCCGGCAACACGGGCCCGCATCCCTGCGCCCAAAAAACAACCACAGGTGCCCTTGTCCCAACATTGATCCGACTCCCGGGAGTGATTGGCGAACTGTTGAGCCGTCGCACCTGGACTGCCCACCCTTCGGACCGGGGCGCATCGGCCGGATTGGGTGGTTGTGGTACTCAAGAGGCCAGGGTGCGCCGGGTCGGTACATAGTGGGCGGCGGCAGCCTGCGGGTCCCCAGCCGCCTTGATCCATCATGGGTGCCGGGGGTTATTGAGCGCCTCGGAATCGATCCTCAGATGGGTGTCCGAGGCAAGATGAGAGCGAAGATGCTCTCGCCGGCCTCACGCCGGTAGGTCAGATTCCCGTCCATGAGCCGGGCGAGTTGACGGGAGATGGTGAGCCCAAGACCCACCGATGCGGTCAAGCCGGGAGCGTCGTGAGCTCGCCGGTATGGCTCGAAGATGTGCTCCCGGTCCTGTGGAGACACGCCGGTCCCGTTGTCGGCGACCATCACCTGTGCAGTCGAATCATCGCTGCTGACGGAGACGCGGATTCGATCCCCTCCATATCGCAGAGCATTGGAGACGAGGTTGCGAAGGATCTGGCGTACCCGAGCGGGGTCGCCGGAGGTGTGGGCGGAGGACCCGGTGAACACGATGCTCCCAACAGCCTCATGCCCAAAGCCTTCCAGCACTTGTGCCGTTTGCGCCCGGAGGTCCACCCGAACGTTTGCAACCGTCAGGGTCCCGGCTTCGGCCTTGGCAGCTACCAGCAGGTCGTCGACGATGTTGGTGAGGTCGATCCCCTCGTCGGCAATCATCCGAATCATTTCGGCTCGTTCGGCAGGTGGAAGATTGGACCCCTCTTCCTTGAGCACCTGAGCGAAACCAACGACCGCCGTCAGCGGAGTGCGGAGTTCGTGAGCGATCGTAGCAACGAATTCGTCCTTGGACCGCAGAGTCTCTCTTAGCTGCCTCTCTGCTTCTTGCCGTCGCTCCCGTGTTCGTAATGCGTCGATTCCGTAGCTGAGGTCGTCGGCGAAGCGTTGGAGAATTCCGATCTCGGGCTCATCAAAGGCTGCCACCTCGTCGGCGTACACGGCGAGTACTCCCACGACCTTGTCGCTGTGGACGAAGGGCACGCAGATCACCGACGCGTAGCCGTGGAGGAGTGCCTGCTCCCGCCATAACCCGAATTCGGGATCTGTGGCTATGCTCTGCGCGGCTACCGGAGTTCGCGTCCGGACCGCCTTACCAGCGGGTCCCGAGCCTCGGGCAGTATCGGCCCAAGAAGGGCGCAAGCCTTCGACGTACTCTTCATCGGGCCCCCACTGCGCAATCGGTTTGATCGACTTCTCCTCGTCGTCCATGGCAATGCCAACCCAGGCCATCTTGTACCCGCCGGCTTCAACGACGATACGGCACACATCCTGCAGCAACGTGTCCTCATCCTCGGCCCGCACCAACGCATCGTTGCATTCCGTGACCGCCTGGAGCATCCGGTTGGCTCGCAGAAGCTCCTTTCCGACCCTTTTGCGGCGCAAGGCGTTGGTGAAGAAATCTTGAAGAACCATGAAGGTGGAGATTTCGTCCGCCGGCCACCGCATTGCCTGTGAATGTATGGCTTCAAGACCGATGAGGCCGATCACCTGCCCGCCCGCGATCATCGGCAGGTTGACGACCGATCGGATTCCATGCCGGCGGAACTGGTCCTGCTCGATACGGGCCTCGGGCGGGAGATCATCGACGGAGGGGACATGCACCACACGTCCCTGTTCGATTTGTCCGATTATCCATGGGAAGGCCTCGAGTGGGATGTCCTGGAGGAATTCCATCCGGGATTCGGTTCCCGGGGAGCACCACTCATACGTATTGCCCAAGGTCGTCCCATCTTCCGACTTCTCGAAGATGTAGCTTCTGTCGGCCTGGGCGAACATGCACAAGTCGGCCAATGACTGCTGGACCCGCTCGTCGATGTCTTGCAGGGAAGGAGCGTTGAGACGTCCCAATATGCTCACCACCACTGCGTCGAGGGCCAGCCTCCGCTCCAGGTTCGCCTGAATGTTGACCCGGTCGCTGACCTCGCGGATCACCATCACGACGTAGGTTGTCCCGCCTTCGTCGAACCGACCGACCGTGCTGTCGATCGGGATCTCGCTCCCGTTGGCAGTCAGCCCGTAGACCTCCAACTCGGGGGCTGTCTCCGCGCTACCTGTTAGAAGTGCCTGCCGGTGGGCGGCGTACTCTTCTCGGAACCGCTCCGCCAGAAGCTGCTCCATCGACATCCCGCGCAGGTCGGAAGGCCGGTATGAGAACAAACGGCCGGCGCAGGCGTTCGCCCCGACGATGATGCCCTCGGTGTCGGTGGCGACCACAGCATCGGGTATCGACTCGAACAACCGGTCGAAGACCCGGTTCGGTTTGTTAGGCACAGAAAGCACGTAGCGCGACTCGGTTGGCACGATCAGACATCATCGGCCTCCCGAGCCCCCAACTTGACCTCTGGTCCTGAGGTGCTCACGGGCGCGATCAGCCAGGATGCGTGAGGCGCCGGGCAATAACGGATACTCCCGGCATGAGCCCCTCCGGCATGCTCGTGGCCGACTAGGCCCCGGTGTCGAGGACCGTGTGCCCCGACGGGCTCTGGTCGTCGTCGAGCGGCTCGAGGGTCACCCAGAGACGCGGGAAGTCGGCCCGGGTCACTCCGGCCCGCAGCTCGATCTCACCGCCGGCGGTAAACGTCCCGGCCGAGATGTGGAGCGGGCCTTGACTGAGCCACAATTCGTACACATAGCCCGCCGGCGCCCGGTCTAAGCCTTCGACTGCGATGAGCACGCGCGTCCCGGAGTCGGTGTTCCAACCCGATACCGTCGACGTGGCCAGCGGGGCGAGGCTGGTTCCGGGCATGGTCACCTCCCAGTCGGGTGACGGAGTGCGGAAAACCCCGTAGAGGCCGACGGCCACCACCACGACGGCCGCGGCCACCAGCGGTCGCACCCATCGCTCGACCCATGTGAGTCCGGCGCTCCTTCTGTCCTCGTTACCGGCGATCAAGGCAATTACTTGTTTATCCAACTCTGGGGGCGGCTCCTCCCAGATCGCCGGGTCCTTCAGGGCCCTCCGGCCGGCCTCCAGATCCTCTCGATGGAAGCGGCAGGCTCCGCAGGCGGCCAGGTGGGGGCCGGTGGTGTCATCGTCCCCGCCCACCAGGTACTGAGTGCGAAACTCGTCGCAATTCATGCCGTTGCCTCCCTGAGATGCGACAGCAGTTCCGCCAACCTGCGGTGGGCGCGGTACGAGCGGGACTTCACAGTGCCGATGGGGAGGCCGAGACGCTCAGCGGTCTCCTCGTGCGTGAGCCCCAGGAAATGGGTAGCGCGCAGGATCTCCCGTTCGTCCGCCGGGACTCGATCGAGGGCCGATCGGACCTCCCAGGCCTCCCAGGCAGCTTCGAACGAGTCGGGGAGCACCGCTACCTCGGGCTCCTCGCGATCCGAATCGTGACGCCGCTCCCGCCGGTAGAGATCAATTGCCACCCGCCGGGCGATCGCGTACAACCAGGGTGCGGGATCACGCTCGGGATCGAACTTGGCGGCGGCCCTCCATGCCTGCAGAAAGGTCTGTTGTACGGCTTCCTCGGCCAGACTACGGTCACCGAGCGCACGGTACGCCACGGTGAAAACCGGCCGGCCGTAGCGGTCGTACAAGTCGCGGACCGCGCCGGGATCTCCGTCACTGAACCGCCGCATCACCCGGGGGCTGACTCGCTCGCTCAGACTGCCTCCTCCCTGGCTCACACTATGCCCGATCTCAATAACCGTCCACCCCGCCCGCCGCTTCGGGCAACCCGATCGCTTCTCCCTCCGGGGTGACGACGTACCAGACGTCGTTTATGCCCTGACCATTGGTGTCGCCGGGAGCAGTGTCGTTGGCGAAGTAGTAGAGCGGCCATCCGTTATAGCTGACCTGCTCGGATCCGTCGGTACGGGGGACAGTGCTCAGGAGTGTTGCGTCGATCCCGTCTCCTGCTTGGATGTCGTCTACCAAGGGAGGCCAGGTTGCTTCGCATTGGTCGTAGCAGACGCTTTCGCCCTGGTTGTCGGGCGTGAACAGGTAGAGAGTGTTGCCGTCACCGTCGACCAGGATCGAACCGAGCGCCGAGTCGGCCACCATCAACACCCCGCCCGCCGCTTCGGGCTCGGTCGTCGTGGCCGGAGCTTCGGTCGTGGTCGTCGCCGCCTGGCTTGTTGTCGTCGTCTCGTTCGAGGCATCGCTCGTGCTGCAGGCAGCTGCTGCCAACGCCATGATGGTGATCACGATCGCGGACCGTCGCATGCTTGTCTCCTCCGTGTGCTTTCCTACCGGTACGGAGGTGGTCGCCGCTTGGTTCCCGCCGGGGCGAGCGGATGAGGGACGAAATAGAAACCGGAACGTCAACCACCCCCTCCGCTCGGCTCTGGGCCACGCCCTTCTCCGACCAGCAGGCGAGGCAATGACCCTGCAACCCGAAACCTGCCACCCGAAATCTGGACTTACGTCGCCTGGCGACGCTGGAGCCACCGGTACACAACCAGCACGATGATGGCGCCGACGGTCGACCAGACGATACCCATGTCGGAATAGGCGGTGTCTCTCTTGAAGATGAACCCGGCCACGATCGAACCGCCCATCCCGAGGATGGCGGTTTGCCATAGCTTCATCGGCACCTTGCCCGGGAAGAGGAAGCGGGCGAGCGCACCCGCAATCAACCCCACGATTATCCAGCTGACAAGACCCATGAAGCACTCCCTTCGCGCACCGCACCGCTAGTGCAGATCTCCGGTGACGATAGCCCGAGGTGCCTAGGTTCTGCCGTACACCGGGATCATCGCCCCGGAGATGACCGCTGAGGCGTCGCTCAGGACGAATTCAATCACGGCGGCGATCTGATCGGGCGTCGGCCAGTTGATGTAGTCGGCAAACGGCAGTGCCTTGCGAGTGGCCGGTGTGTCGATCACGGACGGGACGATCACGTTGGCGGTGACGCCGGTGTCCTCCAGCTCTTGCGCCACCGTCGCCCCCAATGCCGCCACGCCTGCCTTGGCTGCATTGAAAGCCGCTTGACCGGCCGGATTCTCAACGGCGGCGCGGCTCCCGATCATCAGGAGGCGTCCCCACCCGGCTTTCTTGAGGTGAGGAATGGCAGCCCGGACCGTCGCAAATGCTGAGCGCAGGTTCACATCGATCATGCGGTCGAATCGGACGTCGTCGGTCTCCTCGACGTCGCGCCCGCCCGCCCAGCCTCCCACCAGGCTGCACACGATGTGGATGGCTCCAAACCGCTCCGCGACCTGCTGCATGAAGTGCGTGATTTCCGATGTGTTGGTCGCATCGACCCTGCTCAACATGAGCCGGTCTTCGTCGACGCCGACCTCCTTCTCGAAGCGGTGGGCTTCTTCCGGCACCAGATACGTGACCGCGAATCGGTAGTGCTGGCCTGCCAGCCGCTTCACGACGGCCGTACCGAGGCCGCCTGTCCCGCCCGTGAGGACGATCACTCGTGGGTCGCTCATGTTCCGTCTTTCTGCAAGGCTGGTGGTGGCCAGACTACGCTGCCAGTTACAGTTTCGCACGAACGGCAGAGCGGTTCGGAGGTTACGGTGGCTGAGATCAGGTTCGACCAGGTGGGGAAGATCTATCCGGGTGGTACTCGCGCCATCGAGGATGTGAACCTGGAGGTGGGGGACGGCGAGTTTGTCGTGCTGGTCGGCCCGTCGGGGTGCGGGAAGTCGACCTTGCTGCGGATGGTGGCCGGTTTGGAGGAGATCACCGAGGGGGCGATCAAGATTGGTGATCGGGTCGTCAATGACGTGCCGCCCAAGGATCGTGATATCGCCATGGTGTTTCAAAACTATGCGTTGTACCCGCACATGTCGGTGTTCGACAATATGGCGTTTGGGTTGAAGCTGCGGAAGATGGACAAAGAGGAGATCAAACGGCGGGTGGATGAAGCGGCCCGCGTGTTGGAGATCACCGATTATTTGGATCGGAAACCGAAGGCGTTGTCGGGTGGTCAACGGCAGCGGGTGGCGATGGGTCGGGCGATTGTGCGGGAACCGTCCGCCTTCTTGATGGATGAGCCTCTTTCCAACCTGGATGCCAAGTTACGAGTGCAGATGCGTTCGGAGTTGGGGGAGTTGCATACCCGGTTGAAGACGACCACGTTGTATGTGACCCATGATCAGGTGGAAGCGATGACGATGGGGGATCGGGTGGCGGTGATCCGCAAGGGTACCTTGCAGCAGGCGGACACGCCCCGCAATCTGTACGACTTCCCGGTCAACATCTTCGTGGGTGGGTTTATCGGGTCACCGTCGATGAACTTCGTGTACGGGCGTGTGGAAGGCGAGGGTGACGCAGTGTACGCGGTGTTCGCCGATTCGAAGCTGCGGGTGGACCGCCGCTTGTTGGACGCCCATCCGCATTTGTCCAACTACACGGGTAAGGAGCTGGTGATCGGTCTTCGCCCGGAGACTTTTGAGATCGATCGGGCTGTGTCGGGCGGGTTCGCCGGGGACCGCACGGTGATGATCGAGGTGGGGCTGGTCGAGCAGCTGGGCTCGGAAGCGTATGTGCATTTCGAGAAGTCGGTGCCGCCGGTGATCACCCCCGATATCCAGGAGTTGTTGGCCGACCAGGGCCAGGACGCCGAAGTGTTGGGCAAGACCACCAAGTTCACCGCCCGGGTGAACCCCGACTTCGCTCCCAAACTGGGTGACAACGCCACGATGGTGGTCGACACCCCCAAACTCCACTTCTTCGACAAAGAAACCGGCGACGCCATCTACTGAGAGGCTTCGCCGCCGGTCACCGAGGACCCCGCAACAGAGCGGGGTTCTTCCCTCATGTTGGTTGCTGAAACCCGCCGCGCCTCTCCATCAATCTCTCATAACGACCCAGACGTCGCCAACATTGGTGCCGGTCGGTCCGCTGACCAGCACATCTCCGCTGGCCTGAAGGTACGTTCCCGAGTCGTTGTCGGCGAGAAACAGGTCCGCATCCAACCCCAGCCCGACACCGCGGGAGATGGTCCCTCCGTCCACGATGGCCCCGGCCGCTTCGGTGGGCCCATCGATCCCATCCGTTCCCAGGGTTGCGAACACGGTCGCCGGGTCACCTGCCAGCTGCTGCGCTGCAGCGAGGGCTGCCTCCTGGTTACGGCCTCCTCGACCTTTTCCTGCTACCTTGACGGTGGTTTCGCCGGCGAAAACCGTTACTCCGCGGCCGGCTGCTTCGAGGCACCGGTGAGCTTCATGGCGGGCGTTCCCGGTCATCGTCGTTGTGGCGATCACAGCCGGCAAGCCTGCTCGCCGGGCGGCCACCGCCGCGCCGTCCGCCGCCGTCGCACCATCTCCGACGATGGACACGACTTGCCGGGGATACGGTGTTTTGGGGGTCTCATCGATCATGGCGTCCTTACCCGCCCGGAGATGGTCGACGATCGCTTCCGGTATGCGGTACCGGAGGTCGTACCGGTCGAGCACCGCCAGCGCGTCCTCATAGGTGGTTGGGTCCGGCACCGATGGTCCCGAGGCGATGACGTCGAGTGGATTACCGACGACATCGGACAGGATCAACGTGAACAGCCAGGCCGGATCAGCTGCTTGGGCCAGCCGGCCGCCCTTGATTGCCGACAGGTGTTTGCGAACGGTGTTCAGCTCGTTGATATCTGATCCACAGGAAAGAAGTGCGTCCACCGTTGCCTGGACGTCTGTCAGCCGCAGTCCGGCGGCCGGCAACTCGAGGAGGGCTGAGCCACCTCCGGAGATCAGGCAGAGTACGAGGTCACCTTGGCCGGCTCCGTGAAGCAGATCGAGCGCGGCTCGAGCCGCCGCGACGCTGCGTTCATCGGGCGAGGGGTGACCCGTGACCCGCAACTCGAGGCCGTCGGGTAATGGCTCGCCATGATTGGAGATGACGAGACCACTGACCTCGATCTCTTTCAGCTCGTCCACCGCGGCGCGAGCCATGGCCGGCGCCGCCTTGCCAAAGGCGACCAGCCACACGTTCTCGACGTTGGTCGCATCGCGGTGGACTCCCGCAACCCCCATAGTGGCTTCCCAATCTCGCAGAGCCCGGCGGACGGCGCGGTCCGGGTCGACTTCGGCGAGCGCAGCCTCGAAGATCCTGAGCACCGTTGTTCGCCGGGTCGGGTCATTGTCGAGCACCCCCGGATCGAACCGGGCGGTGGTCATGGCTGGATCATCTTGAAGGCCTCAGCCGCATCAAGACCCACCGGGTGTCCCTGTCGGGCCGCCCGGGCACGGAGCCGGTCGGAGAAATCCTCACGCCGATCCGCATTCTCGTGAGCATTACCCATGGTGGTTGCCCCCTGGCTGGAATGGCAGAGCAGGGCTTCCACCTTCCGGTCGAATGTAGCTGAGATGTCTTCCCAGTGATCCGGTTCGTCGGCCGCCCATAGCAGCAGGGCCGCCGGACGATGCTCGGCGAGACCCTCGGCCAGTTGACCGGGATAGAAGAGATGGTCGCGGGCCGCCACGACACCATCGAGTGCAGCCCAACCGGTCACACGATGGTCGGGGTGCAGCATGTAGCGACGCCACGGGTCGTGGGTCAACACCACATTCGGGCGGAGGCGGCGGATCCAGAGGCACAGTTCCTCCCGGAGAGCCAACGTGTATTCGAGTTCCCCATCGCGATGGTCGAGCATGACCGTTTCCGAGGCGCCGATGACGGCTGCCGCACGATGCTGCTCCTCGCGCCGGGTAAGGATCAGGTCGGCCGCATCAACCGTGTGGTCCCAGGTGCCTTTGGAGCCGTCGGTGACCACCAACATCACCACGTCACACCCGGCGTCCGCCCAGCGGGCGAGCGTACCCCCCGCACCGAACTCGGCGTCGTCCGGGTGCGCTCCAATGGTCATGGCGCGGGCCGGAACATCCAGAGCCGTCGGTGTTGGGGTTGCTTTAGAGGAATTTCTCTGAGTCATGGCCTGGTCAGGCTAGTGGGGTTACCGGGCCGGGCCCTGAGGCGGCGCCGGGTCACCGGATGCCTGTGGCATGAGAGGCTCGAGCCACCGACCGGCCGGCAGCCTCACGGCAGTAGCCAGGTCCTCAGGTCCATCGAGGTCGATTGCCGGACCTGGACGCACGAGCACCCGGTGAGCGAGTTGGGCGGCCGCCGAGAGATGGCGGCGGAAACTGGCCCGCCCGTAGGCGAAGGGGAAGGTTGCCAGATCGGCCGCGATCAGGCTGGTTCCACCGTCATGGCTGGGAGCGAGCAGGACTCCGTTGTCGGGGGTGGCGGCCAGGGCGTCCAGCAGGTCGGCCGGGGTGAGGGTAGGAAGGTCGGCATGGAGGATCATCCATGCAAGGGCCCGTCGGTGGGCCGCCGCCACCGCGGCTGCAGCTGCATGGTTGAGCCCTCCCGTCGAGGGCTCAGCAATGCTCGAGGCGCCCAGCCGCTCCGCCCATGCGGCAACTCCCTCATCTCCGGTTACGACCGCCACCGTACACCCGGTCGCGAGGGCGGTGGTGATCACATGGGCGGCCACCGCTCTACCGAGCCGTCGTCGCTGTTCGGGGTCGAGGACGGGAGCGAGGCGTTGCTTTGCAACGCCGAATGGTTTGACAGGGATGGCGATCAACACCGCACTGGACGGCATGGCTGCGAATGGTATCGGCATAATCCGGCTCTCTGTCGTGTTGTCGTCTCCGAGCTCCAGAGGTTGGGAATCGGCCAGAGCAGCAGGAACGGGGCAACGATCGCCGAGAGACGTGACAGTGATGGTTGAAGGGGATCATTGTTTCCCGGCCAACCGCATCAACACCGGGTACCCGCCGGACGGCTCGCCCCACACTGGCGGCCCGTGGAAGGGTGAGGGTCGGCTACTTCGACGTGGTGGTCGACGTGGAAGTCAACAGGGATGCCGCCTGGTGCCAGCCGGATACCCGAGCCGGCCGCTGAGCATTGTCGAGGCGTATGGAGCATGCCGGGGCGGGGTGCGTGCCGGGGGCCGACGTCACCGGTGCTGGCTCCTAGTCTGTGGGTGCTGAGAGAAAGGAAAGCGAATGCGTTTTGGTGCGTTCATGCCGCAAGGCTGGCGTCTTGATCTGGTCGGTATCCCAACGGCCGACCACTGG
>DATEVB010000091.1:0-7723 GCA_035282865.1 Acidimicrobiia bacterium | reverse complement strand
CGAAGCGCTCAGCCGCGAGGTAGCCCAAACGATCACCGGAGCGCTCACCGAGGCCGTCAAGCGCGGCACCGGCCAGCAAGCGAAGATCGGGCGGCCGATCGCAGGTAAGACGGGCACCTCCCAGGACCACCATGACGCCTGGTTCGTTGGTTACACCCCGGAGCTGGCCGCGGCGGTGTGGGTCGGTTTCCCGGAGGGACAGATCACCATGGAGCCACCCACAACCCCGTACACGATCACCGGTGGTTCCTGGCCGGCCCAGATCTGGTCCCGGTTCGCCTCGGGTGCCTTGGCGGGCACCCCGTACGGACTCCTGGCTGAAGCCGACACCTCCGGCCTGGTCACGGTTGAGGTGGATACCTCGACGGGCTTCCTGGCGGGACCTTTCTGCCCCCGGGAGGATGTACACCGCATCCAGGTGCCGAGGGATCGTGTTCCGAACGTCATCTGTCCCATCCACAATCCCTCCGGAGTGGTGGCGGTCGGGTCGGGCGACCTGCCGGACGTGATCGGCAAGGATCTCGGAACGGCCGTCGCGGCACTCAACACCGCCGGATTCCAGGTCAAGGTCGACTATCAGGACGGAGGCGCTCTCCCCCCCGGCACCGTGTTCGGTCAGAATCCCTCAGCGGGTTTCCCTGCTCAGGCCGGCACCACCGTGAGGCTGGCGGTGGCCGGGCCGGAACCGGGCTCTGTGGTTCCGTCGGTGGTCGGCTTCCCCCACGACCATGCCCTGTCGGAACTCTCCGCCATCGGCGTGACCGTCGAAGTGATCGAAGCCGCCGAGTCGAATCCCGACGACGCCACCAGGCGATCGGGCGTGGTCTGGAAACAGGATCCGGCTCCGGGAGCGCCGGCGACGGGAGCGGTCAGGCTCTGGGTCAATCCGTGAACCGGGGTCCATCCCGACGTGCCTCGTATCGTTGACGTCGAATGCGAGTTTCGAACCGCAGGCGCCAAGACCGCGCTAGCTACTAGCGGACCAGCACGAACCGCCAGAGGCGCTCTCTGGCCTTCGAGATTCCCACCCGCGGGGTGGCGACGATACCCGGGACGGCACCGCGCCCGGCCAGGAGCCGCACCGGTCCGTCGATGACACTGGTGCCATCGTGATCTCCATCGATGCCGAGCGCCTGAGCAAGCTTGCCGGGCCCGTCGACCAGCCGATCCGTTCGCCCCCGTCGTTGCGCCATGACCGATTCCCCTTCCAGCGGCACTCCCCCACGCAGCAACACTGCCCGGCCGTTCCCTTCGGGGCCGGCGGCGATATTGGCACACCAGTGCACACCGTACGACCGGTACACGTAGAGCGTTCCGGGCGGCCCGAACATCGAGCCATTCCGTCCGTTCGGTCCCCGATAGGCGTGACTGGCGGCATCGTCGGAGCCCCCGTACGCTTCCACCTCGGTGAGCAATATCTCGGTCACCCGGCCGTCGAATTCGGTGCGGAGCCGCATCCCCAGCAGAAAGCGGGCAACCTTCTCGACATGGCCTTCGAGGCCGGCTTGAACGGTCACTCGAAGAGATATACCAGGAGCCCCTTGAAGCTGTGCATGCGGTTCTCCGCCTGGTCGTAGACACGGGAACGGGCATGATCCATGACATCGTTGGTCACCTCGTCTCCGCGATGGGCCGGAAGACAATGCAGGAAGATGGCTTGCGGGTCGGCCATCGCCAACAACGGCCCGTTCACCTGGAACGGATAGAACCGCCTGGCTCGCGCTTCGGCTTCTTCCTCCTGGCCCATCGACGCCCAGACATCCGTGTACACGACATGCGCGCCCCGCACAGCCTCGACCGGGTTGTCGGTGACGGTCACCTCGCCGTGCGCCCGAGCGACATCGAGGTACCGGCGCTGAGGCTCGTAGCCCTGGGGTGTCGCCACCCGTACGGTCATGCCGCTCATGGCGGCCCCAACCATCAACGAGTGACACACATTGTTGCCGTCGCCCAGGTACGCCAGGGTGGTGCCCGCCAGGGGACGGGCCTCGGCGATAGTCTGCAGATCGGCCAATGCCTGGCAGGGGTGCTCCTCATCGGACAGGAGGTTGATGACGGGCGCCTTTGCGTTCTCAGCCACTGCGACCAGGTCGGTGTGATCGAAGACGCGCATGGCGAGAACATCGAGGTAGCGATCCAGGACCCGGGCC
Source organism: Acidimicrobiia bacterium (assembly GCA_035282865.1). GTDB lineage: Bacteria > Actinomycetota > Acidimicrobiia > Spongiisociales > UBA4744 > UBA4744. Next base: position 5,573 of record DATEVB010000091.1, on the reverse strand, counting down.
ACGTCGTCGACCGCTTCGCGCTTCCCGAGCCCGACTTCCTGCTGGCCGAGGATTACCGGATGAGCCCCGAGGTCCACCGTGGCCGTTTCGGCCGATACCCGGGTGCGGGTCGATGGCTTCATGAAGAACAGCCCGACATGTTTGCCGGCCAGTCGACCGGCCACTTCCTGCGGCGCAGCTTTGACGGCCGCGGCCCGGGCCAGGATCTCGGCTAGTTGCTCGGGATCGAGGTCGGCGATGCGCAAGAGATCCATGGTCATGTTCCTCCACGAAGGTGAGCGTCGAGGCGTTTTTCGACGCGGGCGATGATACGGTCGCGATGAGGAGCTACTTCCTCGTTCGTGAGCGTGTGGTCGGGTGCGCGGAACGACAATTGGACGGCAACGCTCTTTCTCCCTTCCCCGAGCGACGGACCGCTGAACTCGTCGAAAACACGCAGCGACTCGAGCCAGTCGCCGGCGCTGTCGGTTACCGCATCGGCGAGATGTTGGGAAGGCACGCTCCGGTCGAGATCAAAGGCGAGGTCGAAAACCACGGGCGGATAGATGCTCGGTTCCCGGAATGACCACCAGGCCCGCGGTGCTACCAAGGGTTCCAAAGCGACCTCTCCGGCAGCAACTCTCCCCGGGAGTCCATACGACCGCGCCACTGCCGGGTGGAGCTCACCGACCGACCCTATGACCACCCCGCCCACCAGCACGTCGGCGGCGCGCCCCGGGTGATACCCGGCGGGTGATCCCTGCCGCAACTCGGTTTCGGGAATACCGAGGATCTCGACCATCGCATCCCAGGTGGCGGTAGCGGTGTAAACGTCGGCCACCGGATGGGCGCCCTCGACCTGCGGAGGGCCGAACTCACCGATTGCCAAAAAGGCCAGCCGGTCCGGCTGATGGGGAATTCGCGGGTCGATCGGCGACGGCTCGGCCAGAAACACCTTTCCGATTTCGAACAGTGCAACCCGGTCGGCTCCGTAAGAGTCGTTGTGCCGGGCCGACTTCAAGAGACCCGGCAGAAGCGTGGTGCGAAGCAACGGTTCGACATCCCGAAGAGGGTTCTTGACGGGAATGGCCTGGCGCCGGAGATCGTCGGCCGCCAAGCCGAGGTTGGCAAGATCCTCGGCCGCCACAAACGACCAGCTCTGTGCTTCCGAGTATCCCAGCCCGGTCATGAGCCCGCGCACACGCCGTTCTGCCAGCTGGGCCTCGGTCAGTCCCCCGCCGGCGCCGAGTGGCAACGTCTCGGGGATCTTGTCATACCCGTGGATCCTGGCGACTTCCTCGACCAGATCCGCCGCGCGCCTGACATCCGGCCGGAAGGTCGGAACGGTTACAATCAGGGGATCATCGCCGGTACTCTCGAAACCGATCCACGAGAGAAGATCGACCACCACGTTACGTTCGAGTTCGATTCCCAGCAGCCGCGGTATCTCCTGCAACGGCAATTCGATGGGCCAGGGTTCGATGGGCGCTGGGTAGTTGTCCTGCACGCCCGCTACCGCCCGTCCGCCGGCCACCTCGACCATCAGCGCTGCGGCCCGTGCAGCAGCCCGTCCGGGCAGATTGGGGTCGACCCCGCGTTCGAATCGGGAGGATGCTTCGGTCCTCATGTCGTGGCGCTTGGCGGTGAACATCACAGTAGGTGCATCGAAGTGAGCCGCTTCGATGAGTACCCGCGTGGTCTCGTCTCCCACCTCGGTGGATTCGCCACCCATCACGCCCGCGAAGGCAACCACCCCGGAGGCGTCGGTGATTACCAGGTCCCACTGCGAAAGCTCTCGGTTGATCCCGTCAAGGGTTCTGAGCGTTTCTCCCTCTTCGGCTCGCCGGACGATGATGTGTTCACCAGCCACCTTGTCGAGATCGAAACCATGGAGAGGCTGGCCCATCTCGAGCAGGACGTAGTTGGTGATGTCGACGACGTTGTTGATCGGGCGAACGCCGGCCGCTTTGAGACGGAGCTGCATCCACAAGGGGCTCGGCGCCACGGTCACCTTCCTGACCTCCCGACCGACGTAGCGGGGGCAACCGCGCGGGTCGTCCAGCGTTACCTTCACTCGAGAAGCCGGTTTCTCTTCGGTCACGGACACCTCGGGAAGGCGGATCGGAAGCCGGTAGTACGCGCCGAGGTCGCGAGCGATGCCCAATATGGACATAGCGTCGGGCCGGTTGGGAGTGATCGAGAGATCGAACACCACGTCGGGCAGCGGAACGAGTTCACCAAAATCTGTACCGACCTCGATCCGGGGGTCGAGCACCATGATGCCGGAGTGATCGTCGCCCAGACCGAGCTCGGCAGCCGAACAGATCATCCCGTGCGACTCGATTCCCCGTAGCGTCCGCACCCCCACCTCGAGTCCGCCGGCCAGCACCGCACCGGGGACCGACACCGGCACCATGGCTCCGGCTTCGAAGTTCCACGCTCCGCAGACGATGTCCCGGGGCTCGCCGCCCGTTGTGACCCGGCACAAACGGAGTTTGTCCGCGTTGGGGTGCGGTGAGACTTCTTCCACCCGGCCGACGATCACACCGGAAAACTGAAGTTGGAGCACCTCGTAACCCTCGACCTCGTGCCCTAGGTTGCCGAATACCTCGGACAGTTCGTCGGGATCATCGGTGGGAGTATCCACGTACTCGCGAAGCCAGCGCAGCGAGACCTTCATGTGAATTGCCTCAGCACCCGCAGGTCATTCTCGAAGAAGTGCCTGATGTGGTGGATGCCGTGCCGCACCATCGCCAAACGTTCCGCCCCGACCCCGAAAGCGAAGCCCGAGTATTCGGACGGGTCGTAGCCGACGGCCTCCAGGACGTGGGGGTCTACCACCCCGCATCCGAGCAACTCGATCCATCCGGATCCCGAACACACCCGGCAACCCGATCCATCGCAGTTGAAGCACGAAACGTGCATCTCGGCGGACGGCTCCGTGAAAGGGAAGAAGTGGGGCAGCAAGCGGATCTGGCGGTCCGGTCCAAGGAATTCCCGCATGAAGTAAGCCAGCGTGCCCTTGAGATCTGCCATGGTGATGTTCTCATCGACCGCCAGGCCCTCGATCTGGTGGAATACCGGTGAATGGGTGGCATCGAGGGTATCGGTCCGATAGCAGCGTCCCGGGGCGACGACGTAGACCGGAGGGTCGTGTTGTTCCATGTACCGAACCTGCATCGTGGAAGTCTGAGTCCGAAGCAGGAGCTCATCATCAGGGTCCCCGTAGTCGACGTACATGGTGTCGGACTCCAAACGGGCCGGATGCGTGGGTGGAGTGTTGAGGGCATCGAAGTTGTGCCACGCAGTATCGACTTCCGGTCCCGTCACCACCCGGTATCCCAGGGATACAAAAATGTCTGCCACTTCGTCGAGGGTTTGGGTGACAAGATGGTGCCACCCGCGCCGGAGCCGGCGGGCCGGCAACGTGACATCGACCCGGTCCTCGAGAAGGAGGCCGTCCTCAGCGGCCCGTTCGAAGTCGGTGCGCCGCTCGTCGATGAGCGAAGTGAGGCGTCGGTGCGCCTCATTCAACCGCGCCCCGACCACCGGCCGCTCGTCTTGTGGAAGGGAAGCGAGCGATCGGCGAAGCTCGGCGATCAGCGACTTCCTGCCCAGCAGCTCGTTTTCGACGTCCCTGAGGGACTCGAAATCCGGTGCAGACTGGATCCGGTTGGGGGCAGCAGCCAGGAGGGTTTCAAGTTGGTCCATCGGTCGGGCAGGTTAGTAGCGACTCGGAGGGTCTCAGGCGCTCTTTGGGTGGCGGGACATCCATTCATAGGCCAGCAAGGATCCAGCTACGGCCGCATTCAAGCTCTCCGTGTGGCCGGGCATCGGAATCGTGACCCGGAGGTCGGCTCCCGCAACCACCGAGTCGGGCAGCCCGGCACCCTCATCGCCAACCAGCAGGGCGCCAAGTTTCACCTCGGCGAGCCGACCCGGTTGGTCCCCTCCCTGAACCACCGAGGCCACAACGCTGAACCCGCGTTCCCGCAAGACATCAACGGATAGGTCCGGGGCCCGTTCGACGGTCGTGCGGAAATGGCTCCCGGCTCCGGCTCGCAACACCTTGGGAGACCACGGATCGGCCGTGCCCGGTCCGGCCACAAAGCCAAGCCCGAAGGCCGTCGCCGAGCGTATCAAGGTCCCAACGTTGCCTGGATCCCCTACTCCCCACGTCACCATCAGCGAGCGGTCGTTGGTGTGCCGCCCGGACGGGATTTCCATGATCGCCACCGGGCCGCGGGGATGTTGGGTCCCGGCCACCCTCTTCATCACGGCTTCTGTCACCAAGATGGGATCGACATCGAGCCCGGCCGCCAGCTCAACGACGGTATCGTCGCCCTCGCAGAAATACACCACCTGAATAGATACTCCCGCCCGCACGGCCTCTTCCAGGAGGTGGGGTCCCTCGAGGAGGGTCCGGCCGGTCTCGGCGCGGCGCCGGGCACGATGCAGCCGGATCGCTTCGGCCACGCCGGGGTTGCGCGACGAGCGAACCGGCGCCACGGGTCAGCTCTTCGAACCGGCCAGCTCAACGAGCTGCGCGAAGGCAGCCGGATCGTTGACCGCCATGTCGGCGAGCACCTTGCGATCGATTTCCACCTCGGCGGACTTGAGGCCGGCCATCAGCTGAGAATATGTCGTTCCGTTCAAGCGGGCGGCGGCGTTGATCCGTTGTATCCAAAGGCGGCGGAACTCACCCTTACGAGCTCGACGATCACGATACGAATCCTGCATCGCATGCATGACCTGCTCGTTGGCGGCGCGATATCGCCGACTCTTGGCTCCTTTGTAACCGCTGGCGCGCTCGAGGACTTTCTTGTGCTTCTTCTTGGCGTGTACGGCGCGTTTGACTCTGGCCATGAGACTTCCTCCTGTGCGATTCGCCTCAGCGACCGATCATTCGCTTGGCGTTGCGGGCGTCACCCTTGGTGAGGGGCGCATCTCCTTTGAGCGTGCGAAAGCGTTTGCGGCTCTTCGCCAACTTCAGGTGACCCCGCCCGGCCTGGGAGCGCATCAGCTTCCCTGAGCCGGTCACCTTGAAGCGCTTGGCGGCGCCCTTGTGGGTCTTCATTTTCGGCATCAGCCGCTCCTTCTATTCTTCTTCGCTGGTGGCAGCATCGGTCCCGGGCTCTCCGACCTGCACGCGGACCTCCGGGTCAGCTTCGGTTACCGCCACCGCAGTTGGTGCGCCGGTAGTTTCCTTTGGATGTTCTTGTTCTTTGTGCGTCTTCGGTGGCTTCTCGCGTCGCACCGGGCCCAGGACCATGGTCATGTTGCGGCCCTCCTGGGCAGGCGTCTGCTCAACGACACCAACCTCGGCCACCTCTCCCGCCAGGCGGTCGAGGATGCGAAGCCCCAGTTCGGGTCGCTGCGCTTCGCGACCACGGAACCAGATCGTCACCTTGACCTTGTACCCCTCCTCGAGGAACTCGATGGTCCGGCGCTGCTTGATGAGGTAGTCGTGCTCGCCGATCTTCGGCTTGAACTTGACTTCTTTGATCACCGTCCGGGTCTGCTTCTTACGCGCTTCCCGGGCCTTGACGGACAACTCGTACTTGTACTTGCCGTAATCCATCAAGCGGCACACT
>DATEVB010000090.1:0-2360 GCA_035282865.1 Acidimicrobiia bacterium | reverse complement strand
GGCTCTCGACGCACCCGCCGACGCCGACCCGAAGACGGTGGCCAGTCTCGCCTGACCTAACACGAGGCACTAGTCACATGAGGGGAAATACAAACCGCCCCCAACTCCTGGGCCTCTATGCCCGATACTCCTGATGAACGTGCCAAGGTGAAAGCGGGGCCGCTGGGAGGCGAACCCACCACACGAGCGCTGGGAGACAACCAAGATCCCCTTCCCTGGGGACCGCAGCAGAGGATCGGCGTTAAGCCGGTCCTCTGCACGTTGGCCTCCTGGTGGCGGCCGAACCCACGCAGGGGAACAACGGCTCCGGCGCTCTGCCCATGGACATCAACCCCACCGCACCGGCCGTTGCGGCCCGCGAGGAACTCACAACACCCAATGCCTGGTAGCTCGTGGCTACCCGCACAGGCCCTTCACCAGCGGATATGGGTCGACTGCTGCTCCGCCACCCGGGTGATACTCGAAGTGCAAATGAGGTATGTAGTCGGGTGCGTTACCGGATGTGCCCATGTACCCGATCAATGCACCTACCTGCACGGCCTGCCCGACCCGCAGCCCATTCGCCAGGGCTTCCAGATGGGCATAGTAGAACTGGTTGCCGCTGGTTCCCTTGAGCCAGATGCTGATACCCCCGAGCCCACCGCTGCCGGTCCTGAGTATCGCTCCCGACTCGACAGCTACCAGGGGTGTCCATCGAGCACCCAGCATGTCGACACCTTGATGGGAGCGGCCTCCGGAACGCGGTGCGCTCCAGGTGTCGGTGAAGCTGGTGAAACCACCCACCGGGCAAACCTGCCCGGTGGCCTGGGGCGGAATTGTCGTCGTGGTAGTAGTCGTGGTGGCTTCACCGGCGACGGTGGTCGTTGTGGTCTCACCGGTGGTCGCCGATGGCGCAACGGTGGTGGTGGTAGTGACGCCTGTCGCTGAGCCGGTAAGCGCGACCGTCGTACTCGTGGTCGCAACGGTGGTTGTGGTGGAGGATGCCCGGGCTGCTTCCTCGGCAGCCAGGCGGCGGGTCTCTTCTTCTGCGCGAGCTCGCTCTTGGGCGGCCCGCTGCGCCACCAACGCCACGTAGGTGTCTTGAGCGGTCTCCAGACGTGCGATCAGCTGTGCACCAACCGCGCCGAGTTCCGCTACGACAGTTTCCTGTTCAGACCGGGCCGTTTGCAGCTCGGCGAGCTGCCGCTCATATTCGGTCTTGATGACTTCGAGATTCCGAAGAATCTCAGCATCAGAGGATCCCAGTTCCTCGAGATAACTCAGTGCCACCTCCAAGCCGCCCTCCAAGCCTTCGACGAAGAGCAGGGAGATCTGAGAGGTACTCGACTCGATGTACATCTCGACGGCACGCTCTCGAATCAACTGCCGGGTCATCCCCAGTTGGATCTGCGATTCCCGGGCGGCAGCTTCCAGACCGGCCACCTGGGTTTCCAGCTGGGCGGACCGGACGATGGCCGCTTCGTACCGGATCGCCAGCTGATCGGTTTCGGATCGGAGGGCAGCCAGCTCGGCCTCCGCCCCGGCGATGTCTTCCGGAGTCACCTGACCGAGGGCCGGGAGAGCCGCCGGCACAACCATCAACGCCGCCACCAAATAGAGCCGGGCTCTCATGAGACGACCCGGCCAACGAACACCTCATCATCGCCTCGGCGCTGTACCACCCCGTCGTCGGCTAGCTTGACCAGGTGGGCGCGCACCGAGATGGCGGCCAGAGGATGGAGGGCGGGGTCCACATCGGCGTACACGGCCTGGACGATCTCCATGACGGTGCTTGCTCCAGTCTTGACGGCCGTCAGCACTTGCTGCTCACGCTCGAGTCGGTGCTCGATGTACCCGGCCACGATACCGACCGGATCAACCATCACAAGTCCGTGACCGGGATAGAGACGCTCGAGCCGCAGCTGCTGCAGCCTCTTCAGGCTTGCCAGGTAGGCGCTCATGTCCTCAACGACAACCGACGAGCCGCCCATGATGTGGTCGCCGGTGAAGAGACCGTCACCCGCCAGGAAGCAGAGGTGGTCGCGGCTATGCCCCGGTGTATGCACCGCTTGCACTTCCTCACTGCCGAACCTCACCCGGTCTTCATCGGCAAGCAACAGGTCGGGCTTGAAGGCAGGCCCCGGCGCAAACCCGTAGGCGGGGACGTTGAGATCTCTGGCCAGCTGATTAGCCAGCGGGGCATGATCCTCGTGGGTGTGGGTCACCAGGATCCCCTTAGGTCGACAATCGACCAGCGCATCCAGGATGGCCTCTTCATGGGTGCGGTCGAACGGTCCGGGATCGATGATGAGCGCCTCGGCACCCGAGACGACCAGGTACGTATTAGTGCCGGGTCCCGTGAAAGGTCCAGGGTTGGGGGC
>DATEVB010000089.1:0-39659 GCA_035282865.1 Acidimicrobiia bacterium | reverse complement strand
GCGTCGACACCGTGGAGAAGATAGAGGGGATTCTCCCCAAGTTGGACACCATGATCGGGGACGGACTGGTAACGATGGAACGCGTCGATGTCCGGGTCTACCGCGCCGACCGGGAGTAGCCCCCTCCCGCCGGCGGAAGGGGGAAGCAGCCCTATGCCCTGCCCGCCCCGACCGGCTCCCGATCGCTGCTCACCGGCCGATCCCGCCGCAACCACTTGACCAGCTGGAACGGCCTGGTCAGGTACTGCAACGGGAACGTGATGATGTGCACCAAGCGCGAGAAGGGGAACACCACCAGGAACACGAAGAACAGGGAAGCGTGGAATTGAAGGATGAACGGCAGCGGCGCTACCAGCTCGGGGCGGGGTTGCAGGGTGAACAGTGACTGGACGTACGGGACGAACACCCCGGTGCCCCAATAGGAGCCGAACCGGTAAACGGTTGCGATCAGGATGCCGGTGATCACCTGGAGCAACAGCAAGCCGAGCACCACCAGATCCATGCGCGTCGTCACAGCTCGGATCTTGCTGACGCCGACCCGCCGGTAGATGAGCATCCCCAGCCCGAACAACGCCCATAGAGCAAGGGCCAGGCCGGTGATTTCCAGCACGTACAACCGGATCGGAACCCGGTTCCATACCTCGATCCCCGCCGGCAAGATGAGCGCCACCAGGTGAGCCAAGAGGATCAAAACCACACCCCAGTGGAACGGCACCGTCCCCCAGAACAGCTTGCGACTTTCCAGCAGTTGAGACGACAGCGACGACACGGTAAAGGGACGCCGGATCATCCTGTAGACGGTCCCCACGATCGCCAGCACGATGGCGAGGTAGGGGAACACAACGAAGAGGAGCATGTTCCAGTTCATCGCGCATCTCCCACGGGAACCTCCAGCCGTCCGGCTACCTCTCCCAGAGCAGCCAGCACGTGGCGGTACGGGTTGTCTGCCTCGGCCTTCTCGAGGGTCTTCTTCATCCGTGCCACCGCCTGCGAAAACACCCCGGTCAGAGCGGGCAATGGTTGATCGGTTGCAGCCAGGTAGCGCAGCACAGGTTCCAGATGGTCCGGCAATTCTCCATGGCGTTCGATGCCGGCCTCATCCTGGGCGACCTTCAGACTGGCCATGAACTCGCCGCGCTGGTAGTTCTCGCCCCAGACGACATATCCGACATAGGGAGCGAAGATGGGCGCCAGGTCGAGGGTGCGTGTGTGCAGCTCCTCCCAACCCGCCAGGGAGAAGTTCTCGATCTCCCCGAAGAACTCGAGAAGCCGTCGCCGGACCGGACCGCCTGGCAATGCCGCCCATGTGACCCGCAACTCTTCCAGGCTGTCCGGACCCGGGTACCGCAGGGCGAGAGCGATGGCTTCCAACTCACCCATCAGGCCCCCCTCTCCGGCGGCATCGTATACCCGAGACCCGTTTCCCCCTTGCGCGCCAGCGGATCTCCGTAGATGGACTCGGCCGCCATCTCCCGGTGATAGGGCGGGAAAACAAACCGGTCCGCCACGGTGGGTATGGTGGTCATCTTGTAGATATCCTCGATCTCTTCGGGGGTCGTCCCGGCCGACCACACCATCCGCATGGTGGCGTCATCGATCTCACCCTCCACACTCTGGCGCCGTTTGTAAATCCGCACCGCCAGCATCTTGCGAAGGATGCCCCTGATCAGCTCTTCGTTGCCTCCCGCAAACAAGTTGGCCAGATATTTGATGGGCAACCGGGCCTTCTCCAGATTGTCGAACAGCTCGAAGTCGACTTGCTCGGGTGGCAGATCGAGCCGAATCAGACCTTGCTCGATGGTCGAAACCACCGGCGACAGCGGTGGTATGTAGAACATCATTGCCATCGTCCGGTACTCGGCATGGAGCGGGAGGGCCAGGCGCCACACCTTGACGAACTTGTAGGCGGGTGACCGCTGAGCCGCGTCGATCCAGCCATCGTCGAGCCCGGACTGCTTGGCCCCCTCGATCACTTCGGGATCGAAGGGGTCGAGGATCACCTCGAGCTGCCGGTCGATGAGGTCCTCGTCCTGGCCTTCGGCGCCCCACTGGATCAAGTCACCGTCGTAGAGCAACACGCCCATGTAACGGATCCGGCCCACGCAGGAGTGAGCGCAGGCGGGGGCCTGACCGATCTCCATGCGGGGGAAGCAGAGAATGCACTTCTCGGATTTGCCGGTCGACCAGTTGTAGTAGACCTTCTTGTACGGACAGGCCGAGACGCACATGCGCCAGGCACGGCATTTGTCCTCGTTGACCAGCACGACGCCGTCCTCGCCGCGTTTGTAGATCGCTCCGCTCGGGCAGGCCGCAACACAGGCCGGGTTGAGGCAGTGGTTACAGATGCGGGGCAGATAGTTGAACACCACCCGCTCGATCTCCGACATCTGGGCCTGCACGTCGGAAGGTACGTCCTTCCAGTTGGGGTCGTTGGCGGCGTAGATGGCGGATCCGGACAAGTCGTCGTCCCAGTTGGGACCGGATTCGATGTCCATCGGCTCGCCGGTGATCGCCGAGATCGGGATGGCCGTCGGTTGATCATCCCCTTCCGGGGCAGTGAACAGGTCCTCGTAGCGGAAGGTGAACGGCTCGTAGTAGTCCTGCAAATCCGGAAGGGCAGGGTTGTAGAACAGGTTGGCCAGGCCTTTGGGCCGAGAGTGCAGCTTCAACTCCACACCTACCCATCCCTTCTTCCAACCACCCCGGTAATGATCCTGATCCTCCCAACCGGTCGGATACCCGGATCCGGGCCGGGTTTCGACGTTGTTCCACCACATGTACTCGGCGCCCTTGCGATCGGTCCACAAGTTCTTGCACGCCACGCTGCACGTGTGACAGCCGATGCACTTGTCGAGGTGGAACAGCATGCTCATATGGGCTCTGACATCCATGCGATCCCCCTTTCAGTAGCTCGGCTTGTCGACGCGACGGACGTACACGAAGGTGTCCCGGTTCACCCCGGTCGGACCCCAGTAGTTGAAGGCATAGGTGAACTGGGCGTATCCCCCACTCATCAGCACCGGCTTGAGCCGGGCCCGGGTGAGAGAGTTGTTCATCCCCGCTCTCCGTTTCCGCAACGGGGAGATCGGGATGCCAACCGTCCGCTCGGTGGCGTGGTAGACGAATACGGTCCCGGGCGGGATCCGGGCCGAGACCACGCACCGTTGAACAAACACACCGTTGTCGTTGAAGATCTCGGCCCACTCGTTGTCGGCGATCCCCATCTCGGCGGCGTCCTTGTCGTTGAGCCATACCGGGTAACCACCCCGGGACAGGGTCTGCATCCTGATGTTCTCCGAGTAGGTGGAGTGGATGCTCCACTTGCCGTGCGGGGTGAGGTAGTTGAGCAGCATCCCCTGGGCTTCCGCCTTGGACCGCTCCAGCTCCGACATCATCGTGTGGTCGGGGCGGGGTTTGTAGGTCGGCAGGTGCTCGCCCCAGTTGAGGTAGTTCTCATGGTCGAGATAGAAGTGCTGGCGGCCCGTCAAAGTCCTCCACGGCACCAGACGCTCAACACTGAGGGTGAAGGGACTGTAGGCCCGGCCGTGATTGACGATGGCGCTCCAGGTTGGGGTGGTGAGCACCCGGCGCGGTTGGGCGACGATGTCGGAGAAGTTGGTGCGCTGGGATCGGCTTCCCTCGGCAAGATCGGTCAATGCAACACCCGTCTTGGCTTCTTCGGCCTCGAAGGCCCGAAAGGCGAGCTCACCATTGGAGGCGGGGTCGAGCGCCAGAATCGCATCGCAGACCTCCCGGTCCCGTTCCAGCGACGGATAGGGCCGGCCGTTCAACCCGGCCAGACCGGGCTGTCGAGGTTGACGGGAGGCCAGTTCGGCGTAGGCATCGCCCACCGGGATCTTCAGCCCGTGGGCGGCCACGCCGTTCTTCTCGATTCCCCTGCCCAGGGAAACCATCCTCTCGTACAGCCCGGGGAGGTCACGCTCGATCACCTTGAAGGCAGGCATGGTCTTGCCCGGGATGGCTTCGACTTCGCCTTTGAACCAGTCGAGCACCTCCGGTTGGGCCAGCTCGTCGGGTGTGTCGTGCTGGAGGGGCACCATCACGACGTCCTTGACCGGCGCGGGGAAGTGCGGTGCTGCCAGCTCTGAGACCTTCCTGGCTACTGCCTTGAAGATCTCCCAATCGGATTTTGATTCCCAGGCCGGGGGAACGGCCGCCTGCATCGGGTTGATGTAGGAGTGCATGTCGGTGGTGTTGAGGTCGTCCTTCTCGTACCAGGTGGCGGCGGGCAACACGATGTCTGAGTAGAGCGCCGAGGTGTCCATCCGGAAGTTGAGGTCGACGACGAGGTCCATCTTGCCGATCGGCGCGTCGGGACGGAAGGTCACCTCCTTCACCGTGTCCCCGGCCAGCTCGCCGGCGATGGCGTTGGAGTGGGTGCCCAGGTAGTGGCGGAGAAAGTACTCGTGACCCTTGGCGCTGGTCCCGATGGCGTTGCCCCGCCAGATGAACCAGGTGCGCGGCCAGTTCTCGGGCGCGTCGGGATCGTCGATGGCGAACTCGACCTCCCGGCTTTTCAGCCCCTCGACGACGTAGGCGATGATCTCCTCATCGGTCGTGGCGCCGGTCACCTGGGCCTCCTTGACGAGTTCAAGCGAGTTCTGCTTGAACTGCGGGAAGAACGGCAACCAACCCCGATGCACCGCCCGAATATTGTGATCGATTGTGTGATCGTCGAGCGAGGCGTTATCGGGCACAACGTCGTAGTCCGAGTAGCCGCGCTCGTACCGCCACTGGTCGGAGTGGATGTAGTGAAACGATGGGCTGTTCTGCTGGCGGGGCGCCATCCCCCAATCACCGGCGAAAGCGATCGATCCCCAGGACGCCTGATTGACCACCTTCTCCTGACCGACGTAGTGGGCCAGTCCACCGCCGTTGACTCCGACCGACCCGGTCAGCATCAGGGCCGCGATCCCGGCCCGGTACAGCAGGTTGTTGTGGTACCAGTGGTTGGCCCCCGCCCCGATGATGATCATGTTCTTGCCGCGGGTCTTCTCCGCGTTGGCTATCCACTCACGGGCAAAACGGATCACGGTGTCTCGATGGATACCGGTGTGGTTCTCTTGCCAGGCCGGCGTGTAGGGAGCGTCCTCGTCGTCGTAACTCGACGCGACATTGCCGCCGAGACCCTGCTCGACGCCGAACTGGGCCATGGTCAGGTCGAGGACGGTCGTAACGGGAACCGACCCCCGGTCGGTCTCGACGTAGCGGACCGGGACCCGCCTGGTAATGGTGCGGTCGGCCGCGAAGTCGTCGAACTCGATCTCAACGGTGTCGTCGTGCCGATCGGCGAAGGTGAGTTCGGGGTCGAGATCCTCGCCGTTCTGCCCGTCGCACTGTTGCAGGTTCCACTTGCCCTTGTCCTGCTCGGCCCAGCGGTAGCCGATGGTGCCCTTTGGCATGCGAGGGCGATCGGAGGTGCGGTCCCACCAGAGCAGCTTCCAGTCGCCGTGCTCCTCATCGGCGTATTGGCCGACCCGGTTGGCCCGGAGCATCTTGCCGGGCTTTTTGCCGTCGATTTCCACCAGGAAGGGCAAGTCGGTGAACTGCTTGGTGTACTCCTGGAAATAGGGCACCTGCCGATCGACGTAGCTCTCCTTGAGGATGACGTGGTCGACGGCCATCCAGAAGGCGGTGTCCTGGCCGGGATGGGCGGGGATCCACCAGTCTGCGTACTTGGCGACTTGCGAGAAGTCGGGACTGAATACCGTCAACTTGGCGCCGGCGTGGCGCACCTCGCTGATGAAGTGGCAGTCGGGGGTTCGGGTCATGTTGAGGTTGGAGCCCACCACCGCCACAAACCGGGAGTTGTACCAGTCGGCGGATTCGTGGACGTCGGTCTGCTCGCCCCAGACTTCCGGCGAGGCGGGCGGCAGGTCGCAATACCAGTCGTAGAAACTCATCACTACGCCGCCGAGCAGCGACAGGAAGCGACTGCCTGCCGCATACGAGATCTGCGACATGGCCGGGATCGGCGAGAAGCCGATGACCCGGTCGGGGCCATGCTGCTTGGTGGTGTGCACCACGGAGGCGGAGGCTATTTCCAGCGCCTCGTCCCAGCGGACCCGCCGGAACCCGCCCTTGCCACGGGCCTGCTGGTAGCGGGCGCGTTTGTCCGGGTCGTCCTGAATCGATGTCCACGCTTCGACCGGGTCGGCGAATTCGGCGCGGGCGTCCCGCCACAGGTCGAGCAGAGCACCGCGAACATACGGGAATTTGACCCGGATGGGGCTGTAGAGATACCAGGAGAAGCTGATGCCGCGCTGACAGCCGCGCGGTTCGTAGGGGGGCAGACCATCCTCGAGTTGGGGATAGTCGGTGGCCTGCAGCTCCCAGGTGACGATCCCGTCCTTGACGAACACTTCCCACGAACAGGAACCGGTGCAGTTGACACCGTGGGTGGTGCGGACCCGTTTGTCGTGCTGGAACCGGTTGCGGTAGAACTCCTCCCAGCGCCGCTCGGCGGGCACAACGGTGTCCTTGATCCAGTCACTCATGATCTGCTCCTCAGTTGGCGGAGGTAGTTGACGCGGTTGCGCTTCGGGAAGGCGTAGATGAGGCCGAGCAAGGCGGCGGCCCCGGCTAGGCCCAAGATCCACAGCAGATCGACCCGAACCAGGGTCCGGGTCCTGAGCGAGCCAAGGAAGGCGGCCAGGTCGGCGCGTTCCTGATCGGTGAGGGCTTTACCCTGGAACACAGGCTGCATCGTGACCGACGGCGGGTTGGCCAGGGCGGCGGCCACGGCTTCGGTGCCGCCGTAGCGCTGAACCAGGTCGGTCAGGTCGGGTCCGAAGGTCGGTCCGCCCAGGTTGCCGTGCGGTCCGGCCGAGTGACAGGCGTGGCAGGCCGGTCCCCCGTTCTCCAACCCGACCCGGCCCAGAAACAGCTTCTCTCCGGCTTCCGCCCCGCCTGGGCCGGCCGGAGCCGTATCAGCCGGTATGAACACCCCGACCTGGATGTAGGCGATCACAGCGTCGATCTCGGCGTCGGAGAGCTGCGACTGGGCGGGCATCTCACCGTCGTAGGTGACCCCGTTGACCTCGAGCGGGCCGCTCATTCCTTCCCGGATCACCGTAGCGACGTAGGAGGCGTCCTGGATATTGGGATTGTCGAGCAGGGGCGGAAAGGATCCCGGCACCCCGGTCCCGGTCCCCTGGTGGCAGGCTGCGCAGTTGGCCAGGAAGACCTCCCGGCCGTCGGGGCCCTCCTGGGCGCCTGCGGATGCAAACCAGAGGAACGTCGTCAGCAGCACACCCGTCACGGCCAGCACCCGGCTAACGGCTCTCATCATTGACGACTCCTTCCTGCAGCTCCGCTAGAGAAGTCCCCTGCAATTCGTCGAGCAACGCATTGCGCGCCCGCGTCCAGGCGTCGTGCAACACACAGGGCTCGAAGGGAGGACAGGGAATGCCACGCAGGACGCAGCGGCCATCGACGGTGGGTCCCTCGATTACCTCGATCAGTCCCAGCAACGAGATGTCCTCGGGATCACTCCTCAGCGAGTACCCACCGATCGGGCCGGGCTCGGAGGTTACCCACCCCTGTCGGACAAGGGGCTTCATGACCTGGGCGATGAACTGGGGAGTGGTGCCGATCACCTCCGCCAAATCAGCCCCTTTCCGCTGGACACCGTCCCGCAATGCTTGGACGGCCCGAATGGCCAGATCCGCCTTGCGGGTGATCTCGAGCCTCATGATGTCGGCGGGGACGGGACGAATTGGGGGTGGCGAGCATGGCGCCGCAACCAGTAGGCCACCGCCAGCGAGACCAAGGCCAGGACGACCAGCACGACGAATCCGGTCGCGTACCCGGAAAGCTGCTCGCCGCGCACGAATGTCCCCATCAGCGGAGGAACGGCGAAACCGCCAAAAGCCCCCAGGCCACCCACCCAACCGGCCGCGCCGCCCACCGCTTCGGGCACTTCCTGGGGAACCAGCTTGAACACCGCCGCGTTGTTGACACCCATGCCGGCCGCCATGACGATTTCGGCGAGCACCGAAACGACCAGCCCATCCGAGAACATCATGACGGTCGCTCCTGCCAGCAGCAATGTCAACGAAACGATGGCGGTACTTTCGCCGCCGATCCGGTCGGCGATCGAGCCCCCGACGATGCGGAGGACGGAGGCCAGAAGGGAGAAGACAGCAGTCAGAGTTCCCGCCGCAAACGCCGAGGCGCCGTGGAACTCGCGCCAGTAGGTGGGCAGCCACGCCGTGAGTGCGATGAAGCCCCCGAAGGTGGTGAAGTACAGCACCACCAGCGCCCACGTCTTCCAGTTGCGGGCGGAAATAGCCAGGGTCTGGCGCGCAGTCCCGGCCGGAAACAGCTCCTCACCGGTCCGGGCGGCTTGCACCCGAGCCTGGTCTGCGCTCACCCCCTGCTGGCGAAGCTGGAAATACGGGGCGTTTTGGCCCATCTGCCAGTACAGGTACGTTCCGATCACCAGCAAGCCCAACCAGGCCACGTAAGCGACGGGGAGCCCGGCGCCGGCCAGTACCAACGGCAACAGGAACGAGAACAAGCCGGGCGCCAGGTTGCCGGCGCCGGCGTAAGTGCCGAGCGCCCAACCCTGTCGCGACTGCGGAAACCAGTACGAAACCTGGCTGATCCCCACCGAGAACGTAGCGATGCCCGAACCGCTCAGCACACCCAGCAGCAGTAGGACGGGGTACACGCCCGGGGTGACGTTGTCCGGATAGGCGGTGTACATGACGACTACCAGCCCGGCCATCCCAACCACCGAAGTCCCGAGGAGGACCAGAAACGGCTTGCGTCCGCCGGTCGTATCGACCCAGGCGGAGAACGGGATGCGCAGAAGCGAACCGGACAGCGAAGGGGCTGCGACCAGCAACCCCACCTGGGCCGGGGTGAGGCCCATGAGGTCTTTGAATTCCTTGGCGGTCGGTCCGAACAGCGCCACCGCCGCAAACCCGAAAAAGAAGCCGAGCGTGGAGGCGGTGAGGCCCTCGTTCGGCGTTCCGCGAGTACCGGGCTGGGACATGGTAACTCCCCTCCAGAGCAGCCAGGTCTACTACTGGTCTGCGCCGACGGGGCTCCGAATCCCTCCGCAGAGGACCCGCCGGCGGCCCAACTATCACAAAACTATATTCAATGAGTATAGAACTATTAGATAGCGAAATCAAGATGGTTGAGAGGACATCCAGGACGACGCCATGGTTCTGCGACCATTGCTCGATGGGCGTGGACCTGCCCGACCCGGTGCCGGTTACCAGCGTGGTCAACCGACCGCCGAGCGTTCGCTCGAGGCGTGATTCGAGTCGGGGCGGCCGATGACCCCTGCTGGGGCAGATGGAAGTACCCGAGTCACACCCTGTGAGGAGATCTGCAATACGGGTCGAGCGGGGTGGGCCCGCCTTCAAAGCCGCCTCACAGTATGTGGATAGTCAGTCGCCGGGCGTCAAGTACTTGCCCCACCACTTGCGGGCCGTTTCGATGCCACCCACACCAAACGCGATGGCGAAGGCAACGGCGAAAGCGCCGAAGGTGAACTCGAAGATGCGGGTGCTGACACGGCCGACACCGAGAACCTCTAGTGAAGTCAACGCACCAAAGATGATCACGGAGTAACGGGCCACCATTGCCACCCACGGCGCGTTGCGGCTGGTTGCCCAGGGCTGCACAAGATCGCCGAGGAAGTTCCCAACGGCGGCGGCGATCACCAGGATCACAATCGCAACAACCACCAAGGGCAGGTAGGCGATCAGCCCGGAGAGCAACGCCACCAACTCGGGTACCCGGAGAGCCTGCGCGGCAAGTAGGAACACCGCCAGCAGCAAGATGGCATAGATGACGTTGGCCAGAATCGACGCGCCCGAGTATCCGGCGTTCCGCAGGGCAGGCCCGACGCCCGAGCGATCGACGACCTTGGTGACCGTCGGACGATCGAGGAGCTTTTGGATGATGTTGCGAACGAACTTGGCGACCCACCATCCCACCAGCAGGATGAGTAGTGCGCCGAATAGCCGTGGAGTGAAATCGGCGATACCGCGCCCGATTTCGCTCAAGCCTTCCACAAACTGATCCCAGAATGACATGGTTCCCTCCCCGTGGTTGTCCCTTTGCGAACTTAGACCCCACGTGGAAGCGTTGGTTTCACCTAATCTTCGGGGATGCGCCGAGACTGCCGTCGTCACGCCTGATGCGGCACCGGATCATCCGGGGGCCTTAACCCCCGATGTAGCTCATCTCCACCTTGGGAAGATCGACGGTCTTCGCCGAGCGGATCTCCGAGTAGCGGTCTTCCCGCGCTCCCCAGATCGCCGCTGCCGCGTCGACGATCTCCTCATCGGTGGCGCTGCTACGCAGCAAGGCCCGCAGGTCGAAACCCGTGGTGGCGAACAAGCAGGTGTAGAGCGCCCCGTCGGCGGAGATGCGGGCCCGGGTGCAGTCCCCGCAGAAAGGCTGGGTGACCGAGGCGATGACCCCGATTTCGCCGCTCCCGTCCTTGAACCGATAGCGCCTGGCCACTTCGCCCCGGTAGTTGGATTCCAGCGGCTCGAGCGGCAGCTCGGCGTCGATCATGGCGACGATGTCGGCGGCGGGCACCACGTCGTCGAGACGCCATCCGTTGGTGTGCCCGACGTCCATGAACTCGATGAAGCGGATGACATGTCCGGTGCTCTTGAAGTACCGGGCCATCTCGACAACGGTGTGATCGTTGACGCCCCGTTTGACGACGGCGTTGACCTTGACCGGCCCCAGCCCCACCTCGTGGGCGACGTTGATGCCCTCCAGCACTTTGGCGACCGGGAAGTCCACATCGTTCATGGCCCGGAAGACGGTGTCGTCCAGCGAATCGAGGCTCACGGAGATCCGATCGAGTCCGGCATCCTTGAGGGCCTGTGCCTTGCGGGCCAGCAGCGCCCCGTTGGTCGTCATGGTCAGCTCGAGGTCGCCGATGGCTTTCAGGGAAGCGATCAGGTGCTCGAGGTCCCGCCGCAGCAGCGGTTCGCCACCGGTCAGCCGCACCTTGTGGACCCCCAACCCCTTG
Organism: Acidimicrobiia bacterium; assembly: GCA_035282865.1. Lineage (GTDB taxonomy): Bacteria > Actinomycetota > Acidimicrobiia > Spongiisociales > UBA4744 > UBA4744. The sequence continues at coordinate 28,627 of DATEVB010000089.1, read as the reverse complement.
AAAAGACCAACCAGGCGCTCGATCTCCTCGAAAGAGAGGAGCAGGTCACGACTCAGGAACTCATAGTCGCGGGTGAATATCTCCTTAGGCATGCAGTAGGTGCACCGAAAATTGCAGCGGTCGGTGACCGAGATGCGGAGATCACGTAGGGGCCTCTCGAGAGTATCGGATAGGTGGGCGGTCATGGAGCATGGATGCTACCGCGCCGGCGTGCAAGAGGTCGGTGCGGTGAGGGAGGCCACGTGCCAAGACGGTCGGACCCGAACCGTACCCGCAGGCTCTCCCGGGCAAGTCGGACCTCGAAGCTCAGGAGTCCTCGAACGGAAGCTGCATCGTCTCCGGATCGAACGGATCACCGATTTCCTCTTCCGGCCATTGCTGTCCGGGCTCGGGAAGAGCTACCGCGCTCTCGTGCTCCTCGGCCTCCTGCTCAGGTGAAGCTGGTTCGGTGTCCTGCACTTCCGGCGCCTCCTCCGACAATGATCGGCGGTGTTTGCCCGCCGGCCAGAGAGCCCAGTCGGACCCGCCGCGGGCTGCCACCAACCCGAGGGTCCAGGCGCCCAGGCCCAGCAACGCTATCAGCACAGTCACGAACAATCGCAGGGTGGGTATCAACAGGATCAGCACCCAGACCAGCAACCCGATCAGATAGCCGAAGAGCGCCGACCGGCGCCGCCTGGTGAGCTTCGACCCCAGCGCGGTCAAGACCGGGACCGGGGAGACGAGCAAGCCGAACAGCAGCATCCCCACCAGGAGCAAGCCGACCGGCAGCCCGATGATCACCGTTGGAAGCGCCAGTTCCGGCGAAGAGTCGACCACCTGCACGACGATGATGACGAGGAGCGTCAGCGGCACCACCAGCACCACGACACCTACCACGAGAGAGAGGAGCGTGCGCTCCTGCATGCTTTCGACCGCCATGTGAAGCGTGCGGGGAGTGAGCCAGAACAGCAGGAAGCCCAGAGCAGCGATCGCCAGAATCACCAGCACCGTGGTGAGTGTGAAGATGGCCTGCACCCTCACATTGGGGGTGACCGGGTCCCGCCTGGTGAGCGCTCTCCCGACCTCGACGTCGGCGGCGATGTTGGCGTCTTGAGTCGATCGATAACCCAGGCTTCCCTCGATGCGAGTCCCGGACAGAACCTCGAGGTCCCGGACCGTGATCTCCACGTCCCTTCCAACCAGGCCGCCGATGCGGGCCCGATCGAACACTCGACCGAGAATGTCCCTCCCCACCCGACCCCGCGCATCGAGCGAAAGAGTCCAGGCCTGCAGGTCTCGACCGATGCTTCCCGTGACAACGGTGGAACGTGCTCCGGTGAAGAGGTCGACCCCCACCTCGCCTTCTACCCGGACTACGTCCGCTGCTACTCGTAACGACCCGCCGACAGTCCCTGTGACGACCACCAGCGGGGAGTAGCCGACCACGTCGCCTTCTACCGTGCCGCTGATCTCCAACCTCTGAAAGGCGGCAACCATCAGATCCCCCCGCACCGTGCCTTCGATGAGCACCTGGTTGCCGCCCGCGTAGAGGTCTTCGTCGACGACGTCGCCGTCGCGAACCAGTACGGAAGCGGCCGCCGCTCGCTCAGCCAGGATGAGGGGCTTGTCCATCGCTTCAACAGGTCGGGCGACGGAGAGCACGGCGAGGACGGCCAGCGACAGAAAGGTTGCGGCGGTTGCGGCCCGGCACCTGGTGATGATCACCCCTTGAGCCTAAATGCCGGGACGAGGTTTATCGCACTTGTTGCCAGCCCTCCCCGACGCCGCCCCCTTTCGACCGATTGTTCCTCAATCGCTCACCTCCCCTATACCGTAGGGGAGGCCACCAACAGAGGCAGCGTGAGCAACGGGGCGGGAAGGCCGGACGCCGGTGCGAGTGGCCCGGTGGCCGGGTACCGGGAAAGCCACCCGGCGTATGGGTCTATCCCGTTCCTATGACTTTGACCAGTTCCTGTGCGCCGTTGCGGACCGAAGCTGCTTCATCGTAGGTGAGCTGCTTGCCCTGCTGAAAGTCGACTTCTTTGATCAGGGAGTTGAGTTTGCCGATTGCTCCGTCGACATCGCCTTGCAGATATCTGGTCTGTGCGTCTTTGGCTTTGCCGGCCAGGCTGTCTCCCAGCGAATCGACGCCCTCGATCCTCGCCAGGAGATCATCGAACACATCGGACGTCACTTCGTGGCCGGGCGACGCAGCTATGGAGTCGGTCGGAAACGCACTGCCCACCTCATCGAAAGCCTCCGATGTTGCCCGCCCAACAAAGCCGACGACCAATGCGGCCACCAGTCCGATGAGTACCACTGCGAGGCCGTACTCAACAAGACTCGCCCCGTTATCGACCGCGAGGTCACGCCAGCTTCGACCCATGCAAGGTACCCCCTACCATCGCCCCAACACGCCGGGGCGGTACTCTATCAGTGGCTATCAGCCGCTATGCGCCGGTGAAGGGTGGTTTGTAGAGCCCACCCTTGCGCTAGTCCTTTCCCGCCGGCGGGAGAACAAGGAACGAGAATCGAGAGATTTTCGAAGCTCTGCTTCGCCTCACAACGGCAGCGCTTTACCGACTAAATCGAGCAGGGGAGTCGCATAGACGCCGAACGCAACGGTGATGGCCACCGCCACGATGAGGACCCAGCGCAGCGCCCCGACCGGCTCCAAGCGCGCCCGCATCGTTCCCGGGGCTCCGGCGAAGGCAGGTTCGTGCATGTACATGAGCACGATCACCCTCAGGTAGAAGAAGAAGCCGGCCACCGAGGCAACCAGCGCGGCGATCACCAGCCATTCGAAGCCGGCTCGCCACGCGGCGGCGAACACACCGAACTTTCCGACGAACCCGGCCGTGAGCGGCACGCCGGACATGGCCAGCATGAAGAGCGCCAGGACCGCCGCCAGGAACGGCGACCGTTTCGACAGACCCTCGTAATCGGACAGCGGCGACCCGGCCGCGGTCGGCCCGGCCACCGCCGCCACAACGGCAAATGCGCCGATCAACTGCACGGTGTAGACCGCCAGATAGAACCAGACTGCCGGCAGGCCCGCCGCTCCGGCCGTCAACCCGGTCAGGATGAAACCGGCGTGCGCCACTCCCGAGTAGGCCAGCAGACGCCGGATGTCGCTCTGGGCGATGGCCAGGAGCGTCCCGGTGGCAATCGAAATCGTGGCCAGGATGGCGAGACCGAGGGCCCACTCCGTGTCGTAGAGCGGGAAGGCGGTGGTCAAGATCCGGCCCAGTCCGGCAAAGGCTCCCACCTTGGCGCCGGCCGCCATGAACCCCACGATCCCGGCCGGTGATCCCTGGTACGTGTCGGGCGCCCATACATGGAACGGAGCTGCCGACACCTTGAACGCCAGGCCGGCGATGAGCAGGGCCATCCCGATCAGGAGGATCCCCGGCTCGAGCAGCACGTTGTCGCGCAGGAACGCACCGATCTCGTAGACCGAGATTCCCCCGGTGCCGGCGAAGGTCAGGGCCACACCGTAAATGAAGACCGCCGAGGCAAACGACCCGAGCAGGAAGTATTTGAGCGCAGCTTCGTCACTTTCCGGATGTTCCCGTGTGATACCGGCCAGCACATAGAGGCTGATCGAGGCGATCTCCAGACCCATGAACATCATGACCAGATTGGCGGACACGGCCATGAACTGGAACCCGGCGATGGCCATGAACACGAGGACGATGCCCTCGGCGCCCCTCCGTCCCAACCGTTCGACCATTCCCCAGGCGGCGGCCAGACCGAGCGCACCCACCAGCAGCAGGATGAACGACGCTATCACGCCGTACCCGTCGACCACCACCATGTCGGAGAAGGCCAGGAACGGTCCCTCAGATGCCACCCGGTCCCATTGGAACCAGGCGATGACGGTGGCGGCAACCATCGTGCCCGACACAATCCAGGCGTGGACCCTCGCCGGGGGTTTGCGGAAAACGTCGATCATCAACACCAACACGGCGCCGAAAGTCAAGATGATCTCCGGACCGACGGCGAGGTACGAGACGTTGACTGCGTCGCTCACGGCGCCTCCCCCGAGAACACGTCGGCCAGCCGTCCGGGTTCGGGCACCTCGAAGTCGGTGACCTGCTCGATCCGATCCAGAACCGCTTCCGTGGACGGGGCGATCCGGTCGAGGACCGGCTTCGGGTAGAGACCCAGCCCCAGCATCAGGGCGATCAGCGGCACCATCATGGCGATCTCCCGGAACCCGAGATCCAGCAGCTTCTCGTTTTCCGGCTTGGTGACCGGCCCGGTGAAGACTCGTTCGTACGCCCACAGCAGGTAGACGGCCGCCAGGACCACTCCGAAGGCGGCGATGATGGCGTAAGGCTGGAGCGTCGCGTAGCTGCCGAGCAGCACCAGGAACTCACCGACGAACCCGTTCAGACCGGGCAGCCCGATCGAAGCGAACGAGGTGAAGAGGAAGATCCCGGCCAAGATCGGCATGACCCGGGCCAGACCCCCGAAGTCGGCGATCTTCTTCGTGTGGCGGCGTTCGTAGATCATTCCCACCAGGAGGAACAAGGCGCCGGTGGTGACACCGTGGTTGACCATCTGGATGACCCCGCCCTGCAACCCCTGGCTGGTGAGGGCGAAGATCCCCAGCACGATGAAACCCAGGTGACTCACCGACGAGTAGGCGACCAGCTTCTTCAGGTCGGGTTGGACGATCGCCACGATGGCGCCGTAGATGATCCCGATCACCGCCACGACCGCCAACACGGGAACCAGCTTTACGGAGGCTTGCGGGAACAGTGGCAGGTTGAAACGAAGCAGCCCGTAGGTGCCCAGTTTCAGCAGGACGCCGGCCAGCAACACCGAACCGGCGGTGGGGGCTTCGACGTGAGCGTCGGGCAGCCAGGTGTGCAGCGGGAACAGCGGCACCTTGATGGCGAACGCCAGTGCAAAGACGCCGAACAGCCACAGTTCGGTGCTGCTGCTCATCGACAGTTGCAACATGTCGGTGTAATCGAAGCTCATCTGCCCGGTCTGGTTTCCGTACATGAGCGCCATGGCGATGATGCCGGCCAGCATCAAGGCCGACCCGAAGGCGGTGAAGATGAAGAACTTGACCGCCGCGTAGATTCTCCGGTCACTACCCCAGATCCCGATGATGAAGTACATCGGGATGAGGATCACCTCGAAGAACACGAAGAAGAGGAAGAGGTCGACCGAGAGGAACACGCCGATCAACCCGGCTTCGAGGACCAGCACCATCGCCACGAACAGCTTGAGCCGATCGGTGATCGTGGTCGAGGCGGCCAGCGAGATCGGTACCAGGATGGTGGTCAGGACCACCAGCAGCAGCGAGATACCGTCCACCCCGAGGTGCCAGGAGATGCCCCACGGTTCGTACCAGGGGGCCTTCTCGACGAACTGGAAAGCGGCTTCACCTTTCTCGAAGGCGAAGAACAGGTATCCGGCCAGGCCGATGGGGAGGATGCTCAGCGCCACGCCCACCGGCAGGATCAGTTCTCCCCGGCGCCCGGGGATGAGGCCAATGACCAAAGCCGCCGCGGTCGGCAGGAGGATCAGGACGGTGAGAATCGGGAAGTCCACCTACAACCCCCCACTGCTCAAGAACCAGATGACCAGACCGACCACCCCGGCGGCCAGCACCAGGGCGTAGTTCCTCACCAGACCGGTCTGGAGGGGCCGCAACGCCGCAGAGACACGCTGCACCAGTACACCCACCCCGTTGACGATCCCGTCGATCAGCTTGGCGTCAAAGGAGAATGCTGCCCAATTCGAGACCTTCTTGCCGGGGAGCACGATCATCCTCCCGTACATCCGGTCGACCCAGTAGGCGTTCTCCATCGCAAACCAGGGCCGGCGTATCCTGCCCAACAGCCGTTCGCGCCGCTCCTCCGGTCCCAGGTAGAGGGCGGCGGCGATGAGGATGCCGACGACCCCGGCCAGCACCGAGACCGCGGCCAGGATCCACAGCAGGGCGCCTGCCGGAGCGTGAGCCAGCTCGATGCCTTCGAAGGCCGGCTCCAGGAAATGCTCGAGTCCCAGCCGGAACGGAGTGTTGACCAGGCCGCCCACCACCGTTAAGGCCGCCAGGGCCATCAGCGGAACGGTCATGGTGAAGGGCGACTCGTGGGGGTGGACTCCCTCATCCCACCTGGGCTTGCCGAGGAAGGTGAGGATGAACATGCGCGTCATGTAGAAGGCGGTGATCATGGCGGTGATCAACCCGATCGCCCACAGCACGTAGTAAAAACCGCCCTTCTCGAAAGCTGTGCCCAGGATCTCGTACTTCGACCAGAACCCGGCCAGAGGCGGAATACCGGCGATGGCGAGGGTGGCGATCCCCATCGTCCAACCGGTGATCTTCATCTTGGGGAACAGACCGCCCATCTTGTTCATGTCCTGCTGGCCCGCCATGGCGTGGATCGCCGACCCGGCCCCGAGGAAGAGCAGGGCCTTGAAGAACGCATGGGTCATCAGGTGGAACACCCCGGCCACATAGGCGGCGGAGCCCACCCCGAGGAACATGTAACCGAGCTGACTGATGGTCGAGTACGCCAGCACCCGTTTGATGTCCCGCTGGGCAATGGCGATGGTGGCGGCCAGCAGGGCGGTGAGGGCGCCAACCGTGGCAACCGCCAACGAGGCGGTATCCGACAGGGCGTAGATCGGCGCGGTGCGGGCCACGACGAAGACACCGGCGGTAACCATGGTTGCGGCGTGGATCAGCGCCGAGACGGGCGTCGGGCCCTCCATGGCATCCGGCAGCCATACATAGAGGGGGATCTGGGCCGACTTGCCGGCAGCTCCGACCAGGAAGAGCAGGCCGATGGCGGTGGCGGTGCCGGCTCCCAGCAGCTCACCGGGGTTTTCGAGTACCTGGCTGTAGGAGAGGGTCCCGAAGGTGGTGAAGACCAGCATCAAGGCGATCATGAACCCGAAGTCGCCGATCCGGTTGACGATGAACGCCTTCTTGCCGGCCGCGGCGGCCGCGGGGCGGGTGAACCAGAACGAGATGAGTAGATAGGAACAGAGGCCGACCAGCTCCCACCCGACGAAAAGGACCGCGAAGTTGTCGGCCAGCACCAGCGTCAACATGGAGGTGGCGAACAGGTTGAGGTAGGTGAAGAATCGTCCGAACCGTTGGTCGCCGTGCATGTACCCGACCGAGTAGATGTGGATGAGCGTCCCAACCCCGCTCACCACCAGCACCATCAACGCCGACAGGGGATCCCACAGCAGCTCGACCCGGGCACCCAAAGCCGGGATCCAATCGAAGAGGTAGACGGTCTCGGCCTGGGTTTCACCCCGGAAGAACGGTACGGCGGCGATCAAACCGATCACGAAGGACGATCCAATCATCGCCGAAGCGATCCATCCGGCATACGGTTCGCCGATCCGGCGCCCGAAGAAGTGCAGGAACAAGGCCCCGAAAGCAGGCAAGGCGATAACGAGCCAGATCCAATCGGTCATAGGGCACCTGCGGTGCCGATGACGTACTGCGAAGCGACCACGCTCATCCCTTCATCTCCGACAGGTCGTCTACCGAGGCGGTTTCCCTGGTCCGGAAGATCGACACGATGATCGCCAGTCCGACGACCACCTCGGCGGCGGCAACCACCAGCACGAAAAAGACTGCGAACTGGCCGGTCAGGTCCTGCAACTCTCGCCCGACCGATACAAAAGTCAGGTTGACGGCGTTGAGCATCAGCTCGATCGACATGAACATGACGATGGCGTTGCGGCGCACCAGCAAACCGGCCGCGCCGATCACGAACAGCACCGCGGCGAGGATCAGGTACCAGTCGGCGGTCACCGTCATCGGAGGTCCTCCTCGGTGGGCGGTCGCCGGCGGGGTTGGAAGAAGGCCAGAGCAAGCGCACCGACCGAGGCGATGATCAAGAGCAGCGAAGTGGCCTCGAACGGGAGCAGCCAGGTGGTGAACAACTCGTCACCAATCGCTTCAACGGTGCCGTTGACCTCCGGGCCGGCAGCGGCAACACCCGTCACCCAGGCGAAGCGGCCACCGACCGCGACGACCACTCCGACTACGACGACGGACAGACCGACCAGCGCAACCAGGGGCCGTTGGAAACGGATGGTCTCGCGCAGGTTCTCCTCTCGGTCGACCCCGATCAGCATGATGACGAACAAGAACAGGGTCATGACGGCGCCTGCGTAAACGATCACCTGCACGGCCGCCACGAAATGAGCGGCCTGCACGACATAGAAGACCGCCAGCGAGAACAGGGTGAGCATGAGCCCCATGGCGCTGTGCACCGGGTTCTTGGCGGCAACAACGGTCAGCCCGCCGACCAGGGCCAGGGCCCCAAAGACGAAGAACAGGATCAGCTCAGTCATCGTCGCCCTCTTCACGCTCATGGGGTTCCCCCGCCTGGCCCCGCTCGGGGGGGCGCAGCCCGATCCCGGCCGATCGACTCCAACCGGGGATCCCCTCGTAAGCGGCCCGGCCCGAAGGCGCGGTCGCCCGCATCCATCCATCGGCTTCTTTGAGCTCACCCAGGTTGACCATCGGGTCCTGTTCGACGGTGAACATGTGTTTCGGAATCCCGTCGGGATCAACCAATAACTCGTTCTTGGTGTAGATGGCATCGTCCCGGTTGGTGACCGACATCTCGAAGAGATGGGTCATCGTGATAGCTTCCGTCGGGCACGCCTCGACACAGAGGCCACAGAAGATGCAGCGCAGCAGGTTGATGTCGTACACGAACCCGTACCGTTCCCCCGGACTCACCGGATCGTCCATCGGGTTGTCGGCGCCGCGTACATAGATGCAGGCTGCCGGGCAGGCTCCCGCGCACAGTTCGCAACCGATGCATTTCTCCATCCCGTCGGGATGCCGGTTGAGGACGTGACGACCGTGAAAACGTTGCGGCTTCTGGCGCGACTCCTTGGGGTACTCGGTGGTCAGCAGACCATCACCGAAGATGGTCTTGCGCATCACCCTGAGGGTCACCGCAAACCCTTTGCGGAGTTCGTTGATCATGCCCATGGCGAGCCCCGCACTTCGTACTTCGTACTTCGTGCCTCGTCATCGCCGGTCGGCGGTCGGCGGTCGGCGGGGGGCGCATCGTTGCCGAGCGATCGGGCCCGGAACCCGAAGTTGGTCAGCCAGGGCAGGCTTGGTTCGCCCCCGAACTTCCAACTTCGAACGAGACGCTTCAACCTGTCTTTCATGACCACGGCACTCCAAACTGACGGAAGCCGACCACCGCCGCCGAAAGCACCAACCAGGCGAGGGCCGCCGGGATGAGGCGTTTCCAACCGAGGGCCATCAACTGGTCGTAGCGGAAGCGGGGCAAAGTGGCCCGTACCCACATGAAGATGAAGATCAGCGCGAAGGTCTTGATGAAGAAGTAGATGATGGGCAGCAGCCAGGAGATGAAGGCGGGGAGCGAGCCGTCGAAGGTCGGTCCATTCCATCCGCCCAGGAACAAGGTGGCGGCGATGGCCGACATGTTGAACATGTTGATGTACTCGGCCAGGAAGAAACAGGCGAAACGGAACCCCGAGTATTCGGTGTGAAACCCGCCGACGATCTCTTGTTCGGCCTCGACCAGGTCGAAGGGGGCCCGGTTGGTCTCGGCGATGATCGAGATGAAGAAGATCACGAACGATGGAACCAGCGGGACGATGTTCCAGCGGGGAATGATGCCACCCCAGGTTCCTCCCTGGGCCGCGACGATCTCCGAGATCGACAGGGTTCCCGCGTAGAAGACGACCGGGACCAACGCCAGACCCATGGCCGCTTCGTAGGAGATCGCCTGAGCGGTTGCCCGCACTCCACCGAGCAACGGATACTTGGAACCGGAGGACCAGCCGGCCAGCACCACGGCGTACACGGCCAGCGACGACATGGCCAGGATGAACAAGAGCCCGATGTTCAGGTCGGTCCCCTGCATGGAGATCACCCGTTCCACACCGCCCAGGGTCACCGTGAATGGTCTCCCGATCGGCACCACCATGAAGATCAAGAAGGCCGGGATCAGGGTCAATACCGGGGCGGCCAGATACATCCCCATTTCGGCCTTGTTGGGGCGAATCTGCTCCTTGAACAGGAGCTTCAGGCCATCTGCCAGGGTCTGCAGCATGCCCCAGGGGCCCGCTCGTTCGGGACCGATCCGGTTCTGCATGTCGGCGACCACTTTCCGCTCGATCCACACGAGCAGGATGGTGACAACCAGCAGAAGTGCGAAGACCACCACGACTTTGACCAGCCCGATTGCCACGTCCCACCCGTCCATCAGGCGTCCACCTCCTTGCGGGCTGCCACAACGACCGAGAGGGCAGCTCCGAAAGAAGGGGTCGATGGTTGGTTGAACGGAACGTATACCACGCCGCTCAGCAGTGACGGGTCGAGAACGACGGGAAGCCGGAGGGCGGCATCCACGGTCTCGACCTCGACCAGCGTTCCCTCGCTCACTCCCAACCGGCCGGCATCCTCCGGATGGAGATACACGGCGCCTCCCGGGGCCAGCGCATGGAGGGAGAGGCTGTTACGCATCAGAACACCGTCGTCGTAGAGGGTACGCGCCAGGTGCAGCGCCAACGCCCCGCCGGCCGGCTGCCGGACCATCGCCTCGAGCGCCTCCCGGTCTAGTGCCGCCGGGTGGTGTACGAGCGGTTGGATGGCGTCGCCGTACGGGACCACGGCGCCCTCCTTTTCTTCCCACTCGACCAGCTCCCAACTCATCCCGGCATAGGCCGGGGCTACGTCGGCGATCTCCTTGGAGATTGCTTCTGCCGAAGCGAACGCCAGAGGCTTGCCCAGCCGGCGTGAGATGTCGTCCAGGATGGTCCAGTCGGCCTGCGATTGGCCCGGTCCCGTGACGACGCGATTGACCTTCTGTACTCGTCCCTCGAGGTTGGTGACCGTCCCCTCCTTCTCGCCGAGGGCTTCGGCCGGGAGTACGACGTCGGCCAACTTGCTGGAGTCGGTGAGGAACAGATCGATGGCGACAACGAATTCGGCACCCTCGATGCCTCGCTGAGCGAACCTGCCATCCGGCACGTCTCTGACGGGATCGGCCCCCAGCAGCACCAGGCCTTTCAGGTCGCCGGCGGCCAGGCCCTCCAGGATCCCGAGGGTGTCGCGGCCTTCATGGGTCGGGACCGGTCCCCACACCGCTTCGAGTTGCGCCATTGCGTCGGCATCGTCGGCCCCGACCCGGCCGGGCAAGAGCGTCGGGGCCACTCCCATGTCCAGAGCCCCGAACACATTGGAACGACGCCCGAACGGGAGCACTTTGGCATCGGGCAGGTCGAGCGCGAAGGCTGCCACCGCTTCGGCGAGTTCCCGCTGCTCGGTGAGACCGGTGCGTCCGACGATGGCAACGACCGGACCTTTCGACAAGGTCTCCAGCACGGCTGCATAGTCGCCCTCACCGCCTGCCAGGTCGCCGAGCAGCGCCGGTCCCTGTCCGGGCCGGTAAGTCAGCTTGTGCGTGGCGCGATCGTCGAGACCGGTGCGCCGGGGGTGCACAACGACCAGCTCGGCGCCATGCTCCTGAACGGCGTGCCGGACCCGCAGATACAGCGAACCCGATTCCTCCTTGAGGTCGGGTGCCCACAGCAGGATGGTGGCCGCTCGGTCGAGATCGCCGATCCTGGCCCGGGGCGACACTCCGGCCAGGAAACGAGGATCGAGACCGTCGTCGAGTTGGGCGTCGAGATGGTTACTGCCGAGCACGGTCCGCATGAACTTCCCGAATGCATAGGCTTCTTCGTTGGTGGAACGAGCGCCGCCGATGCCTCCCACCGCCTCACCGCCGTGTTGCTCGATGATGGCACCGAGCCGTTCCGCCACCACGTCGAGTGCCTCTGCCCAAGTGGCTTCCCGGAATTCGCCGTCCACCTTGATGAGCGGTGTGCGAAGACGGTTCTCCGATCCGATGAATTCGAAACCGAACCGGCATTTGTCACTCAGCCACCCCTGGTTGGTGGCATCGTTATCGACCCCGTTGAACCGCAACACGTCGTTCTGGCTGGACTCAACCGCCATCCGGCAACCGACCGAGCAATGCGAGCAACTGCTCTCGACTCTGCGGAGGTCCCAGGGGCGGGCCTTGAAGCGATAGGCGGAGGCGGTGAGCGCCCCGACCGGGCAGATCTGCACGGTGTTGCCCGAGAAGTACGAGCTGAAAGGCAGATCCGGGAAGGTCTGGACCTGGGTGTGGTTGCCCCGATCTTTGAACTCAATCAATGGGTCGCCGGCTATCTCATCGGCGAACCGGGTGCAGCGGGCACAGAGAATGCACCGCTCCCGGTCGAGGAAGACCAAATCGGAAATGGGGATCGGTTTTTCGAAGTGCCGCTTCTCCTCCACGAACCGGCTCTCACCCGGCCCGTAGGCAACGGTCTGATCCTGCAGGGGGCACTCACCACCCTTGTCACACACCGGGCAATCGAGCGGATGGTTGATCAGCAGAAACTCGAGGATGCCTTCCTGGGCTTTCCGAGCGGTCTCCGATGCGGTATGCACGACCATGCCGTCGATGGCCGCCGTGGTGCAGGAAGTGGTGAGTATCGTGCCGCGGGGCGTATCGATCTCGACCAGGCACATCCGGCACATGCCCACTTCCTTCATCCGGGGGTGCCAGCAAAACCTTGGGATATAGGTGCCGTGGTCCTGAGCTGCCTTGATCACCAGTTCCCCGCGGGGGACTTCGATCTCCCGACCGTCGACCGTGATCTTGACCAGATCAGCCAAGAGGACACCCCGCTTGTTCGATGTGCTGCAGCAGTTCGTCTTTGAAGTAGCGCGACACCGAGGTGATCGGCGAAACCGCCGAAGGGCCCAACGGGCAGATGGTGGTCTGCTTGGGCGGCCAGGTCAGTCCCGGGCTGATGTTGTCGGACACATCGAGGAGGAGTTCGGCATCGATTCGCCGACCGGAGCCGTCCTCGATCCTCCGCAGGATCATCTCCAGCCAGGTGGTGCCCTCCCGGCAGGGAGTGCACTGGCCGCACGACTCGTGGGAGAAGAACCGCACGATCCGCTCGGCGGCCTTGACCGCGCAGGTGGTCTCATCCATGACCACTACCGCCCCCGAGCCCAGCATGGAGCCGGCGTTGCCGGTGGCATCCTTGGTGATCTCGAGATCGAGATGATGTTCCGGGACGAACCAGGGGGCCGACGCGCCGCCCGGAATCCATGCCTTCAAAGCCCGGTCGTCCCTGATTCCCCCGGCGATGTCGAAGACGAGCTCCCGCCAGGTGATGCCGTGCGGCAATTCATAGTTGCCGGGTTCCTTGACATGCCCCGACACCGAGAAGAGGAACGTTCCGGAATCATCGGCGTGACCGAGGGCCCGATAGTCGTCGGCACCCATCTCGAAGATGTGGGGCAGATTCGATACGGTCTCGACGTTGTTGACGATGGTCGGCATCATGTAGAGGCCCCTGGCGGCCGGGAAGTAAGGCGGCTTGAGGCGGGGTTCACCGCGCTTGCCTTCCAGGCTGTTTATCAGGGCGGTCTCCTCGCCGCAGATGTAAGCACCGCCGCCCAGGTGCACGGTTACGTCGAGGTCGTAGTCGCTGCCGAAGATCCCCTTGCCCAGATAACCGGCCGCATAGGCCTCGTCGATGGCTTGCTGGACTCGCCGGGCCGGCTTGGGGTATTCCCCACGGATGTAGACGAACGCCTCGTGGACCTCGTTGGCGACCGAGGTGATGATGATGCCCTCGATCATCTGGTGAGGATCTCTCTCCAGCAGCTGGCGATCTTTGAAGGTGCCCGGCTCGGATTCATCGCCGTTGACCACCAGATAGGAAGGTCGGGAAGGGGCGAGGAAGCTCCACTTCAGCCCGGCCGAGAAGGCGGCGCCACCCCGACCCAGCAGTCCCGACGCCTTGACCAAATCAATGATCTCATCGCGGGTCATGTCGATGGCCCGGCGCGCGTGCCGGTAACCCCCCGTCGTTTCGTATCGCTCCAGGGTGTGCGAATCGGTCGGGTGTTCGGTCATCCGGGCGGTGAGGACTTGCGGGTGGCTCATTTGTCCCCCTCCCACACGGTTCCGTAGGGCCCGAAGGCCGGGAACGGACCCAGCGCCGACCTCTCCTCGGCGATGGCCCAGTCGAACGATCGGCGGCCACCAAATCGTTCCTGCATATCGTCTGTGTTGACGAGGGCGGGGCGTTGGTCGCGCAGCCAGCGGCACAGGGCCCGGGCTTGGTCGGGACTCGGGCCCTCGACCAGTTCGTAATTGACCTGGACTGCCGGAGCGCCTCCACAGGCGCCCAGGCATTCGACGTGTTCGACCGAGAACAGCCTGTCAGCGTCGGTTTCGCCGTCTGGCACACCCGTCTCGTCCTCGACCGCCTCCAGCACGTCGTCGCCCCCGAGCAACATACAGGAGATCGACGTGCACACCGAAACGAGATACGTGCCGAGAGGTTCGGTCTTGAACATGCCGTAGAACGTCGCCACCGATTGAACCTGCGCCGGGGTATGTCCGGTCCAGCCGGCTACTTCCTGCATGCCGGTTTCGGTGAGGTACCCGTCCTGGCGCATAGCGAGGTAGAGAAGCGGCATGACCGCCGACTTGGGGTCGGGGTAACGCCCGATGAGCTCTTTGGCGCGTTGCTGGACTTCGGCGGGCCAGGTCATCTGTCGACGTCTCCCATGACCGGATCGACCGATGCGATCGTGGCGACACTGTCGGCAATCAGCGAATCGGCCATCATGATCGGCAGGCCCTGCAAGTTGGCGAACGAAGGGGCGCGTATGTGCATGCGGTACGGCCGGGCGCTTCCGTCCGACACGATGTAGCAGCCGATCTCGCCGCGTGGCGATTCGATCGCCGCGTACACCTCGCCTTCCGGAACCTTGAAACCTTCTGTGAAAAGCTTGAAATGATGAATCAACGCTTCCATCGATTCGTTGATCCGCTTGCGGGGCGGTGGGGTCACCTTGCGATCGTCGGTCCGGTAATCGCCGGCCGGCATCTGGTTGGCGACTTCCCGCACAATGCGGAGCGATTGGAAGATCTCCTGGATGCGAACGCGATAACGGTCGTAAACGTCGCCGTTGGACCCGACGGCTACGTCGAACTCGTACTGTTCGATCCCCGAATACGGTTGAGTCTTGCGGAGGTCGAGATCGATACCGGTGGCCCGCAACGGGGGGCCGGTGATCCCGTAGGCCACACATTCCTCCGCAGAGATCACGCCCACCCCACGGGTCCTGCCCTCCCAGATCGGGTTGGCTTTCAGCAGGTCTTCATAATCGGCCACACCCACCGGGATCTTGTCGAGTATCTCCTCGATGTCGTCCTCCCACCCGTCGGGCAGGTCGGCGGCCACCCCGCCGGGACGGATGTAGTTGTGGTTCATCCGCAGGCCGGTGGTCTTCTCGAAGAATGCGAGGATCAACTCCCGTTCGCGGAACCCGTACAGCATCATCGACAGTGCTCCGACGTCCATGCCCTGGGTGGCGAGCGACACCAGATGACTGGTGGTGCGGTTCAGCTCGGTCATCAAGATACGGATGGCCTGGGCGCGCGGCGGAATCTCGACTCCCAGCAGCTGCTCGGTGGCCAATGAGAACACCAGTTCATTGAAGAAGGGAGAGAGGTAGTCCATGCGCGTGACATTGGTGCCACCCTGCATGTAGGTGAGCGTCTCGCCCGTCTTCTCCATCCCGGTGTGCAAGTACCCGATGATGGGTTTGACCCGCCGGACGATCTCTCCTTCCAGTTCGATCTGGAGGCGCAGGACCCCGTGGGTGGAGGGGTGTTGCGGGCCCATATTGATGATCATCCGCTCGTCTTCGGCAATCTCGTCGTCGAGGACGTAGTCGTCCCGAACCCTGACGCCCGTCTGCTCGACCAGGCGCGATTGTGACTCATCCAGGCGCATGGTCTGAGCGCCCTCGTCGGTGGCGTGACGCATCCAGTCGGGGGCCTCGTCGGGCGTGATCCACACCTCGCGGATCTCCCTCTCCGGTTTGCGGGGGTCGTCGGTCATCAGGTCACCTGCGGCGACGATTTGAACTGCACGGGGACGGATCCGGTCGAGAAGTCTTTACGGAGCGGGTGGCCGACCCAATCGTCGGGTAACAGTATGCGAGTCAGGTCGGGATGGTCCTCGAAAATGATCCCGAACATGTCGAACGTCTCCCGCTCGAAGAAGTTGGCGCCCGGATAGACGGATACCAGCGATGGCACCGTCGGGTCGTCGAAGGGGACGGGTACCCCCAATCTGAGCCGGAGGTTGTGCTGCAACGAGAGCAAGCCGACGACCACCTCGAAGCGAACCCTGCGAAGGCGCAGGTAGTCGACTGCGGTCAGGTCGACCAGCATTTCGAAGCCGGCCCGGCGCGCCGCCAGGGCGAAGTCGCGCAGGCGGTTCTTCGGCACGACCGCCGTGTCCTGCTCACCCGAGCGTCGCCACTCGACGTCTGCGAATTGCGCGAAAAGACCTGCCAGGACGGGATGTTCCGGAAGTGGGTGCTCCAGCGCCGCGCCGGCCTCTTCCCCGGACTCTGCTTCGTTCATCTGCTCGTCGGCCATCAGCGAGTGATCTCCCCGGACATGATCTTGTTCTGCAGCGTCAGGATCCCGTGGATCAGCGACTGCGGGCCGGGGGGGCATCCCGGGACGTACACATCCACCGGCACGATCTGGTCGACACCCTGCACCAGGGCGTAGTTGTTGAACATGCCGCCGGTGGATGCGCAAGCACCCATCGAGATCACCCACTTGGGCTCCGGCATCTGGTCGTACACGTTGCGCAACACCGGCGCCATCTTCTGGGATAGACGGCCGGCAACGATCATCAGGTCGGCCTGGCGGGGTGAAGCCCGGAACACCTCCATCCCGAAGCGAGCCAGGTCGTAGTGGGCGGTCCCGGTTGCCATCATCTCGATGGCGCAGCAGGCCAGGCCAAAGGTCGCCGGCCACATCGAACGAGTGCGAGCCCAGTTGGCTACCTTGTCGAGCGTCGCCACGATGATGCCGGGCGGCGTCGGGGCCTGATCAATCAAGCGGCCTCCTCATCCACGACTTCGGGGCCGCGGCGATAGCGGGCCCGCCTGGGGATGTTCCAGTCGAGGGCGCCGCGCTTCCAAACGTATCCGAGCGTCTCGATCACCAGAGCGGTGAAGATGCCGACCGCACCCAGCCCGAACCAACCGAGCTGGCGGAATCGCACGGCCCAGGCGAACAGGAAGATGATCTCGATGTCGAATATGACGAAGAGCATCGCCACCAGGTAGAACTTCACGGGGAAACGCTGGGAGGGTTCAACTTCCGGGACGATCCCGCACTCGTAGGGAGCGAGCTTCTCGGGTGTTGGGCGGCGGGGAGCGAGGACGTTGCCGAGGCTGATCGAGGCTCCCGCGAAAGCGATGACGAGCAGGAGCATGATGGCGATGGGCAGGTAATCGGCCAGGTTCATGGGCGCGCTTCCTTTCGGCACAAGACTAGGGAGAGATCAGGGTTGGGTACAAAACCGCCGGATGCCACCATGAGAGTCCCCGCCGGTGGCCGCCGATC
The DNA here is from genome assembly GCA_035282865.1 of Acidimicrobiia bacterium. Classification (GTDB taxonomy): domain Bacteria; phylum Actinomycetota; class Acidimicrobiia; order Spongiisociales; family UBA4744; genus UBA4744. The sequence continues at coordinate 11,141 of DATEVB010000089.1, read as the reverse complement.
GGCCTCGCAGATGGTACGCAACCGGGCCGGACACGCCCTCGGGCAGGGTATCAGCGCCCCTCAATGGCCCGGTCGGCGGCAGCTTCGGCATGAATCCGCGTCGTGTCGAACAGCAATGCATCGGTTTGGCCGGGGTCTACCAACAGGCCGATTTCGGTGCAGCCGAGGATCACGGCCTCGGCCCCACGGCGGGCCAGCCCGTCGATGATGTCGAGGTAACGCCGGCGCGACTCTTCCCGGGTCACGCCCAGGCAGAGTTCGTCGTAGATGACGTCGTGAACGATCCTGCGGTCATCCTCATCGGGGACGAGCACCCGCAGCTTGTGTCGGGTTTCGAGCCTCCCCCGGTAGAAACCCTGCTCCATGGTGTACCGGGTGCCAAGTAGCCCCACCACGCCGATCCCTGCCTGTGCAATTACCCGGGCGGTGGCGTCGGCTATGTGGAGCACCGGCAGGGCCGTTTGTCGCTCCACTTCGTCTGCCATGCGGTGCATCGTGTTGGTGCAGATGACGATGAAGTCGGCTCCGCCTGCCTTCACCCGCTGCCCGGCCTCCACCATCAGCGCGGCGGCCTGCGCCCACCGGCCATGTTGCTGAAGCTCCTCGACCTCGGCGAAGTCAACGGAGTACAGGATGGCCTGGGCCGAATGCAACCCGCCCAGGCGCTCCTGGACCCGTTCGTTGATGATCCGGTAGTAATCGGCCGTCGATTGCCAGCTCATCCCACCGATCATTCCGATGGTTTGCATGCGGCTCCTCTGCTGCGGCCGGAAGCCTACTTGTCGCTGGGTGGCAGCCACCGGCCGTCGCTCACACATAGGCTGGGTGGTGGATGCCGGGATCCGGAGGAGAACCATGACCAACCCCTCGCCACTGACCATCACCAACGCCCGCCTACGAAATGGAGCTGTTGCCGACATCCGGATCGTCGACGGCCTGATCGCTTCCATCGAACCTACCGCGGCTGAGCCCTCCCACGGCCGGTCCGTGGAAGCGAACGGAAATCTGGTCACCGAGTCGTTCGTCAACACCCACCTACACCTTGATAAGGTGTTCACCCTCCGCGACCTCGGCGATGCCGCGCTCGCCGACTACCAGATGGGTGGAATGGGTCGGGCCATGAGCGCCATAGAGACCGCGGCGGCCGTGAAACTCAGCCAGCATCACGATGCCATGATGGCCGCCGGGCGCCGGGCTCTGGCTATGGCGGCCTACTACGGCAACACCCACATCCGTGCCCTGGCCGACGTCGACTCCAGGGCCGGCACCCGGGGCGTTGAGGTGCTCCTGGCGCTCAAGGAGGAATTCGTCGACATCGTCGACCTCCAGGTGGTGGCTTTCGCCCAGGACGGCATCATCCGCCAACCGGGGACCGAGGAGTTGCTTCGGGAATCCATGGCCCTCGGGGCGGATGTCGTCGGAGGAATCCCCTGGATCGAGCTCACCGAAGCCGACATGGTCGAGCACGTTCGTCTGTGCTTCGCCATCGCCGTTGAACACGACGCAGACGTCTCGATGCTGCTCGACGATGCCGGAGACCCGGGGCTGCGAACCCTGGAGATGATGGCGGTCGAGACATTGCGGAGGAACTGGAACGGTCGGGCACTCGCCCACCACGCCCGGGCGATGGAGCTCTACCCGGAGCCCTACTTCGCCCGACTGGTCTCTCTTCTGGCCGCGGCGGGCGTTGCCGTTGTATCCGACCCGCACACCGGACCGCTCCACGCCCGGGTGCGAGAGTTGGTGGCAGCCGGCATCACCGTCAGCCTCGGACAGGACGACATCTCGGACGCCTACTACGCCTTCGGCCGCAACAACATGCTGGAGGTTGCCTTCCTCGGTGCCCACCTGCTGTGGATGATGGCCCGGCCGGACCTGGAAGTCCTCTACGACGCCGTGACCACTTCGGCAGCCCGCTCGATCGGCTTGCAGAACCACCGGCTCGAGATCGGTGCGCCGGCCCATCTGGTGGTGGTGCAGGGCGAATCCGTGGCTGAAGCCCTCCGGTTCCATGCCGCTCCCCGGGCGGTTGTGAGCCACGGCCGGCTGGTCGATCAAGCGGCCCTGCGGGAGCTGGCCGAGGTGCCCGGGTAGGGATCGGCGCGGTGGACGGGCCGATGGGACCTCACGACAGCCGTGCGTCGTCGGTGGGCGGGTCGACCACCCATGGAGCCGTCTCCGAACCCGAGCCGACAGGTTCCCGGCCTAGCATCTCGACATGGACATCAACGGCACCTACGACCATCACACCGCCCTGATCGTGGTCGACGTTCAGAACGATTTCGCCGACCCCTCGGGAAGCTTGTACGTCAAAGGCGGCGAGCATGTCGTAGCGCTCATCAATGCCGAGGCTGCTCGCGCTCTTGCCGCCGGAAGCTTGGTCGTCTACACCAGGGACTGGCATCCGGAAAGCACACCTCATTTCCAAAAAGACGGCGGCGTCTGGCCGGTCCACTGTGTGATGAGCAGCTGGGGAGCCGAGTTCCATCCAGACCTGCTGGTCGACGGGCCCGAGGTGAAGAAAGGATCCGGCGGCGAAGATGGGTATTCGGGTTTCTCGATGCGGCATCCGGATACGGAAGAGGTGATCCCGACCGAACTGGAGAGCCTGCTCCGCCGGCGTGGCGTCGTCCGGCTGGTCATAGCCGGACTGGCCACCGACTACTGCGTCAGGGCAACCGCTCTCGACGGACTCGCCCGCCACTTCGAAGTGCAGCTGCTGGCCCGCGCCATGCGACCGGTCGATCTCAACCCCGGCGACGGACGGCGGGCCATCGACGAGGTCATCGCCGCCGGAGGAACGGTGCGGTAGTGACCTCACTCGAGGCCATCCGGGAGCTCGAGGAGCTTGCCATGAATGCCCTTCCGGCCCTCGAATCGGAGCGCTACGACGGCTGGATCCTCCGGGCAGCAGGCGGTTACACCGGTCGGGCCAATTCGGCAGCCCCGCTCGGTCCCGGTGAGCTGAGGCCCGCCGACAAGATCTCCTACACCGAAACCTGGTACCGGTCGCGCCGCCTCACCCCGATGATCCGCCTGACCCCTGCCGCTCAACCCTCCAACCTCGACCTGCTGCTCGACGAACGCGGCTACTCCCTCAGGGATGAAGGCGTGAGCGTTCAGGGCTGCCCGCTGGACGGCCACGACCTGCCACTCGACGCCGTCGAGGTAGCTGAAGGACCCGTGCCGGATCCCTGGTTGGCAACGCTGGCGGGCTTCCAACCCCGGGTTGAGCAACACCTCGAAGAAGTGCGCCGGTTGTTCTCACGACTACCCGCCACCACCGCCTTCGCCATGATCCGCCATGAGGCAACGCCTGCTGCGATCGGTCGCGCCGTCCTCGAGGGCGGCCGGGTCGGCCTATTCGACGTCTTTACCCGTCCCGATCGGCGGGGGCGGGGACTGGCGACCGACATCACCGTGGCGCTGCTGGGCTGGGGCGCCGGGAACGGAGCCGCCCGCGCCTACCTGCAGGTCGTCCCTTCCAACGACGCCGCCAATCGCCTGTACCGACGGCTCGGGTTCACCGAGGTATACCGGTACTGGTACCGGGTGGCGCCAGGTGAGGGCTGAACCGGGAAGCACCGTCCGGTATCAGGCCCACACTTGCCGGGTCGAAGGACCCACCGCGCCAACGTTGCGTGAGGCAGTTCGGTGCTCGTTACGTTTGCGACTCCTCGGTGAACGTTCTGGCATTGCCCTACTGGTCGAGCCAAGGTGCCCGCTCGGAAACGGGCAGTCAGCCAGAAGTGCTCACTGGTTCCGAAACATGCGGTCGAACCCAGTTGACCAGGGGATTCGGCCCGCCTAGCCGGTTCTGTGGCGCGTCCGTGGCACCAGCGACGTGAGACGCAGCGAGCGAGAGCTGCGTACGCACCGCGCGCCGTAGCCTCTTCCGAACTACGGACTGCAGTCGACGGCGACCGCTAAAGCTGCGCAGATCTCTCGCATGCGCCCGTCGCCCAACCTGCCCAGGCGCTTGGTCAGCGTTCCAACCGAAACACTCTCAACCGAGTCGAGATTCACAGCCGACTCACGAGGGATCGGATCCTCACCGGGTTCCATTAGCACCTCACTGGCAAGGCCTCGAATCGTCGTCGTGCACGGAGCAATCAATGCCCGCCGAAGTCTGGGAATAGCGGCGTCCCGAGACAGAATCACTACAGGCCGGCGAGAGATCTCTGGCAGCTCACACCACCACACCTCGCCCCTGGCTGGCAGATCGTTCACGACGAAGCGGCCGCCTCACGAAACGATGCTAAGTCACCCCATACGTCCGCTTCATCGAGCGGATGTTCGTCGTAGACGGCGTAGCCGGCATCGATCTCCGCTGCGCGGTGTCGGCCCACCAACGCACTGAGAGCTTCATCCAACAAGGCCGCGTCGTTCAAATCCGACCTCATGCTCCTCGCGTTCTCCAAGAGCGACTCGTCGACAGTCGTGCTAACCCGTATGCGTGTCATGCCATAACTATGCCACACCAATCGAGTCCCTACAAGGCTCCTGTCCTGGACGTCGGTGGCAAGGGACACCCACCGCATGCTCTTGTCGAGCACACCCCCGGCGTCAGCTCTTCAAGCCCTGCACGTGGTCAAAACGCCGTAACCCACCGCGCCAACGTTGCGTGAGGCAGTTCGGTGCTCGTTACGTTTGCGACTCCTCCGCGCCGCCGACCTACTCCCCGCACCCGGCATCGACGTATTCGACTTCCGTTGTGATGTCGATTGAATCGCGGATGCTGCGGGCCACCGGGCAGTGGTCGGCATGGAATCCGTGCACCCGTTCGACCGTGGGGCGATCCTCCTCGGCTACACCCTTGAGCCGGTACGTCACATGAATACGGCGGATGACGAGCACCCGGCCGTCCTTCTCGATCTCACCCACACCCGTTGAGACGAGGTTCCCGCCGCTTGCCGTTATACCGCGCGCCTCCAGCGCGCCCCCGAAGGTCCCGGTCAGTCACCCGACCGCGGCCGCGACCACATAGTCGATGGTGGTGGTGTCCGGCGGATAGTCGGAGGGTGAGACCCCGTAGTGCTCGGCAATTGCGCCGTGCACGCCGAAGGTCACTTCGGTGTCGCGGCCCGGCAGCCGGGCGCGTCGCATCGGTCCGCGGATCCTCTCCACTTCGACAACGGATCGATAAGCCACTTCGTCGGCCATGTCGCACCTCCGGCCTCAACCCTAACCAGAACCGGGTGGTTCGAGAGCCGGCCACGCCGGCCAACTGCCTCCCGACCCACCGACCACCATCCCGGCCATGCCTAGGACTGCGGAATCACCCGGACGATACGCTCGAGCATCCGGAAGGCTCGCTCGCCGATGTGGCGATCCTCCGGCTCGAGCAGGTTGGCCATCACCTTGAGCACCCATTCCATCAGGGGCCGGGACCGCAAACCGACGTGGGCGAGGGTCCACATCACCTGAGGGTAACCGATCGCTTTCACGAAAATCCGGGCCATGCGGTAGTACAACCCGTAGGTGTCGTTGAGATCCTGGGGATACCGCTGGAGCAGGCTCAGGTCATCGGATGCCAGCGCCACATGTACATGTTGTGCGGCCATCCTCCCCGTCTCATATGCATAGGCGATGCCCTCCCCGTTCCAGGGGTTGATCGCCCCGACTGCGTCGCCGGCCAGGACCCAGTTCGGGCCCGCATGCGGCCCGACCGAAAGCGCCATGGACAGCTTTCCGCCGTGCGGCTTGGAGAGGGCCGCCCCGGGAGACAGTCCCCAATAGCCCGGGGCGCTGTCGACGTAAGCGGCCATCATGTCGGAGGTGTTGACCGACTTCCACTGCCGGAAGGTCGACAGCAACCCCACCCCAACGTTGACGGTCCCGTCGCCGAGCGGAAAGACCCATCCGTAACCCGGCATCGAGTCTCCATTTGCGTCACGGATGTCCAGCTGACTCTCCATGAAGGTGTCGTCGGAGCGCCCGCTCGAGAAGTATCCCCGGGCGGCCAGGCCCATCGGGTAGTCGCGACGCCGATGAGTGCCCATCGCTCGCCCGAAGCGAGTCATCGACCCATCGGCGATGACAACCACTTTGGGAGTGAGGATCTCTTGGTCGCCGTTAGTCGCCAGCGTGACCCCGGCCAGGCGGCCCGATGCGAGCAGCGGAGATGCCTCCATCCGCTGGCGTACAACCGCACCCTGCTTCTCGGCCAGGGTCGCCACCCGTCCGTCGAGGTCCAGGCGGCGGATCACGCCGCCCCAGTTGGGGTAGATCGAATGATCCGGCCACGCCAGCTCGAGCATCAGATCCTCACCGGCATACGAACGAAGCCCGGTGATCTTGTGGAATTCCCCCACCTCGAAGTCGAACCCCATCTCGCTCAGCTGGTAGACGGAGCGGGGGGTGAGCCCGTCGCCGCAGGTCTTTTCGCGCGGAAACCCCTCCTTCTCGACCACGGTCACCGAGTGCCCGTGCCGGGCCAGCCAGTAGGCGGCGGCCGATCCGGCCGGACCGGCACCGACGACGACGACATCGGGAGAAGACGACATGAATCAGCAGGTTACCGGGAAGCGGGAAGTGGAAAGTACGAAGTTCAGGCTTCGAGCTTCAATCGGTGAGCGAAGCTCGCTTCGCCCGGCCTATGGAACTACCGGATACTTCTGGTCGAACCAACCGGATATTCCGGTGGCGAGGTTGTCTACGCGGGCGAACCCGAGGTCTTCAAAGATAGGCAGCGCCTGGCCGCTTCGGTTCCCGCTGCTGCAGTAGACGAGGTAGTGCGTGTCCTTGTCCAGCGCATCGAGTTGCCGGCGGAAGTCGCCGGCATAAAAGTCGACGTTGATCGCCCCTTCGATCTTCCCCGCCGCGTATTCCTCGGGGGTGCGGATGTCGAGAATCACGAAATCCTCGTTACCCGAGTTCTCTTCGACGATGCCGGCCGCTTGAGCCGGAGAAACGCCGGCGATCTGCTGATCGAGCGTCCCGGCCGACGTGCATCCGCTCAACCCGATTATCAGCAGCGTCGAGACAGCGGCCAGAACGTTCCAGATGCGCTTCATGACTGCTCAATCCCTTCCTGTGGAGCAGGCATGATACCCCTGGGGGTATATAGACCAAGTTCCGTTTTTGCCCCTGAGCCCGCCTCGTATAACGTGCCCTTGTGAAAATGGCCCGTATTCCCCGAGCAACGGTCAATAGATTGCCTCTCTACCTGCGAGCTCTCGAAAGCCTTCCCCCCGATCAAACAACGGCATCTTCGAGAGAGCTCGGCGACCTGATCAAGGAGAATTCCGCCAAGGTCCGCAAGGACTTGTCCTTCCTTGGTTCCTACGGGGTGCGGGGGGTCGGCTACAACGTCCAGCACTTGCGCTTTCAGATCAGGCGTGAACTGGGGCTGACGAGAATCTGGCCGGTGATCATCGTCGGTGCCGGCAACCTCGGATCGGCCCTGGCCCAATATGGCGGCTTCGACGCCAGCGGGTTTTCCATCGTCGGCATCTACGACATCGATCCCGACAAGATTGGCACGCGGATCGGGAATCTCACCGTCGGTGCCATGGAGGAGATCCCGATCGACGCCAGGCAACTGATGATCGAAATCGGCATCATCGCCACCCCGGTGCCTGCCGCCCAGAAAGTCGCCGAACAGCTGGCGGAGGCCGGCTTCAAGTCGATTCTCAACTTCGCGCCCATGGTGCTGCGGGTGTCCCCGAACGTGGAGATCCGGCGGGTCGACCTCTCGACGGAACTACAGATCCTCGGGTATTACGTTCAACAGTCGCTCGCCCAGAGCTAGACGCTTTGGCGCTCCTGCTCTTCCTCGAAACGGTTGAGAGCGGTCAAGAACATGGCGAACAGGATCAACGCCGCCAGCATGAACGTCAGCGGGATGATGCGAATCTCAAATGCGTTGAGACCCTCGAAGTCGGCCGGGCGCGGTCCACGGGGGGCATACAACACAAAGAGCAGGCTATTGATCGACATCCAGCCGAAGGTGGCGGCACCGGTGACCAGGAATGCCAGCTTCTTGCCGAGGTTGGTCCTGTTCAACAGATAGACCGTCCCGAAGAAGACGGCGATCGCCGCCAGGGTCAGTAGGACACCGGTCACGGCCAGGTTGGCCGACAGAATCTCTCTGAGCAGTTCGCGCATCTCAGTCCCCCGTCAGCGTGTCGCCACGCAGATACTGCACAATCAGTTCCAGGTCCTCCAGCGATAGAACCGGCCCGGATGCCGGCATCCGGCCCGATCCGACCCCGTTGACCCCGTACGGCACACCGTTCTCGGAGCCCTTGGTGATGAAGTCGACCATGCTGGCCTCGTTGAGGAACTGCACGTTGGGACGCCCGTTCCACAGCGCCGGCCCCAGGGCTCCCGAACCCACCGATTGGGTCAGTGGGACACCGGCCGAATAACCGGCGGTGTGGCAGCGGGCACAATAGGCATTGAAGAGGCCCACTGCCCGGCCCGCCGTCTCAATATCTCCCCCGAAGGTGGCGTCGGCTACGGCCGGTATGTCGATCGCCCACTTCTCGTCCCGCTGTGCCTGCTCGAGGAACGCCAAACCACCGACCGCCTGGGCGAGGAGTTTCTCCAGGTTGTCGGCGGTGACTTTCAGCTTGGCGGCAACCGACCCGAGCGCCGCCACCGCCCGCCCGGCCAGAACGAGGTCATCCTCGCCGGCCGCGGTTTGGGCTAGTTCAGGATTGAGGGTGACGACGAGCGCCGGATCGCCGAGTGCATCGCCGGCTTCGGCGAAGATGGCAGTCAACTCCTGTTCGACCCGGTCGGGAAGGCCGTCGCCGTCGACATCGATCCCATCGCCGGCGCCATCCAGGGCCGCAACCGCCCGCCCGGCCAGCGTCCCGGCCATCTCGACCTGACCGGGTGCCGCTTGAATCGACTCGATGAGGGCGTTTTGTTCGGCAATCGCATCGGCCATGACGGTGTCTGCCGTCTCCAAGCGCGAAAGCGCCTCGTTGACCGACGACTCGATCTGCACGAGGACGTCGTCCTGGGTGAGCATGAACTCCCCGGACTGGAGGTATTCCATCAACTCGTCGACCTGCTGGTCGTTCAGGGGACCGCCACCTGCCAGCCCCCAGGCCGGCATCGGTGAATTGGCCCGACCGTAGACAATCCAGAACCTGACTTCTTCAGGGGTGTAGCGGTAGAACACCGTATTGATGGCCGGGGCCGCCCAGCCGACACTGATCCCGCTCCGCTTCTCCACATAGGCAGCCACGCCACCTCCGCCGGTGGCGCCGTGGCAGTTAGCGCACTGAAAATCCAGGTAGAGCTGGGCACCCCGCTCGAGGGCTACCTGGTCGAACTCCTCCACGAATCCGTCCTGACGGCTCTGCTCGCCGACGAAGTAGATGGGCAGCGAGAGCGCCAGGATCCCGGAGAGCACCACCGCCGAGGCCAGGGTCTTGTCCAGGCGTTTGGACTCGAGCGTGTCGTCGGTGATTCCCGGCGCCAGGTTGGGGGCCAGCTCTCCTTTGCCGCGACCTCGCATGCTGTTGGCAACCAGGAAGGCAAGCCAGGCGATAGCGGCCAGGACGGCGACGGTGGTGACGATGGTGCTGATCTCCACTATTCCCCGATCGCCACGCAGGAGGGACCCTGCGGATAGGGAACGGTCTTGACGGTGGCCCGGGCGGTTTGAATCACCGTTCCGGTGTCGATGATGAAGCGTCCGTCCTCGGTGACCTCGACCACGAATCGATCCAGGTTGCGGGGTGCCGGGCCCGCTTCATACTCGCCAACCAAGTTGTATTTCGATCCATGGCATGGGCATTCGAATCCTTGTGAGGTGGAGCACCAGGGCACCCGGCAACCGAGGTGAACACATTTCTGCCACAACGCCGTCAAGCCGCCGGCCACAACGCCCTTCCCTTCAAACTGCCGGCCTGCGGTCTCGTCGAACGGCATGATGTAGGCACGCGCATCGGGAATGAAAAGAGGTTGCACGGATCCGTCCGGCAAGAAGATTTGCGCCCGGATGTCCTCGACCAAACCTGCGTCGACCTTGCTGCCGAACCCGCCGGACAGTTTCGGCCAGAAGAAGGCGAGCATCGACAGCCCCAGCAAGCCCAGGTATCCGCCCCAGGTGGCCAGCAAGGCCCGGTTGAAGAACTGCCGGCGGGTGACGCCTGCCTCCTCAGGTGACATCTCCACCACCCGTTGCACCTCTGCTACGGAAACGGCCACCGGGGCCTCGGGCGCGGCCGCGGGAGCCTCTTCGACGGTCTCCATTTGCTCGTCGATCGGTTCGGCTTCGGGTTGGATGGGGACCGCGGCGGTGAGGATAGGGGCGGTGGCCTCCGACACGTCGGCCGCCAGGGCTTCCTTGGACAGCGCCGACCGCCAGTCCGTCTCCTTTCCGCCTCCCCGCCGGTAGGCGATGGCGAACACCGCCAGAGCGGCCAGCAAGCACACTGCGCCGATGGAGACGATGAGGATCTGAGGTGTGCTCATTTGAAGGAGATCCAGTCCTTGAGATCGTCGAACCAGATGCCGTCCGACCATGGATAGCTGAAGTTGAAGCCCGGCCCGCGGAACAGCGTCCCGAGCATGGTCAAGGTCGCCGCCGCCACCAGGAAGAAGGTGAAGAACATGATGGCGAACTTGCGATCGGAGGGTTTGGTCGACGGATTGCGATCCACGTAGGGGATCGTCATCAAACCGAGCAGGCCGATGATCCCGGGGACCGTGACTCCCCCTATCTGCGGATCGAAATACGACAGCAATTCCTGCAACCCGAGGAAGTACCACGGCGCCTTTGACGGGTTGGGAGTCAGGTTGAAGTTGGCCAGATCCAGCAGCGGAGCCTGGAGAATGACGCTGAGGACGATCAGGAACGCCGTGACCCCCAGCAAGGCAACGAATTCGATCAGGAGCAGGTGGGGCCAGACGCTCACCTTGTCGGTCGGTTCAGCCTTGACCTGCTGAATCGATTTGGACCGGACCACCGTCAGGAGGCGTTGGGGACGAACTCCTTCGGGGGTGCCCGGCGACGGTACTACGGGTGGAGCGGTGACGGTCGTCGTGCGGCCCGTGCCCGGAACCGGCGCTTGGGCGGCCGCAGGTTGTTCGGCGGTAGGCGGAGCTTCAACAGCCGGAGCGGCCGGCGTCGCCGCCGGTGCACCAGCCGCGGCCGGGACCTCAACCACCGGGGCCGG
>DATEVB010000088.1:0-14269 GCA_035282865.1 Acidimicrobiia bacterium | reverse complement strand
AGGAAGCCCTCTTGCTCACCGTCACCGACGAGCTGTTCGACGAGCTGGCGGTGGGCGATGCCGGCTGGGCTGAACTCACCCGGTTCTTCACCATCCCCCAGGTCCTCGATCTGGTCGTGACGGTCGGGATGTACACCACGCTGGCGATGTTGATCAACACGACCGGGGTGCAGATCGAAGAGGAGGATTGACTAAAGCGGCGGCGAGTGGTTCGAGGTCCTGTTTGCCTCCTGACAGTAGGGTGCACCGACGGGCAATAGGTGCTGGAACCGGCCTGAAAATCGAAGCGTGAGGATCCTATGACCGCTCGCAGTTATCTGTTCGTACCCGGCGATCAATCAGACAAGCTGGCCAAAGCCGGGCAACGCGGAGCAGACGCCGTGATCGCCGATCTCGAGGATGCGGTCGCCCCGGCCAGGAAGCGGCTGGCGAGGGACACCGTGGGCTCGTGGCTGGCCGGTCTGGTCGATCCGGCCTTCGAGGTGTGGGTGCGGGTCAATCACAGCGCCGCCCTTCTCGAGGATGACCTTGCCGCGGTAGTCGGGCCGCACCTCGAGGGAGTGATGGTTCCCAAGGTTCGAACGGTCGACGAACTCCTCGCAGTGGACGATTTACTGGGTCGCCGGGAGTCATTGGCCGGCCTGCCGCTCGGCGGACTCAAGCTGCTGCCAATCGTGGAGACGGCCCGCGGGTTGCTGGCGGTCAATGATCTCGCCGGGGCGCCGCGCGTGCATCAGCTGATGATCGGCGAATTCGACCTCGGCGCCGAACTGGGGGTCGATCCATCCAATGAAGCCGCCTTCGTCCCTCTCCGCTTGCAGGTGGTGGTAGCTTCCTCCGCCGCCGGGATCGAACCTCCGCTCGGTCCCGTTTCACCCGACTACCAAAGCCTCGAGTCGCTTGGCGAGGAAACCCGCCGGTTGGCCCGACTCGGTTTCGGCAGCCGACCGGCCATTCACCCTGCTCAGGTCGCGGTGTTCAACCAAGTGCTGACCCCTGCTCCCGAAGAAGTCGAGCGTGCCGGGCATCTTGTCGAACTGTACGATCGGGCGCTCGCCGAGGGGAAGGGAGCCGTGACGGACGACGACGGCCATATGGTCGACGAAGCCGTCGCCAAGGTTGCCCGCCGGTTGCTCGATAAGGCTCGAGGATCGGCAGGGCGGCCATGACGTCGGTGGCCCGCTCCGCTCATCGGGGACTGGAACCTGGGTCCGGAGGCTCATGAAGGCCGGATCCTCCAGTTCGCGCCGGACAACCGGTTAGCGCCGACCATCACACCGGGTGTGCGCTTGGGTCACGGTCTCCCGACCGCCGGGTAGAAGCGCCCGCGGGCCCACAGCGCTACGTAGACGAGGCCGACCAGGACGGGTACCTCGATCAGTGGCCCGACCACTCCCGCCAGGGCTTCGCCGGAGGTGACCCCGAACACGCCGATGGCAACGGCGATGGCCAGCTCGAAGTTGTTGCTGGCGGCGGTGAAGGCCACGCTGGTGTTCTTTTCGTATGACAGCTCCAGCCGGAGCCCCAGCGCGAACGAAACCACCCACATCAGCGCAAAGTACGCGAACAGAGGTAGGGCGATGCGGACTACGTCGAGCGGCCGGGCGGTGATGGTTTCACCCTGGAGGGCGAAGAGGATTACCACGGTGAACAGAAGCCCGTACAGGGCCCAGGGGGCGAGTTTGGGGAGGAACCGGGTTTCGTACCACTCGACCCCCCGGGTGCGTTCCCCCCAGCGCCTGGTCAGGTAACCGCCGGCGAGCGGGATACCCAGGAAGACCAGCACGATCTTGGCGATGTCCCACATCGACACATCCAACGAAGCCGTGTCCAGGCCCAGCCACCCGGGCAGTAGTTCCAGGTAGAAGTAGCCGAGCAGCGAGTAGGCGACGATCTGAAAGATCGAGTTGAGGGCGACCAGCACGGCGGCAGCTTCCCGGTCACCGCAAGCGAGATCGTTCCAGATCAGCACCATGGCGATGCAGCGCGCCAGCCCGATGATGATCAGCCCGGTGCGGTACTCGGGGAGGTCGGCCAGTAGCAGCCAGGCCAGCGCGAACATGAGCGCCGGGCCGATCAGCCAGTTGAGGACCAGCGAGGTGACCATCAGCTTGCGGTCGGTGGCGATCTCACCGATCTGCGAGTAGCGGACTTTGGCCAGCACCGGGTACATCATGGCCAGCAGCCCGAGGGCGATCGGCATCGAGACGGTGCCGATCTTGACCGTGTCCAGCCAGTCGTTCAGGTTAGGGATCAGCCGGCCCAGACCGAGTCCGAGGGCCATGGCAGTAATGATCCAGACCGGAAGGAACCGATCAACCACCGACAAGCGGGCCAGGGCCGGTTCTGCGGACGGAGGCGGAAGGCCGGTCACGGCGAAGCTTCCATCAGCGTGAAGGGCGTACCGCCGAGCAGCGCTTGCAAATCGGCGACCTTGGGGACCCGTCCGGCCAGTACCACCCGTTCATCGATCACCAGCGCCGGCGTAGTCATCACCCCGTAGGCTGCGATCGCTGCGTAGTCGGTGACCTTCTCGATGTGAGCATCGAGCCCGAGCAGTTGTACGGCTTGGGCGGTTCGCTTCTCGAGGGTCTGGCAGTTGACACAGCCCGAACCGAGCACCTTGATGTTCACGTGAGTCTCCTTTACACAATCAGATTGAACAAGAAGCCGACCACGAGGATCCCGACTCCAACCACGCCGACGAACACTCCCAGCAGGCGCGGTTTCAGCACCCGCCGCAACAGGACCAGTTCGGGGACGGACAGGGCGACCACCGACATCATGAAGGCCAGCACGGTGCCCATGGCCAGCCCCTTGGCATGCAGAGCTTCGACCAGGGGCAGGATCCCGGCGGCATTCGAATAGAGAGGAATACCGAGACCTACCGCGACGGGAACCGCCAGGGGGTTGTCCGGTCCGGCGTATTGAACGAAGAACCCCTCCGGAACCCAGCCGTGGATGGCTGCCCCGATGCCGATCCCAACCACCAGGTAAGGCCAGATCTTGCGGATGATGGTCCGGACCTCGTCGCGGCCGATGGCGAAACGGTCGGCCCAGCTCAACGGTCCGGACAGGTCGACCGGTTGGCCCCGCAGGGTGTTTTCGAACACGAACGGTTCCACGAAGCGTTCGAGGTGAAGGCGTCCGATCACCCAACCGGCCAGGATGGCTACCGCCAGCCCGGCGGTCACATAGAGGGCGGCGATCTTCCAACCGAAGAGCCCGTACAGCAACACGATCGCCACCTCGTTGACCATCGGGCTGGCGATCAGAAAGCTCATCGTTATGCCCAACGGAACTCCAGCCGCTACGAACCCGATGAACCCCGGTACCGCACTGCACGAACAGAATGGCGTAACCACTCCCAACCCGGCCGCGGCCACGTTCCCCGCCCCTTCCCGACGGCCGCCCAGCAACGATCGAGTGCGTTCAACACTCATGAAGGAACGCAGGACGGTGACGGCGAAGATGATCCCGCCCAGGAGCAGCAGGATCTTGACGCTGTCATAGGTGAAGAACTCCAGCGCTGCCCCCCAACGGCTGTTCGGATCGACACCAACAAGGTCGTCAACCACCCACTGCCACAATGGTCCATTCACCCGGTAGGCGACCACCCACGCCAGGACGGCGGCGCCGAGGCCCCCCCACAGGCGCCATGGCGACTGCCGGAGCGGGGCGGCGTGCAGATCGAGGGTCACGATCCACGTCCGGGCGACAACTCGACGGGGAGAGACTCGTGCACCAGTTCCCCGGCGGCCGGGGCGAGTCGGTAGTCGACCCACCGTCCGCGCTTGGACGCCTCGACCAGCCCGGCCTCTCGCAACACCCTCATGTGATAGGACAGCAGGTTGGGGGCGACATCGATCGTCGCTTGCAGGTCACACACACACTTCTGGCCGGCGGTGAGCTGATCGAGGACCCGCAACCGGATCGGATCCCCCAGCGCCGAGAACACACCGGCCCGCTCTTCAAGAGTTATTGATTCAAACTTTGTTGAATCCATGCCGGTATTCTCCAGCCTGAGGACGTGCCCGACTAGGGCCCTTGGTCCTTCAGACGCGGACGGTCGACTCTCGGTGAGAGTCGCACGGTGTTCGGGAGTCATGGTGAGGTCGGCCATGGTGATCTGAAGGAACAGTCGTCCGATGAGACCCGGCGCGGCCGAACTGCACTGATCGTTTGGAGAGATGGCGTCGGTCAGACAGTTCTCCAGAGAGTCCGGTTGACCAGGTTCTCGAGTTCCTCCTGACGTCCCGAGACCGGTGCAGGATCGACTTCTCCGCCGGCCACTTTCTGTTCGAGGTCGGCCAGTGACACATTCCCCTCGAGGATCTGGGTGCCGAGCGTTTTGGACCATCCGGCGTAGCGGGCATGGCGGGCTGCTTCGAGTGCGCCGTCTTCGATGAGCTGGGCCGCCACCAGCAGGGACCGGGCGAGCGTGTCGATAGCACCGACGTGCCCGTGGAAGAGATCGGTGCGGTCGAGGCTCTGGCGGCGGAGCTTCGTGTCGAAATTGAAGCCGCCGGTGGTGAATCCACCCCCACGCAGGATTTCGTACATGCCCAGGCTCATGTCTTCCACCGAGTTTGGGAACTGGTCGGTGTCCCAGCCATTCTGCGGATCGCCCCGGTTCGCATCAATGCTCCCGAAGATGCCATTGTCGACGGCGTAGGCGACTTCGTGGTGGAAGCTGTGGCCGGCCAGTGTCGCGTGGTTCACCTCGATATTGACGAACAGCTCCCCGACCAGATCGTACCGCTCGAGAAATCCGTGCACCGTGGCGCAGTCGTAGTCGTACTGGTGCTTGGTGGGCTCCTGCGGTTTCGGTTCGATCAGCAGAGTCCCCTCGAAACCGATGGAGTGCTTGTACTCGACGACCATGGTGAGGAAACGGGCCAGCTGGTCGGCTTCCTGACGCATCCGGGTGTTGAGGAGCGTCTCGTAGCCCTCACGCCCTCCCCACAGGACATAGTTCTCGCCGCCCAGTCGGTGGGTGGCGTCGACGGCGTTCTTCACCTGGGCGGCCGCGTAGGCGAATACTTCCGGATCCGGATTCGTCGATGCGCCCGCCGCGAAGCGGGGATGGCTGAATGCGTTGCTCGTACCCCACAGGAGTCTGACGCCGGTGCGGGCCATATGCTCCTCGGCGTAGGAGACCATCTGCTCGAGGTTGTGCTTGGTCTCGGCGAAGGTAGCCCCGGCGGGGGAGATATCGATGTCGTGGAAACAGAAGAAGGGTGTCCCGAGCTTGGTGAAGAACTCGAAGGCGGCGTCCATCTTCTGCTTGGCCGCCTCCAGATCGTCCGGACGCGCCAACCAGGGCCGGTCGAAGGTCCCGGAACCGAAGACGTCACTGCCGGGCCAGTTGAAAGAATGCCAGTAGCAGACCGCCATGCGGAGGTGGTCTTCCATGCGCTTCCCGAGCACGGGTCGATCGGGGTCGTAGACCTTGAACGACAGGGGATCGGTCGAATCTGGTCCGCCGTAGGTAATCGGTGCTTCTACTTCGGTGAAGAAATCGTCGCTCACGCTGGAGCCTCCTGCGTTCACCTGATCGGTCGGAATCTCCGGATCAACCGACTGATCCCCAGCGAGGCGAGCCTATCACAGGGCTCTGAGGCCACTGAGGTGCGGTGGAGCGTTTCGATGCTGTCGATTGGTTCAGCGGCTCGAATTCGCTCAACTCCGAGGTTCGGTCGGTCATGACCGGCAAGATGCCGAACCGCCCGGAGGCCGGCTGCGTCGACCGACATTAGGGACCAAAGCCACATGGTCGCCACCGGCGATTCGGCATATGGTTGAACGAGATTGGTCGCTGGTCGCAGACCATCGACGACCGTTGCCTTCTGACTCGGCCGGCGGCCACGGAAAACCCGATCGGGGGTGGTCAGATGATGTCGGTATTCGTCAACCCGGAGATGTGTATCGGCTGCCTGCAATGCGAATTTGCCTGTGCAGTCGAACACTCCAAGAGCCGGGATCCGTTCCTAGCGCTGTTCGAGGACCCGCAACCTCACACCCGGATCCACGTCGAGCCCGGCCCGGTCGCCAACACTTCGTTCCCGAACCGCTGCCGGCATTGCAGTCCGGCACCCTGCCAGCAGGTGTGTCCCACCGCCGCCATCACCCGTAACGTCGATCTCGACCTGGTGTTGGTCGATCCCGGCAAGTGCATTGCCTGCGCCATGTGTGCCATGGTCTGCCCGTTCGATGCGGTCACATTTTTCCCGACCGTCAACGGCGCCCCGGCGAGGATCACGGCAACCAAGTGCGACGGGTGTATGCGGAGAGTTCAAGCCGGTGAGATCCCGGCCTGCGTCGAGGCATGCAAAGTCAGGGCGCTGGTCTATGGCGAGGTGAACGAGATAGTCGCTCGAGGCCGCCTGCAGCAAGCAGGCGCCGTGCTGGCGGCGGCTGCCTCGATCGAGGTTCCGTCCGAACCCGACCCCATCGAAGGCTGGCGCACCTTCGGTCGCGAACTCACGAGTGTGACAGGGAGTGTCTGATGTCGAGCCATGCGAAGACCTTGAAACAGATGAGCATCAGTAACGACGCGCAGGAGATGCTCCGTCGCGCCCACGAAGAAGGCATCGACACGGTCTGGGAGCGCCTCGCCGCCCAGCAGCCACAGTGTGGCTACTGCTCGCTCGGGGTGAGCTGTCGGATCTGTGCGATGGGCCCCTGCCGTATTGATCCCTTCGGCGAGGGTCCCCAGGTGGGGGTGTGCGGAGCTAACGCCGACACGATCGTCGCCCGCAACCTGGGCCGCACGATCGCGGCCGGAGCCGCCTCCCACTCGGACCATGGACGGGACATCCTGGAGGTGTTCGCGATGACCGCGGCCGGGGAGACCACCGGCTACGACATCCAGGATGAAGCGAAGTTGGCTGCACTGGCCGCCGAGTGGGGGATCGAAGCTGATGGACGCCCGGTCGGCGAGATCGCCTCGGATCTCGCCGACGCGATGATGGAGGATTACGGAACCCGTAAGGAGCGCCTCGGATTCCTGGGCAGGGTACCGGATGTCCGGATCGCCAAGTGGGACCAGTTGGGCATCACACCGCGCGGCATCGACCGTGAAAACGTCGAGATGTTGCACCGGACGCACATGGGGGTCGACAACGACTACGTCAACATCTTGCTCCACGGGTTGCGGACCAGCCTGTCGGACGGATGGGGCGGATCGATGATTGCCACCGAGCTATCAGACGTGCTGTTCGGCACCCCGAAGCCGGTGATGTCAGAAGTCAATCTGGGAACCCTCAAAGCCGACCACGTGAACGTGGCGCTGCACGGTCACAATCCGATGCTGTCAGACGTCATCGTGCAGGCCTCCCGGGAGCCCGAGCTGATCGAGCTGGCAACAGCCAAGGGAGCCGCCGGGATCAACCTGGTGGGATTGTGCTGCACCGGCAACGAGCTGCTCATGCGGCGTGGAGTACCCATGGCCGGCAACCACCTCATCCAGGAGCTGGTCATCATGACCGGTGCTCTGGAGGCGATGGTGGTCGACTACCAGTGCATCATGCCGGCGGTCACGGACGTGGCTAAATGTTTCCACACCCAGGTGATCTCGACGGCCGACAAGGCCAAGTTCCCCGGGGCCTTGCATATCTCCTTCGATCCCAAGCAGGGGATAGAGATCGGACGTCAGATCATCCGCACCGCCATCGATGCCTACGACAACCGCAATCCCGACCGGGTTCGTATCCCCGACGGAACGGTCCCACTGATGGCCGGCTTCTCGGTGGAAGCGATTCTGGGCGCCCTCGGGGGAACTCCCGGGCCGCTGGTTGATGCGATCAAGGAGGGAAAGATCCGCGGCGCGGTCGGGGTGGTGGGCTGCAACAACCCGAAGTTGCCGCAGGACTACGGGCACGTCACCCTGACTCGGCGGTTGATCGAAAACGACATCCTCGTGGTGGTGACCGGCTGCGCGGCGGTGGCCAACGGCAAGGCGGGCCATATGGTGCCCACGGCGGCAGACATGGCCGGCGAAGGGCTGGGGGCCGTGTGCCGGGCGCTGGGTATTCCCCCGGTGCTGCACATGGGATCGTGTGTCGACAACACTCGCATCCTGGTCCTGGCAGCTGCCCTGGCCGACTACCTGGGGGTCGACATCGCCGACTTGCCACTGGCGGGTGCCGCCCCCGAGTGGTACTCGGAGAAGGCGGTGGCGATCGGCACCTATGTGGTGGCCAGCGGCATCTTCACCGTGCTCGGTGTACAGCCTCCCATCTTCGGCAGCCCTCATGTCGTCAACCTGCTGGCCGGTGGACTGGACGACGTGGTCGGCGCCAAGTTCGCGGTCGAGCCCGATCCGGAGCAAGCCGCGGTGCTGATCCGCAAGCACATCGAAACCAAGCGGCAGGGGCTGGGTCTCCCCTTCATCGAACCGGACACGATCAAGGTCCCCGAGTCGGTTCCGGTCCGCGTATGAGCGGCCACGAGCACGGGCCTCCGGCCGAACCACCGGCCGGAGGGTTGCGTGTCGTCGTTACCGGGAAAGGCGGGGTGGGTAAGACGAGCCTGACCGGGCTGCTGGCCCGGCTGTTAGCCCGGCGCGGGATGGGAGTGCTGGCGGTAGATGCAGACCCGCAGATGAACCTGCCTTTCGCGCTGGGGATTCCGGTTGACCGAGGCCGTGAGCTGGTCCCGCTCAGTCGCAACGTCGACTACGTGGAGGAGAAAACCGGGGCACGCCCCGGGGAGGGATGGGGTCTGTTGTTTCGCCTCAACCCGGTGGTAGACGACGTCGTCGCCAGATTCGGAGTGATTGGGCCGGACGGGGTCCGTTTGCTGGTGATGGGCACGGTGGTCGTACCGGCGGCCGGTTGTCTGTGTCCCGAGAACACGGTGCTCAACGCAGTGGTCGGTCACATCGGCCTTCGCGATGATGAGATCATCCTGATGGATACCCAGGCGGGGGTTGAGCACTTCGGACGAGCGCTGGCGCGCGGCTTCCAGCACGCGGTCGTACTCACCGACCCAACCTTCAGCGGCATGCAGGTGGCGGTCCACACCGCCCGATTGGCCCGGGATTTGGGCATCGCGGGCATTCACCTGGTCGTCAACCGAGTGGCCACTCCGTCGGATGTCGATCGGGCATTGGCGCTTCTCGAAGGCGAAGGAGGTTTCGCGTTCACGTCGCGGTCGTTCCTGCCGTATGACCCGCGCCTGTTGGAAGAAGAACCATCGGTTGGCCCATTGCTCGACGGTCGCTCGTCACCGCTCGTGGAAGCCGTGACGGACCTGGCAGGTCGGGTGCTTCGCACGAAGGTGGTGGTTGGCTCATGAAGACGCTGATTATCGGGTCCGGCCCGGCCGGGTTGACCGTCGCCGAAGAGCTGCGAGCGCTGGCGCCGGAATCCGACATTGTGATGGTTTCTACCGAACCGTTCGCCCCGTACGCGCCTCCGGCTATGGCGGACTACTTCCTGACCGGGCGGGAGGAAACCCTCTTCTGGAAAGGTCGCGACATCTGCGACCGTCTGGAGATCGACTTCCGGCCTTCGACCCCGGTCGAGGGACTGCGGCCGGGTTCCAACGAGGTCGTACTCGGTGCCGGACAGACCATCGGGTATGACAATCTGGTGCTTGCATCGGGCAGCAGACTTCACTCCCCCATCGGGGGTAGCGATCTAGCGGGCGTCTTCGATTTCAAATCGTTGAGTGCGGCCACCGCCCTGGTAGACGCGGTACGCAAGGGAACCGTCACCAGGGCTGTGATCGTCGGAGCCGGGTTCATCGGGGTCGAAGTAGCTCTGCTGTTGCGAGATCTGGGAGTGGAGGTCACCCAGGTCGAGATGAGCGATCGGGTGATGCCTCGAATGCTGGACCCGGAGACGGCTGAGATCGTGCTGGCTGAGATGCACCGCCGAGGCGTTGAGGTCCTGCTGGAGACCAAGGCCGTCGCTTTCCAGGGTGCCCGGCCTGTCGAGGCAGTCGAACTCGAGTCCGGCCGTTTACTGGCCGGAGATGCCTTCATCGCAGCTACCGGCGTGAAACCCAACGTCGAGTTCATGGACGGATCGGGTGTCGACATGGAGTGGGGGATCCGGGTCGACGACCATCTTCGCACCAACCTGCCGGGTGTCTACGCCGCCGGCGATGTGGCCCAAACGATGGATCGGATGACCGGCGAGTCCTACGTGCACGCCATATTCCCGAACGCCGTAGCCCAGGCCCGGGTGGTGGCGCGCAATCTGGCCGGTATCGAAGAGACCTACGCCGGCTCGGAGAACATGAACAGCCTCAAGCACCTGGGTGTGCAGGTCATGGCGGTCGGCGCGCCGAGCGGTGACCGGGAACTGCGGATGCGGCGTAACGGCATCTTGCGCAAGGTCTTCCTGACGGACGATCGTATCGTCGGGTTCCGGCTGGCCGGCGACATCAGCGGTGCGGGGGTGCTCCGGTCACTCATGCTCAAGGGCGTGGGCGTCGGCCCCTACGAGGATCGGCTGGTCACGCCGGGGTTCGGCATCGGCGACCTGGTGCTGACCGTCCCATCGGTCGTCCGCTGAGGCCGCACCGTCGAGCCTGCCGCCTGACAGGGTGCCCGTTCCCGCCGGAAGGGGCGATGATGGCGGTCCGTTGAACCCGCCCATCCGGTAGAGTCCGCACGTCCCTAACGCTCCGAGTCGCAAGTCGTGTACAGAATATTCGGCCGGCCCTCGACCCTCTCCCGGCTGCGTCCTTGTCCTCGACGCACTTGTCCGGTGCGCCTTCGTCTTGCGTCTTTGCGGGGAGGGCGGGCCGGGCCCGATAGCGCCGCATGGCTCATCGAAATCAGCACGGATCAACGACACAGAAAACGAGGAAGGCAATCATGTCACGAACCATCCTGGTATCCGGCGCCTCGGGCCTCATCGGTTCGGCACTCGTAGCCTATCTGCGCGCTCGAGGCGATCGAGTCGTTGCCCTGGTCCGTGGAGTTGCCCGCTCTGAGGACGAGGTCCGCTGGGATCCGGCCGCCGGGAGCCTGCCCGAAGGATTGGTGGACGGCTGCGACGTCGTCGTGAACCTGAGCGGAGCCGGTATCGGCGACAAGCGCTGGTCGGAACAACGTAAGAAGGAGATTCTGGACTCGCGTCTCGACTCCACCGGCCTTCTCGCCCGAGCGATCGGCTCCTCGTCGCATCCGCCGTCGGCCTTTCTGTCGGCCTCGGCCATCGGCATTTACGGGCGGGACCGGGGCGACGAGCCACTCGACGAGACTGCCCGCGCCGGAGTCGATTTCCTGGCCCAGGTCAGCGTGCAGTGGGAGCAAACTGCCCAACCGGCGGCGACGGCCGGAACCCGGGTGGTGCTGTTCCGGACGGGCCTGGTCCTGGCCGGAGCGGGGGGCCTGCTGGGCCCACTCGTCCCCTTGTTCAAGGCGGGTCTGGGCGGAAAGATCGGCTCAGGCAACCAGTGGATGAGCTGGATCTCCCTCGATGACGAGGTGGCCGCCGTTGCCCATCTGATGGATTCCGCGCTCTCCGGTCCGGTGAACCTGGTGGCACCCAATCCGGTCACCAATGTGGACTTCACAAAGGTATTGGCCAAGGTTCTGGGGCGTCCAGCGCTCCTCACGATCCCCCGCTTCGCCCTCAACGTCCGCTTTGGCCGAGAAATGGCGCACGGTACGGCGCTGGCCAACCAGCGGGTCCGGCCGGAGCGGCTCACCTCCGACGGGTTCGTGTTTGCCCATGAGGACCTGGAGCCGGCCCTACGTCACGTGTTGGGTCATTGACGGGGGCGATCCCTGCCGCCCGTACTTCGACGCATGCTTCGCGCAGGGCCGGCCTGGTTTCGGAGGCGGGACACTGGCCAACTGGGATGGTTCGTTCCCGTTGATGTTGGCCAATGAGTTGACCGGGGATCGACCCTGGTTGGGTGAGTACTGTCTGGTGGCCATCTACGACAATGCGCTCACCCCCGCCGAAGTCACCCAAAACCACCAAGCAGGCTGCCAGTTGCCAGGCCGTAGCTCAGGCGGCTTTGCTAGTGTTCCCCAGCACCAGAAAGTGTGCCTACTTTCGGTGGGAAAACGATCGGTCGGCGGCCACCATTGGTGTTTATTCGCGGGTATTCTGGTGGAGAGCCGCTCTGGGTGGATCGGGGAGCCTCCAATTGCTGACAGGGGTGAGGAACGCGTATCGAAGCGTCGGTAGCGTCGTTTTGGCGACGTTGTTGGTGGTCGCCGTCCTGCCCGTCGGCGCCCTGCCCGTCGGGGCCGCTCTCACCGGGACGGTGGAGGTCATGCCGCTCGGAGACTCAATCACCGTCGGAGTGCTGGGCAGCAGCAATGACACGGGTTATCGCAGGGAACTGTGGCTCTCGCAAGCAGCGGCGGGACATACGCTCAATTTTGTGGGTAGTGGTTCGACCGGTGTTCCCGGTGATTTCGACAAGCGCCATGAGGGTCATGCCGGTATGCGCGCCGATGAGATCCGCGATGGGGTCACCGGGTGGCTCAATGCCAATTCAGCCGATGTCGTGCTGCTGCACATCGGCACCAATGACATCAGCCAGGGCCAGGACGCGAGCTCGACGGCCATCGAGATTGGTCAGATCCTCAACAAGATCAAGGCGGTTGACAGCACTACCTGGGTGATCGTTGCCAAAATCGTTCCGCGGAATGACGGCAACAATGACCTTCAACTCCGCACGAACGACCTCAACAACAGGATTGCCAACCTTGTTACAGCCCGGAGCGAGGCCGGGGATCGAGTCAGGCTGGTCGACATGAACTCGCCGCTCGACCCGGCCGACCTCGCCGACGGTGTCCATCCCGGCGATAGCGGATACTCGAAGATGGCGACGGCGTGGGATGCCGCGCTCGATGAACTGCTGGGGCCGGATACGACCCGGCCGGTGATCACCCTGGTGGGCGCCAACCCGCAGACGGTTGAGGTTGGCCGCGCCTATGTGGAATTGGGAGCGACGGCTACGGACAACGTTGACGGTGACTTGTCCGATGAGATAGTCATCGACGCCTCGGCGGTGGATACGGGCTCACCGGGCTCCTATTCGGTGACCTACAACGTGTCTGACTCCTCCGGGAACGATGCGGTCCAGAAGGTACGGACGGTGCAAGTGGTAGAGGTGCCGGTGCCGCCGGTCGGCGGTGGAGGTGGAGTGGGGCCGAGCGTGCTCCCGGTGGTCATAGTCAACTCGTGTCCGGACACGATTCCGGCGGCCGGCTTCACCGACCTGGGCGGCCTGTCAGGCGAATCGAAACATGCAGTCGACTGTCTGGTCCTTCACGAGATCTCGCAGGGGACCAGCACCGACACGTTCTCGCCGCTTCATTCGGTAACTCGCTGGCAGATGGCATTGTTCCTCACCCGCCAGTTGACGGTGCACGGGGTCTCGCTGCCGGTCGCCATCGATCAAAGCTTCTCGGATATCGGTGACCTTCCGATCGCGACGAAGGATGCGATCAACCGGCTCGCCTCGCTTGGTATCGCCAAAGGAACCGGCGAGACGACTTATGATCCGGGTGCTCCGGTGAGCCGTTGGCAGATGGCATTCTTCCTGACCCGTCTCCTGGCCGTAGTCGGAGTCTCGCTCGAGACATCGCCACCGAGTCAGTTCCTCGACATTGGTGATCTACCCGCGTCGACGCAGTTGGTGGTCAATCAGCTCGTTGCCGCACAGATCATCAACGGAACGAGCGCCACGACGTTCAACCCGCATGCCGATGTTCTGCGGTGGCACATGGCGCTGTTCCTCACGCGGGTCCTTTCGGCAGGTGGTGTGACACTCGAGTAACACCAGCGTGGTCGGGGTAGCGGTCGCAATCTGTTCGCCGGTACCGTTGATCGGTCGACAACGCCCGGTCGGTGAGGGCTATCACAGCATCTATCGCTCCGGCCACCACCAGGAGTCCGATGAAGAAACGCACTCATCAGCCCGCTCGAGGCGGCTCCGCAGGTGCCTCCTCAGCCCCCGACCCGCGTAATACGCTCTAGCGGGCGAAGTGGTTTTGACACCAGTCGACGGTTGCTTCGATGGCCACCCCGAGTGGGGTGGCTTGGAAACCGAATGCAGCCTGCCGTGACCGACCGTCGACGACAATCGGTTCTTCGAACTCGTAGAGCATCTCCAGCAACTCCCGGACCTCAGATCCGCAGGTAGATCCCTGTCTGCCGATACGAGACTATTGCGGTTCAGACGATGCGAAGATGACCGGGTGGAGGTAGCCGGTCGAATACCGGGAACGCGACGCCTCCATCGGCTTCGACCTTGAGCAACGCTCCGATGGCCTTGGTACTGAGGG
>DATEVB010000087.1:0-48316 GCA_035282865.1 Acidimicrobiia bacterium | reverse complement strand
CGGCGTTGCGCTCCTCAAAGGCGCCCGGGCGGTGGTTGCCACTCGAACGGAGCGCGGTGTCCTCATCGAGGCCCAGGATGGGCGCCGGGTGGAGGGGAGTCACGCCCTGCTGGCTATCGGCTCGGTGCCGCTCACCGAGGGGATCGGGCTGGCCGAGGCCGGCATCGAGACACGGAGCGGGTATGTGATCGTCGATGAGTTCCAACGGACGTCGGTGCCGCACATCTATGCCGCAGGGGATGTCACCGGGCAGATGCCCCTCTCGTCGGTGGCCTCGATGCAGGGACGCAAGATCGCCCGGCACGTAATGGGGCGGCCGGTAAAGCCGCTCGATTACCCCAAGGTGGCGCAAGCCATCTTTACCGATCCGGAGATCGCCTCGGTGGGTTTGGAGGAGGCCGAAGCAGCCTCCGAGGGTCGCAAGGTTCGTATCACCAAGGTGCCGTTCGCGGCCAACCCTCGCAGCATCATCCACGGGGCCACCCGTGGGTTTGTGAAGGTCATCAGCGATCCCGCCACCCACACCGTGCTGGGTGGGACCATCGTAGGGCACCGGGCGTCGGAGCTGATCGGCATCCTGGCCCTGGCCGTTCAGGGGCGTCTCAAGGTCGACACGCTGGTGGAGACCTTGATGGTGCACCCCTCGTTGTCGGAGAGTCTGAGCGACGCCGCCTTCTGAACCGTCTACCGGATGATGGCGATCACCTGGCCGCTGGAGACGGTGTCACCGGGACGAACCCGCAGGTCGACCACCTCACCCTCGATCGGGCTGCGGACCTCGTTCTCCATCTTCATCGCTTCCAGGACACAGATGGGTTCCCCGGCGTTGATGCTGTTGCCGGCTTCGGTGTTCACTTTGACGATGGTTCCTTGCATGGGAGAGGTGACAACGCCGGCCTCGCCGGAGTTGTTGCCCGGCGGTTGGGACAGCCTGGGTGGTTTGCGACGGGGTGCGGGCCGCCGCCCCGAGCTGGCCGGTTGGAGGTCCGGCATCCAGTAGGTGACCACGTAGCGGCGGCCGCCGATTTCCACGGTGATGTCTCGCTGGGCGACTTCCTCGTCTGCGGGAAGCGCCGGGGCCGTCGGTCGAGCGATTCCGGTGAGATCGAGTTCATCTTCTGCCCAGCGCGTATGGTGGGTACCTTCGACGAAGGTCGGGTGCTCCAGCACTCGCAGGTGGGCCGGAATCGTTGTGGCCACCCCGCGGATGTGGAATTCGCCCAGGGCCCGGCGGGCCCGGTTGATGGCGTCGGTACGGGTGGGTCCCCACACAACGAGCTTCGCCATGAGATTGTCGTAGTACTGGCTGATCTTCGTGCCGGGCCGGACCCAGCTGTCGACTCGGACCCCAAATCCACCCGGTTCCCGATACTCGGCAACCCGGCCGGGATTGGGAAGGAAGTCGCGAGCCGGATCCTCGGCATTGATACGGAATTCGATGGCGTGACCTGCCGCCCTGACCCGGTCGGTGGAGAGCGGTTGTCCCCGGGCGATCTTCAATTGCTCCTGGACGATGTCTATGCCCGTCACCATCTCAGTGACGGTGTGCTCCACCTGGAGTCGGGTGTTCATCTCGAGGAAGTAGAAGGTACCGGTGCGGTCCATCAGGAACTCCACCGTTCCGGCGTTCCGGTAGCCGCACGCCTTGGCAACGGCGATGGCTGCCTTGCCCAGCCTGACTCGGGTCTTCTCGTCCAGACCTGGAGACGGGGTTTCTTCGATCAGCTTCTGGTGTCTCCGTTGCACAGAACAGTCCCGCTCTCCGAGGAAGACGGCGTGCCCGTGGTCGTCGCACAGGATTTGGGCCTCGATGTGGCGGGGGAACTGGAGGTATTTCTCGACATACACCTCGGGACTGCCGAAATAGGCGTCGGCTTCCCGGCGGGCTCCCTCGAACGCCGATTCGAGTTCCTGCTCCTGGTGGACGACGCGCAAACCCTTGCCGCCGCCCCCGTGGGCAGCCTTGATGGCTATCGGGTAGCCGAATTCCGTAACGGCGGCGCGGACGTCGTCGGCCGATCCAAGGGGTTCGAGTGTGCCCGGGACGCTGTCGACTCTCGCTACGGCGGCAGCCTTCCGGGAAGCGATCTTGTCGCCCATGATGGCGATGGCTTCGGGCGGTGGTCCAACCCAGATGATGCCTGCCTCTATGACCTTCCTCGCGAACGTTGCATTCTCCGCCAGGAACCCGTAGCCGGGATGTATCGCGTCGGCTTTCGCTTCCCTGGCCACATCGATGATGCGGTCGATGTTGAGATACGACTGAGCGGCCGGAGCCGGACCGATATTCCACGCCTCGTCGGCCAGGTCGACATGCAGGGCATCACGATCCAGTTCGGAATAGACCCCAATGGTCCGCAAACCCGTCTCCTGGGCAGACCGAATGATGCGAACCGCGATCTCGCCGCGATTGGCTATCAGCAGGGAGCGCATATCGGGCATGCTAGGAAGCTCCTCGACGGTCGGGGCGGCGGTCCTGGATCACAGAGGGATGTTCCCGTGCTTCTTGGGTGGGAGGGTCTCACGTTTATTGCGGAGCATTTCGAGAGCCCGGATGAGTTTGGGACGGGTCTGGCGTGGTTCGATCACCTCGTCGACCAGCCCGAGCTCGGCGGCGCGATACGGGTTGTTGAAGCGCTCCTCGTATTCGGAGATCAGTTCCGCACGGCGCTGGTCGGGCTCCTCTGCGCCGGCAATCTCCCGCCTGGAGATGACGTTGACCGCTCCCTGGGCTCCCATCACGGCGATCTCGGCGGAAGGCCACGCGAAGACTCCGTCGGCCCGAATGCCACGCGAGTTCATGACGACATACGCCCCCCCGTAGGCCTTGCGGGTGATCACCGACAAGCGAGGGACCGTCGCCTCGCTGAAGGCATAGAGCAGTTTGGCGCCGTGGCGGATGATCCCACCGTGTTCCTGTCCCACCCCAGGGAGAAAACCGGGAACATCGACGAAGACCACGAGCGGGATGTTGAAGGCATCACAGAAGCGAACGAACCTGGCTCCCTTCTCGGACGCGTTGATATCGAGTGTCCCGGCCAACTCTGAGGGTTGGTTGCCTACCACTCCGACCGTGTACCCGTCGAGCCTGGCGAAGCCAACCACGATGTTCCGGGCCCAGTGCTCGTGGACCTGGTAGAAGTCGCCCTCGTCCACAACGTGCTCTACGAGTCTGACCATGTCGTAGGGCTGGTTGGCCGAGTCGGGGATGATCGAATCGAGATCGTCGTCCATGCGGTCGGGCACGTCGACGGGGGTAAAGTAAGGCGCTACTTCCATGTTGTTCTGGGGCAGGTACGACACCAGATACCGGACTTCTTCGAGGGCAGAGCTCCCGTCGTTGGCGACGAAATGGGTTACCCCGGACGTTCCGGCGTGGGTCAGCGCACCGCCCAACTCCTCGAAGGTCACGTCTTCACCGGTGACTGCCTTGATCACGTCGGGGCCCGTGATGAACAGGTGGCTTGATCCATTGACCTGGTATACGAAGTCGGTGATGGCCGGTGAGTAGACCGCGCCACCCGCGCACGGTCCCATGATCACCGAGATTTGTGGGATGACGCCCGAAGCCTGCACGTTTCGCTCGAAGATGCGCCCGTATCCGTCCAGCGAAGCCACCCCTTCCTGGATGCGGGCTCCGCCTGAGTCTTTGAGCCCAATGACCGGTGCTCCCACACTGAGCGCCGTATCCATCACCTTGCAGATCTTGTCGCTGACTGCTCTACCCAGGCTGCCACCGAACACCGTGAAGTCTTCGGCGAACACGAATACCGTTCGGCCCTCGATGGTTCCCCAGCCGGTCACCACGGCATCTCCGGCAGGTCGCTTGTTCTCGATGCCGAAGCCGATCGCCGTATGGCGGACCAGCATGTCGATCTCCTGGAACGAGCCTTTGTCCAGGAGCAACTCGAGGCGCTCGCGGGCGGTGAGCTTGCCCTGTTCGTGTTGACGATCGACGGCCCGTTGGCTGCCGGCGTGCAGGGCTTCTTCGCGCAACCTGCGCAGATCTTCGATTCGTTGTTCTGTTCCCACCCTCACCCCGGATAGATTGGCCGCACGTTTGACTCATGGGACCGTGGAATGGCTACACCATACGCGCTCGTCGTGTTCGAGGATATCCCATCCACCCAGGATGAGGCGACCGCTCGGGCCGGCGATGCTCCCGTGCTCGTCGTGGCTGATCGCCAGTCGGCCGGGCGGGGGCGATCGGGCCGTCGGTGGGAAACCGCCCCGCGGGCGATGGCCGCGTCGCTGGCGATACGGCCGTCCGCATGGCACACCGCCGAGTTCGGTCGCCTCTCACTCATCGCCGCACTGGCCGGCCGGGCCGTGCTCGGTGATGACGTTGCCTGCAAGTGGCCAAACGATTTGCTGCGAGAAGGCGCCAAGGTCGCCGGGTTGCTACTCGAAGCTGTGGGTGACCTGGTGGTGGTCGGGTTGGGCGTCAATCTGTGGTGGCCGGATCCCCCGGCTGGTTTCGGCAGCATGTTCGAAACCGACCCGGGTCCTGGCCTCGCCGTCGGCTTGGCGTCGCGGTGGTGTGACCAGCTGCTGGCCCGAATCGAGCGTGGGCCGGAAGAGTGGGGTCGGGAGGAGTACCGCCAGGCGTGCGGGACCATCGGTCGAGCCATCCGGTGGCATCCCGATGGGGCCGGAATAGCGCGCGATATCGATGAGGAAGGGAGACTGGTGGTTGAGACCGGGTCCGGTCTCATCAGGCTCTCCTCCGGCGAAGTGTGGGAAGTCAGATGAGTTCGGGTCTCTGGTCGAGATGTGTGACCTGCATGGCTCAACGGTCTCCTGACTACCCTTCACCCGGATGAGTCAGGAGCAAAGCTGGTGAGTGTGCTTGTCCACGAAGGAACGTATCCCATTCTCTACGGGAGTTACGGAATACCCGTTGGGAGCGGACACGCCCCCGGTTACCTGGCTCGTCCCGACCAGGCGGGACGATTTCCGACTGTGCTGGTCCTTCCCGACAACGGATTGACTTCCCATCACAAGGATGTGTGCCGGCGCCTGGCCCGGCACGGGTTGGCGACGGCTGCTATCGGTCTCCAGTTCTCCGGCGACGATGCCGTCGGCTTTGTTGACGAAGCGTATGAGTTCTTCATGAGCAGCGAGGTGACGTGGGCCATCGGAGACCAACTCGGGATCGTTGGTCTGGGCGCAGGGGGACGACCGGGCTTGATCTACGCCGCCGATCACCCGGAGATACGGGCGGTGGCCCTCGTCTCGACTCCTCTCGAGAACGATGGTCCGGTGGCAAGCGTCTTGCCACGCCTGACCGCTTCCGTTCTCGGTCTCTATGGAGCAGAAGATGTATCGCTCCGGGGCTCCGGGGTGGACGACGGGCGTATTCCGCACGGGTCGTTCATCGTGTATCGGGGCGTGGCGGCGGGTTTCTTGGACGACGGCGGGGCGGATTACGATGCGGCCGCGTCTGCCGACGCCTACCGGCGACTCGTCGAGTTTCTCACCCAAGCCCTCCCTGCCCCACAGACCGAAGGTCTCGGCTGACCACCGTGCCGTGTTGCACAGTACGGGGCATCGTAGATGCTCCGAAGCCACTACTAATCTCGCCTCAATGATCGAATCTGCTGCTCCGACCGCACCACCGGCGCGCCCCCGCAAGTGGCTGAAACGCACCATGGTCACGCTGTTGGTTCTGGCCAACCTGGTGGTTTTCGGTGGCTACTTCGCGTTGCGTTTCTATACCGGGAAGATCGATGAAGAACTACAAAAAGACCAAGAAGTGGTGGCGGAATTGTCGAGCAAGCCGGATTCTCGTCGGGATCCCCTCAATTTTCTGCTCATCGGTAGCGACTCTCGGGAAAACCTGCCCGACGATCTGGAAGGGAATTTCGGGGTTTTCGAGGGCGAGCGGGCCGATGTGATCATGATCGTGCAGTTGCTTCCGGACGACGGGACACTCCGGGTCCTCAGCCTGCCCCGCGATCTAAGAGTCGACATAGTTGGTCACGGAACCAATAAGATCAACGCGGCCTATGCGTTTGGCGGCGGGTCTCTGACCGTGCAGACCGTTCGGGAGAACACCGGCATCCCCATCCACCACTACGTCGAGATCGACTTCTACGGTTTCGCCGGCCTGGTTGAAGCGCTTGGAGGGGTCACACTCGACTTCCCGTTCCCGGCTCGCGACCTCAAATCGGGTTTCGCGGTAGCAGCCGGCCCACAGCGCCTCAGCGGAGCCATGGCGCTGGGCTACGCTCGCTCCCGCAGCTACCAGGAATTGCAGAACGGGCAGTGGGTCTCGGTCGACGCCAACGACATCGGCCGCACCCGTCGCCAGCAACAGTTGATACTGGCGATTATCGCCGAAGCCAAGCACCCATCCACCATCGGTGAGGCCGGCACCTTGATCGAGACGCTGGGTAGCTTTGTAACCGTGGACGCGGCCCTCGACCAGGACTCGCTCATAAATCTCGTCTGGTCGATGCGGTCGCTCAACCCGGTTGAGATCGAGTCGGTGACCCTGCCGACCGTGACCCGCAACATCGACGGTAGCTTCTATGAGCTCCCCGATGAGCCGGCCGCCGGGGCGGTCCTCAACGCTCTCTTGACCGGCCAGCCGCTCGGCTTGGTGGCCGAGGGTCCGGTCCGGGTGCAGGTCCTCAATGGAAACGGCATACCAGGAGCTGCCACCCGGTGGGCGGGTGAGCTGTCCGATGCCCGTTTCGCAGTCGTCGCCATCGGCGATGCCGAATCTGACGACTTCCCTATGACGGTCCTGCTGACCGCCCCAGATCGCGTCGCCCACGCCACGCTGGTAGCGGACGAGCTCGGCTTTGGCGAGATCCGGCCCGGGACACTACCCGAGGGGGTGGATGTGATCGTGATCGTTGGGGCCGACGCTCAATAGGGAAACCTCAGGATCGGCCGGCGGTCCGTCGATACCTACCCCTGGAGGTAAGCACATGGAAGTAGCAGTCATCGGAGCCGGATACGTTGGTCTGGTGCAAGCCGCCGGGCTGGCCTCACTTGGCCACCGAGTCCGGGTCGGCGAGAACAACTTGCAGAAGCTGGAATTGCTCAGGGTAGGGACATCGCCGATCTACGAACCCGACCTCGAGACGATACTCGGAGAAGGACTGGCGACCGGTTTGCTTTCGTTCGATGCATCGAACGAAGACGCCGTGAGTGATGCCGAGGTGGTGTTCGTTGCCGTGCCAACGCCCCAGGGCGACAATGGCGCCACCGACATGTCGATCGTCTCGGCGGTGTTCGATGAGATTGCCGTCAAGCTGAACGAAGGCACCCTGGTGGTTTTCAAGTCGACGGTTCCGGTCGGCTCGGTGGCCAAGTACCAGCAATACTTCGACGAGCGACGCGCGGGTGTCACCGTGTTGAGCAATCCGGAGTTCCTGCGCGAGGGAAGCGCCGTCTCCGACTTCTTCCATCCCGACCGTATCGTGATCGGAACCACTGATCAGGGTGCTGCCGAACGCATGATGGAGCTGTATCGCGGTCTCGATGCCCCCGTGGTTGTCACCGATCCGATCAGCTCCGAGATGGTCAAGTACGGCTCAAATGCCTACCTGGCCACCCGGATTACGTTCGCAAACGCCATGGCCAACCTGGCCGAGGCGGTTGGTGCCGATGTTCGAGACGTGTTGCTGGGCATGGGGTACGACCGGCGGATCGGCCACCATTTCCTCAGTCCCGGCCCCGGATTTGGCGGCTCCTGCTTCCCGAAGGACACTCGAGCCCTGGTTGCCATCGCCAGGGAAGCCAACTACGACTTCGCGATGCTGAGGGGTGTGATCGAGGTAAATGATGAACAGCGGCATCGCATCCTCGAGAAGGTGATCCGGGCGTTGCCGGCCGGGGCAGATGGAGCGACCGTCGGCCAGTGGGGCCTGGCTTTCAAGGCAGGTACCGATGACACCCGGGATTCCCCGGCGGTGGCTCTGGCTCGAGATCTGGCGGGTCTCGGCGCTCACATCCGGGCTTATGACCCCAAGGCGACGATCAACATCGAGGGGGTTGACCTCGTGGACGATCCCCTCGACGCAGCCAAGGGGGCGGACGTGCTCCTGATCGCCACCGAGTGGCCGGACTTCCAGGCGGTAGATCTCCGCCGGGTACGTGACCTCATGGCCGGGTCTGTGATCGTCGATGCTCGCAACATTCTCGATCCCGACGCGGTTCGCCGTCTGGGCATGGAGTATTACGGCGTAGGGCGGTGACCTCTCTGCGCACTGACACGACTTAGGCTGGCGTGAGCGAAGTGGAGTGGACTAGAAGTGACTGAAACGGCGAAACTCTCGATCGTGATTCCCGTGTACAACGAACGGCGCACGATTGCCGAAGCGGTTCGGCGGGCCAGGACCGCCCAACTCCCCGTCGACCGGGAGATCCTGATCATCGACGACGGCTCGACCGATGGGACGGGCGAGATCATCAAGCGTCTCGCCGACTCGACGGTGAAGGTGTTTCAGCAGCCATCCAATCTGGGCAAAGGAGCT
Source organism: Acidimicrobiia bacterium (assembly GCA_035282865.1). Classification (GTDB taxonomy): domain Bacteria; phylum Actinomycetota; class Acidimicrobiia; order Spongiisociales; family UBA4744; genus UBA4744. Next base: position 39,827 of record DATEVB010000087.1, on the reverse strand, counting down.
GCGCTGCGACGCGGATTCGAGGAATCCACCGGCGATTTCGTCATCGTATACGACGCGGATCTCGAATATGATCCGAGGGACTGGCCGGCCTTGCTGCGCCCCGCCCTCGAAGGCGAGGCGCGGGCGGTGTACGGCTCACGTTTCACCGGCGAGCGCCGCAACATGATGTTTTGGCATTGGGTGGGGAACCGGTTTCTCAGCCTGCTCACCAACGTTCTCTACAACACCACCCTCTCGGACATGGAGAGCTGCTCCAAGCTGATCGAGGGTGATCTCATCCGGTCGCTGCACCTCACGTCCAATCGTTTCGATATCGAACCCGAGATAACGGCGAAACTCCTGCGGTCCGGTGTCAGGATCTATGAGGTCCCGATTCGATACGCCGGACGGGAGGTCGAAGAAGGGAAGAAGATCTCCTGGCGGGACGGGTTCCCGGCGTTGTGGGCTCTCGTGAAGTACCGGTTCGTGCCTGCCGAGAGCATTCGGAGGTGAAAGGCAGGGCCCTGGTCACCGGCGGCGCAGGGTTCATCGGTTCACACTTGTCGGCTCGTTTGATGGATGAAGGTTGGGATGTACTGGTCATCGACGATCTCTCCTCCGGTCACCTCGACAACCTGGCCGGGGCCAGGGCCCGGGGCCGCATCAAATTCCATCAACTGGATATCCGGGACGAGGAGTTAGGCGTAGCGGTCGAGCACTTTGCTCCCGACGTGCTCTTCCATCTCGCCGCGCACATCTCCGTGGTGGAGTCTGTTGCGGATCCCCTCCACGACGCCGGTGTCAACATTCTGGGGACGGTCAACCTGCTCGAGGCGGCGCGGCGGGCTGGAGCAGAGCGGGTGGTGTTTGCATCGACCGGGGGAGCTATCTACGACCAGCACGTGAAGCTGCCTGCCAAGGAGAGCTACGCCAAGCATCCCGGCTCTCCATACGGGGTCTCCAAGAAGGTCGTCGAGGACTACTTCCGGTTTTACCAAGCGACGTATGGCATCGACTACGTCGCCCTGGGTCTTTCCAACGTGTACGGGCCTCGTCAGGACCCATACGGCGAAGCGGGCGTCGTGGCTATCTTCGCTCGGCAGATGCTCGACAAGAAACGTCCGGTCATCTACGGGGACGGGCTTCAGACCAGGGACTACATATTCGTCGACGACGTAGTCGACGCCTTTGTCCGGGCAGGCGGGATCGGCGGCGGCAAGTTCCTCAATATCGGGACCGGCCGCGAGACGACGGTGATCCAGCTCTTCAAGGCGATCGCCGATGCCGCCGGTTTCACCCAGCTGCCGGTCTTCGCCGACCCCCGGCCGGGAGAGCCGGCCAGGTCTGCGCTCGACCCAAGCGCGGCCATCAAAGCCCTGCATTGGCAGCCGTGGACGAGCCTGGAAGAAGGCGTGGCGATGACCGTCGCCTGGTTCAGAAAAAACAGGTAGCAGGTCCGTGGTTCGAGGTGGTTCGCTGCGACGGTGGTTTGGCTTGTGGCGGTCGGATGAGTCTACCGCCTGCTACACACCGCTCACTTCCCAATCCCCACTTCTCACTACTCACTACCGAAACATGTCCTCGTCGGCCGGGCGGACCAGGTCGGTGGCCCGACCCTCGCCGGTCGGATAGTCAAGTCCCCGAACGACGGCGAGGGGGACTCCCTTCGCCTTGCCCATCACCAGATCCGCAGCGGCCGCCACCTCATCGACGAGAGCAACCTCGGTGACCGTGAGGGTCCGTCCGAACGTATCGGTAGTTCCGCGGTAGTCCACCAGTGCCGGCATGCCCGCCACACCGATGGCGACATCCGTCAGGCCTCTCCGCCACGGGCGTCCGAACGTATCGGTTATCACAACGGCGATCTCCGCTCCGGTAGCTTGGCGGATTCTTGCCCGCAGCCGGTGTGCCGACCGATCCGGATCGCGGGGGAGGAGCGCCAGAAACCCTTCCGGCATGTTGGATCGATCGACGCCGGCGTTCGCACAGATGAAGCCGTGACGAGTTTCGGTAATGACCAGATCTCCCCGGCGCCGGAGAATCGCGGCCGCCTCGTCGGCGATGATGCGGTGGCGTTCGGCCTCGTCATCGTCAAACCGCACGACGGCGTCTTCTGCCTTTGAGACCGCCTTGTGAGTCACGACCAGCACGTCGCCGTCGTTGAGGACGAACCCGGCGGCGTCGAGAGCGGACAGCATGATCCCGGCCAGGTCGTCGCCAGGCCCAATGTTGCCGATACCGTGGATCGGTGTGATCTCCACCGTCACAAGAGATCGACCAACCACTCTGCAAACGACCAGGCGGCAGTCGGATCGGCAATCCGGGTGTCGCCCACGTGGATCTTGACACCGAGTTTGCCGAGTTCCGCTCTTTCGTTGGCGTCCCCGGTATGGATCACCAGATCGTTGAGGAGGGCACCGTAGGCGGCTACCACCCCGGCGTTACCGCCGGGTAACCCGAGGGAGGCCATTACCCGATCGGCGGGGCCTTTGAGCGCCCGACCGCCGATCAGCGGGCTGACGGCCATGACCCGATCGGCCGCCTCGATGGCCGAGGCAATGTCCCTGATTGCCAGGATGGGCCAGATCGAAAGGGGCGGGTTGGACGGTCCGATAATGACGGCCTCGGCCGCCTCGATGGCCGCTACCACGGCCGGTGCGGGTGCCGCCGTGGCAGCCCCTTCGAAGCGGAGATCGGCAACCTCGTCTTCGTGTCTCCGCATCACGAAATACTCCTGGAATGAGAGCCATTCGCCGCCGGCCGTCTTGATCATCGTTCGCAAGGTGTCCTCGGTGGCCGGAAGGATCGTGCCCGGGACGCCGAGCGCCGCCGCGGTCCTTGCGGTGACGTCGGAGAGGGTCGCCCCGGCCAGGAGCTCTTGGGTGCGGAAAAGGTGGGTGGCCAGATCCCGGTCTCCGATCCGGAACCGGGTATCCGTACCGAACAGCGACAGGCGTTTCATGACGGTGAACGTATCTGCGGTGAGGCCCCAGCCTTCCGGGCCTTCCACACCGGCCAGGGTGTATACGACGGTATCGAGGTCGGGCGATACGTGTAGTCCGTAGACAACCTCGTCGTCGCCAACGTTGACCACGACGGTCAGGTCGATATCGTCGAGGGCGGCCAGCCCTCGCGCCATACGGGCTCCGCCCACTCCTCCGGAAAGCAGTACGACCTTCTTCACGTCAGTCCTTTCAGTCTCCCGTAGCGTTCTTCGACGCCCCACGGATTGCGGTGTCGCCGTTTGCGCTCCACAATGGCACCCTCATGTCGATCCCCGACCATTCCAACCCTACGGCCGCGCCCATGTCAACTGCAGTGGTAGCTGCCGCAGTCATCGTGCACAGCGGGTCGAGGCTGGAAGTAGCCCTCGACGCTCTGGCAGGTCAATCCTACGAGACTGCGTACACCGCCGTCGTGGGAGGCGGGGATCGGTCTCGCAGCATCGCCCGAACCAAGGGCGTCGGTTGGCTGCCCGACATGGAGGGTTTCATGGGCGGGCTTCCCGTGACCACCACGCATGTATGGTTGGTCCACGACGACGCATCGCCGCGCAAAGATGCGCTGGCGGCGCTCGTTGAGGGGGCGCAGCGCGTTGACGCGTCGGTGGCAGGGTCCAAGCTTCTTCGCGCCGACCGGCCCGGAATGTTGGAGTCGGTCGGGGCGGCCACCGATGCGTTTCTGGTGCCGTACTCCGGGCTCGAATCCGAGGAGATGGATCAGGAGCAGTACGACGTGGTGCGAGATGTTGCCTTCGTGCACGGCGCCTCGGCCCTCATCCGCAAAGACCTCCTCAAGGGGCTGGGTGGAACGGATCGACTGCTGGCTCCGCAGGCGGCCGGGATAGATCTGTCGTACCGGGCCCGAGTGGCGGGAGGGCGAGTGGTTGTGGTTCCCTCCTCCGAGGTCCTCCATGAGGGCCTGTGCTCAGAGGAGACGCCCTTGTGGAGGGAGGAGGCCGGGCGACTTCGAGCGCTGTTGAAGGTGTACCGCCCGGTCACGCTGGCGTGGACGGTTCCCCTCACCATCGTGGTCGGCCTGCTGTACGCGCTGGCTATGACCTTCCTCGGCCGGAAGCGTGCCCTCGTCGATCTGGTGTTGGGATGGGGGTGGAACCTCCATCACCTGCCATCAACCCTGGCGGGCCGGCGCCGCCTGCGCCTTTCGAGGATGACCGGCGACGAGGAACTGTTCCGGTATCAAGTGCGCGGCTCCGCGTTGATCCGGGAACTCTCAGAACGGCTTTCCTCAAGAGTCCGGTTGGAGGACCAGGTATCGGGCCGGTTGTCCGGGATAGTCGAGCGGAGTCGCGGCTTCTGGCACGAGCCGGGTTTCTATGCGACCCCGGCGGCGCTGATATTCCTGCTCATCGCGGGCCGTTCGATTCTCTCCGACGGCCTCCCAGCTGTCGGGCTCACCCTGCCGTTTCCCGAGTCGGCTTGGGCCACCCTTCGCTCGTATGCCGGCGGCTGGAACACCTCCGGTCTTGGGAGCCCGGCACCATTGCATCCCTCGATCGGGGCAACCGCCGTTGTTCAATTGATCCTGTTTTCGAACGCCGGGCTCGCCGAGGTCCTGCTCACGCTCGGTGCGGTCGCCGCCGGTTTGGCGGGGACCGTCCGGCTGCTGGGCAGGCTCGAGTTGGGGCCGCTGGCCCGGTACGGAGCGGCGCTGGCTCTCTTCGGCGGCCCGGCTTTCCGCGTGCTGGCCGGATCGGGCGATTGGCCCGGGATGATTGCCATCGGCGTGGCACCATGGGCAGTCGAGCTTGTCGTTGCGCCCTGGCCCTCCATCCTGCGGGCGAGGATCGGTTACCTTGCCCGCGCCGCCCTCGCCACTGGTGCCCTGGCGGTGTTTGCGCCTGTCACGGTGTTGCTTCCCCTGGTTGCGGTGATCGTCCGGGTGATGGTCTCTGACGGCGCCCCATGGTCGGGGGTGGCTCGGGCCGCTCCGGCAACCCTTCTCGCCGTTCCCCTGCTCTTTCCCTGGTTGCACTGGACGTCGACCGATCGGTTGCTGAGCCACGGCGAGTCACCGTACTTCGACCCCTCCCTGTGGGCCATCGCCGGCTTTGCGGTGGCACTCGTGCTGGGACTCATCGGTGGGGATCGCCGGACGGCCGGGCTCATCGGATGGGGCGGTGTGCTCGCCGTGGGGGGTTCCTTGCTGGCCAGGACGGCCGGACTGGGCGTGGGACGCGAGCCGGTCGTGGCCGGCTATGTGGCCGCCGCCCTTGGAACTGCGATCGTGGTTGGTGCGGCGATCGATTCGCCCGCCCGCCTCAATGCCGCACGTCTGTGGCGGGTGATCGGCGCGCGGGGGGCCGCATTGGGTGGTTTGATCGTTGCGGCCGGGGTGGTGTTGCTCCTCCCGTCGGGCCGGCTCGGGCTCCCGGAAGACCGCTTCGGATCACAACTCGAGTTCGCAGCTGCCCGCGCCCAGGATCACGGCGCCGATCGGATCCTGATCGCCGGCGCCGCCGGCGACCTCCCCGGCGAATCGCGGTCGGCGACCGGTTTCTCGTACAGGGTTGTGTCGGGAACGGGAGCCATGTACCCCGAGGCTTGGTTGCCCACGCCACGTCAGGGGGACACCGCCCTGGCAGAGCTCCTCGACAGAGTGATTGCCGGTGAAGAGTTGCGGCCCGGTCAGTTGCTGGCGCCGTTTGGGATCCGGTGGGTCGTCTTTACCGAGCCCAATCGGCTCGAGGTGGCTCTCGAATCCCAACTCGACCTCCGCCAGCTGCCGGGTCTGGACTACACGACGTTTGAGAGCGAGGTGTTCAGCCCCAGGGCGGTAGGTGCCGATGGCATAGCCTGGGTATGGGACCGACCCGACTACGTGGGACCCGATGGCGCCATCGGGCCGGTCAATGTGGCAGAGAATCATGACGATGGTTGGGGTGACGATGCGACGGTAGCCGGCTGGGCGAACCAGGTCGCTCCGACGAACGGAAGAATCGCCTTTGCCGGCGACGATATCAACCGGAACTGGGCCCTGGCGGCGGCCGGTGTTTTGCTGGTCTTGGTATCACTCGGGATCATCGGACATGAGCGGAAGAGGTCATGAGAAGGGTGCTCGTGGTCGTGCTCATAGGCTTGCTGGCCGTGGCAGCGTTGCTGGCCCCTGCTCCAGAGCCGGCGCCGGTCGATCTGCCGGTCACGACCACGACGGCCGGGCCGGCGGTGGCCAGCAACTTCTCGAATTGCGCCTGGGCGATTGCCGACGACGCGCACCAAACCCTCATCAGCATCGTCACGCTCAGCGACGTTGACGTGCAGCTCACTTTCCCGGTCGCCGGCGAGATTCGAGACACGTATCCAGAGTCGCTTCCCGGGCCGGGCGCCGGCGCCATTCCCCTCTCGACCATCCTCAGTCTGGGCGTCTCGCCCGCGGTGGTTGAATTCACCGACGCTCCGGCGGCTGCCGGAGTGGTTGCTGTGGGAGAGGGATTGCTGGCCGGGGATCTATGTCCTTCGAGCGCCAGCAAGGTATGGGTCTTGCCGGGCGGCACAACGGTGCAGGATCGTCCTCTCGATCTTCAATTGTTCAACCCGTTTCCCGAGGACGCGCTGGTGACCGTGGAGGCGATCAGCGAGGAAGGCTTCGAACCCGCCCCGGAACTCGAACGGGTGTCCGTTCCCGGCAGGTCATGGCGGACCCTGGCGTTGGGTGACGTGCTTCCTTTCCGACAACGATTGTCGGTGACGATCCAAACCGAGCAAGGCCGGATCATTCCGGCCATGGTGCAAACGAGCGGGACGGATCAGGCCGTTTGGTCCGACGTTGGGCGCAGTGAAGTCTGGGAATTTCCGCTCGTGGCGGTCGGGCAACTCGAACCGTTCCTGGCTATTGCCAATGACGGGCCGCTCGAAGTCACCTATACGCTCGACGTGTTCACCGCCGATGGGCCCCTGGAAGGGGCCGTCGAAGGGCTCGTCCCGGCCGAAGGCAGTGACCGGTTCTCAGTGGCCGGCCTCGCCGAAGGTGCCTATGCCGTCCGCCTGCGAGCGGACGGTCCCGTATCGGCGGTGGTAGTGGGCGAAGCCGATGGACAGGTGGCTGCAACATCGGGGGCGCCCCTGGCGGCCAGGCAATGGATGCTTCCCGGCGCCGGGGCTACCAGCGCAGCTCGGACCTCGCTGTGGTTTCTCAATACCGGTGGCGATTCGATCACGGTCACGTTCCAATTGCTCGACGCCGACGGCACCGTCGAGGACCCGGGGAAGGTCACGATTCCGGCCGGGACGGTAAGGCGGGTTGAGCTCGATCAGGTCGGCGTCTCCGGTGTGATCGCGGAGTCGACCGCGCCCTTCTCGGCGGCGTGGAGCGCTGAAGCCGAGGGTGCAACCGCCTATTCGTCCGGGATTCCGATCGGTGAATGAGATCGTCCGGGCTTTGGTGATCGTCGGGGCAGTAGCCATCGCTGTGGCGGCCGCCGGCCTTTGGGCTACCTACCGGGCGCGGTCGCCGCGGAGTACGGTTCGAACAGAATCTCTCCGGCCGTGGCCGGCGGTCGTCGTGTTCACGTCAACGGATCGTGATGCTTGTGGACCCGTCCGCGACGCCGTCTTCGGTCTGTCGCCGGCCAATGCTTTCCGAGAGATCGCCTACCAGGGTGACGCCCAGCAGTTCCGATCGGCCGGCATCGACAAAGTGCCGGCGGTGGTGGTGATCGATGAGCAGGGGATTGCGGTCGGCATCTTCGAGGGCCGGGTCAGTTCACGCCGGGTCGGGTCGGCTTTGAGCAGGGCCGGGCTCGGATGATGCGGTAGATCCTTGTTCTGGCTCGCTTCTGCATCTAAGTTCAACCCATGATTCAAACCTGCACTCGCTGCGGTGGTCCCGGCGCCGCCGTCATGTCCTTCAGTTACGACGACCGGGCCGTGTGGCTGGACGATCTCGTAGCCGCGGTCGGTCCTGGTGAAGGTCACCCGTTCTGCGCCGATCATGCCAACCGGATGACGCCGCCCTTGGGTTGGACCCTCACCGACCACCGCACTATTACTCGTTTGTTCGCGCCGCTCGAGGTCGCCTGAGCGTCTCGTGTCGCTCGACAGGGATCTCATCGAAGCGGTCAAAGAACTCGATGAGCACCAGCTACGACGCCTCCTGATCCTGGCTCGAGCTCGCTTAGAAGGTGCGGGGGCGTTGACCCCCGGCTCCGAATCCGACGTCAGTCTCCGCCGACAGTGGGTCAAATGCGGCAAGTCGGGATGCACGACCTGCCCGCACGGTCCGTATTGGTATGCCTACTGGCGTGAAGACGGCAAACGCAGAAGCCGGTACATCGGCAAGTTGCTCGAGGAGTGAGATTCTCCCTCCGGCGAGCGAAGCGACTCGGTTGGGGGAGTGAGCCGCCCCGAAGGGTCCGGGGAGAGGGGGATCCGGTCCCACCCCTGGCGACCTGCGAACTGCCAACTCGAACCACATGCTCTGAACAACACTTCGAACTTCAGACTTCGTACCTCCGGGTTCTCGGACTAGGTCGTTCGTTTCGGTAAGCTACGCCTGACCTAGCGCGAAGAGGGTGTCATGCATTGTCCAAACTGTGGCGCGCGTGACGTGATCCAGATCCAACAGAAGCTCCCCGACGAGACCGAGGTCCACTTCTACTCATGCCACAAATGCGAAGAGAAGTGGTGGGACCGGGACGGAAGCCCGGTGTCTCTGTCGGAAGTTCTGGAACTTGCGCGCAAACAGAGCACCTGACGCCGGGGCGTCGCTTCTAGCCCATGGAATCCTCGACTAAGGAATCCCCCCGGGACTCTGCCGGCTCAACCCCTCGCTGGGTGGCCGTGGTCGGAATCGGTGTTGTGACGATGGCGATCTTGATCGTCATGAACCCGGTGCTCTTATTGACTGCCAACACGCCTTCAGGCGGGGACATGGGAGCTCATGTCCTGGTGCCCGCCTACCTGCGCGACACCCTGCTGCCGGAGGGCCGCGTCCTCGGCTGGAGCAACAGCTGGTTCGGTGGGTTCCCCGTCTTCTACTTCTACTTCCCTCTCCCGGCCCTGGTCACCGTCCTGTTCGATCTCATCCTCCCGTACGGGGTCGCTTTCAAGCTCGTCACGATCCTCGGACTCCTGGCCCTTCCAGCCGCCACCTACTTCCTGGTCAGGGTGATGAGATTCGCCCGTCCGACGGCGCTGGTGGCGGCCGCTTCCGGAGGCACCTTCGTGTTCATGGAGAGCTACTCGATCTACGGGGGCAACATTCCATCGACTCTGGCCGGGGAGTTCTCCTTCTCGTGGTCGTTCGCTTTGGCTCTGGTGTACCTCGGGTTGCTGATCAAGATCGTCCACGATGAGCAGAAGCTGGTCCCGCTCGCCGGTCTGGTGCTGGCCCTCACGGCCCTCACGCATTTGATCACCACTCTGGCCATCATCCTGGCATCGATTCCGATCCTGGTGTGGAAGAGGGGAGCGAAACCGGTTGTGGTGACCTGGCTCATCGGGTTTTCGATCGCCGGGTTCTGGGCTGTCCCGTTGCTCGCCAGAGTCGCCTATTCGGCGGACATGGCCTGGGTGCCGCTGCGTGGCTGGAAGAATGTGCTACCGACCGAACTCTGGTTCTTCCTCATTCCCGCCGTGTTCGGATTGGTGTGGGCGATCCGCCGGACCCCGCGAGTTGTTCCCTTGGTGGTCCTGGCGGTGATGCCGGTGATCTACTACTGGCTGGTCCTGTGGATCCCGAAGTTCCTGCCCGGGAACCTGCCTCAGGTGCAGGACAAACTGTGGAACGGGCGCTTTCTTCCTTTCTTCTACTTCGGGGTGTTCGTGTTCGCAGGCCTGGCGGTCGGGCAGGGGCTCAGAGAACTGTCTCGGCGGATCCCGGCGCAAGTCTCGGTGTGGTGGGTGCGCGGTTTGATTGCTCTCGTGCTGGTCGTTGCTTTCCCGTTGATTCCCGAGATTTCTCTGGGTGGGACCGGCGGATGGGTCACACTCGGGGTCGGGCTCCTGGCCTTGCTGGCAACGCTGATCGCCCCCGTGTCGGTTGAAGTGCGGGTCGCCGCTCCGCTCTTCGGTGTGGCGCTCTTTCTGTCCATTGGTCTGGCAGGATTGACCTTCATTCCGGGCTGGGCTCGCTGGAATTACTCGGGCTACGAGGGCAAGGAAGCCTGGCCTGAATACGAGGCTCTGATGGTCACCATGAGAGACCTTCCGGAAGGGCGCGTACAATGGGAATACAACAAGGACCAGAACAAATACGGCACGCCGATGTCCTTGATGTTGCTTCCGTATTGGACGGAGGGCGCCCACCCTTCGATGGAGGGGCTGTTCTTCGAGTCGTCGCTCACGACTCCGTTCCATTTCCTCAATCAGGCCGAGATGAGTGTGTCTCCGTCGCGTCCGGTTCCCGGGCTCAACTATCACACCTTCGACTTCGATCGGGGCCTCGAGCATCTCGCACTGTACGACGTGCGTTATTACGTGACCTACACGGAGGAGGCACAACAGGCGGCGGACCGGCGATCGGATCTTGACAAGGTGGGTTCGTCGCCACCTTTCTCGATCTACGAGCTCCCTCCGTCTTCGGCGGTTGAGGTTGCCGGCTATGTCCCGGCGGTGTTCGAAGGGGCATCTTTTGATGAGGCTGCGCTCGCCTGGTACGACCGGTATGGAGAGCTCGATGAGTGGCTGGTCAAAGACGGTCCCGACGATTGGCCCCGGGTCGGCGAAGACCTCGATGGACTTGGGACCCGACCGATCACCGGCGGTGGTGTGGTCAGCGACGTCGTTGTCGACAACCATGCGATCTCGTTCCGGACGACGGCCGTAGGCATTCCCCATCTGGTCAAGGTCAGCTACTTCCCCAACTGGAAGGCGGAAGGAGCGGACGGCCCGTACCGGGCTGCGCCGGCCCTGATGGTGGTTGTTCCGACCGAGGAGAACGTTTCCCTCGAGTTTCGATCCACCTGGGCCGAACAAGTGGGGATAGCCCTCAGTATCGGCGGTCTGTTGTTCGTGGTGGCCAGCGGTTTCCACTCGTGGCGGGAGTCCAGGGCATGATGCCCTACCTTCGGACGCTGGTTACCCGCGAGGCGATGGCCCAATTCTTCCGGCTCGGCTTGATAGGCGGTCTGAACACCATCGTCTACTTCGTGCTCTTGAACGTCTTCTTCTCGGTGGTTGGCCTTTCGGACTTCTACTCGGTTTCCTGGGCATTTGTGCTGGCAACGGGAATGTCGTATGTGCTCAATCGCCGGTGGACCTTCCAGATCAAAGAAGGGCGAGGCTCTGTGCGTGAAACGGCCGTCTTCTACGCCGTCAACGTGGCTGCCTGGGCTGCCACGGTGGGACTGGTCGAGCTGGCCGAGAAGATCTTCGGGACGAGCACGGCATTGCAGTTGAACCTGGCGTCGCTGGTGGCAACCGCCATCATCCTGATTCCGAAATTCGCTTCCTACCGCGATCTGGTGTTCAAGAAGGCGCTGGGCAAGACGAGGGGAGGCGGTCAGAGCGCCTAGCTCGGTCGGCGGACGGACCACAGGAAGATCCGCAACGTGTCTCGTAACATTTCCCACAACGTAGCGAGACGCAATGGCGCGGATGAGGCACCGACCCGCAGGTCGACGGGTGCCTGGGTGATCCGGAACCCGGCCTGATGAGCGCGAACCAATAGCTCCAGGTCAAAGGCGTAGCCAAAGATCCGCAAGTCGGCAAAGACTTGGTCGAGAACGTGGCGTCTGAAGATCTTCAGCCCCGTCTGCGTCTCGTCGACGGGGAGGTGAAAGAGAATGCGGGTCACGAGCGAGAACACTCGGCTCAGCGCTCGCCGCTTCCACGGGTACCGCCCACCGCTCATCCCCGTCTGCTTGGCGCCGACGAGCACGTCGGCGCCAAGCTCGGCGAACAGGTCTAACAGGCCCGGCAGCTGGGCGGCCGGCAGATCGAGGTCACCGTCGAGAAAAATCACGACCGATCCCTCCGCAACTGCGGTACCGGTCTGGAGGGCCGCCCCCTTGCCACGATTCCGTTCATGTCTGATCACCCGGGCGCGGGACAAGCGCGCGGCTGACTGCTGCGCCTGCTGGTAGGTGCCGTCGTCACTTCCATCGTCGACCACGACGATCTGGGCCCCCGGCAACGCGGTGGCCACCGCCGTCATGTTGGCCGCGATGCGCTCACCCAGACGGTAGGCCGGGAGAACGACAGAAACGGACTCGAACGCCGCCGAACTGGTCATGTGCGCCGTGCAGTGTAGGGATCGGTTCATGTCGAGTATCCCGGCGGTGGTATCCGGCCGTACAATGCGGTTTGGCACCGGCAGCAAGGACCAGGAATGGGCGACCTGCAGAAGATCTTCAAGGCGTACGACATACGCGGGCGGACCGACACGGGTGATCTCGACGAAGACGCGGCTCGTCGGATCGGCGCGGCGTTCGCCCAGTTCGCCGGTGCGAGCCGGATGGCGGTTGGCTACGACTGCCGGTTGTCGTCCCCGGCCATCTCCGGCGCCTTCATGGCCGGTGCCGCTTCCCAAGGCGTTGACGTGCTCGACATAGGCCAGGTTGCGACCGACACCGTCTATTACGTGTCGGGAAGCCGGCAGGTACCGGGAGCCATGATCACCGCATCGCACAACCCCCCGGAATGGAACGGGATCAAGCTCTGCCGGGAAGGCGCCGCCCCGGTAGGCGCCGATACCGGTTTGGCGGCAATCAGGGCGCACGCTGAAGCCGGGCTTCCGGACCGCGACGCGACCGGGACGATCGAACCGTTCGATCCCCTTCCCGGGTACATCGAACACCTCTTCGGGATCGTCGATCCTGAACGGATCGGTGCTCTCATGGTGGCCGTAGATGGGGGGAACGGCATGGCAGGAGTGGTTCTGCCTGCGGTGTTCGATCGCCTGACGGCCCACCTATCCGGCCTCTACCTCGAGCCGGATGGGACCTTTCCCAACCATCCGGCCGATCCACTCAACCCTGAGAATCTTCGCGATCTTCTCGCACTGATGGATCGCGAACGTCCCGACCTCGGAGTGGCTTTCGACGGAGATGCCGACCGGGCGTTCTTCGTCGACGACCAACGCCAACCGCTTTCGGGCAGCACAACCACCGCCATCATTGCCGCCTGGTTCTTGCGCAAAGAACCCGGAGCGATCATCGTTCACAACTTGATCACCAGTCGTGCCGTGCCCGAGAGTGTGCGCGCCGCCGGCGGTGAGCCGGTTCGCACCAGGGTGGGGCACTCCTTCATCAAGCAGATCATGGCCGACACCGGCGCCGCGTTTGGGGGAGAGCATTCTGGTCACTACTACTTCCGTGATAACTTCTGCGCCGATTCGGGGATGCTGGCCATGTTGGTCCTGCTGCAGGTGCTATCAGAGGATGGTCGGCCGCTCTCGGAGCTTCGCAGAGAGTTCGAACCATATGCCGCCTCGGGTGAGATCAACCTTCATGTGGAAGACCAGGCGAGGGCGCTGGAGCTGGTGGCCGAGGGGTTCACCGACGCCGGTCAGGATCGGACCGACGGTCTGACCATCGAATGGGACGACCGTTGGTTCAACCTTCGGCCGTCGAATACCGAGCCGGTGCTGCGGCTCAATGTCGAAGCGGCCGACGCGCCGGCAGTTGCCGAGCTCGTCGACCGGGTCCGCTCGATCGTGGAGGCCACATGATGATTCCCAAGGAGTTGATGGACATCCTGGTATGCCCGGCCTGCAAGGGCGATCTGCGGGAGGAGGATCCGGAATTGGTGTGCACCAGTTGTGGCCTACGGTATCCGGTACGAGACGGCATTCCCATCATGCTCGTCGAAGAAGCTACCCGGCGCGGCGACTCATGAGCCCGATGTGGGAGATGCTGGCCGGATTGAGCGATCAGTACCGGTGGGCGGCCGAGCTCGATCCACCCCCAATGCCTCGGGCGGAAACCGTCCTGGTGTGTGGAATGGGGGGGTCAGGCATTTCGGGCGATCTGACGGCCGCCGTGATCCCATCGGCACTTGTGGCCGTCAACAAGGGGTATTCCCTTCCGGGGTGGGCGGCGAGGCTACGGCCGTTGGTGATCGCCGTTTCCTACTCGGGGAACACCGAGGAGACGCGATCGGTGGTAGAGGAGGCGCGGGCGCTCGAGTTGCCGGTAGCCATGGTGGCGGGCGGTGGTGCATTGGGCGATCTGGCCGATGAGCGGGATGTCCCGATCGTCCGGGTACCGACCGGGCTTCAACCCCGGGCGGCGCTCGGCTATCTGACCGGCGGTGTGCTGCGATTGCTGGAATCGGCGGGCGTCACGGACCAACAAACGGATGCGCTCCACGAGGCCGCATCGGTGGTTGGTGAGCTGTGGGGTGATGGCCGCACGGGTCCCGCCGGACAGTTGGCCATGGATCTGGCGGAGGGCCTAGCCGGCCGCATATCCGTCATCTACGGTTCGAGTGGGCTGACGGCTCCAGTAGCGCAGCGATGGAAGACGCAGATCAACGAGAACGGAAAGCGGCCTGCGTTCTGGTCGGTGCTTCCGGAACTCGACCACAACGAAATCGTCGGCTGGTCGGCATTGGAGGCGCTCACCCGCCGCTCGGTGGGGATCGTTCTTCTCCGTGACCGTGAGGAGCACCCCCAGGTGCAGCGCCGGTTCCCCCTCACCACAAGTCTGATCTCGGGAAGCGTGCCGGTGATTGGAGAGGTGTGGACCCAGGGCGAGTCCCGTCTGGCTCGCATCGCCGGCCTGGCCTTGGTCGGCGACATGGTGTCCGTCGAGCTCGCCGAGCAGGAGGGGATCGACCCGGTGCCGGTCGATGTCATCGAGCATCTCAAGGTTCTACTCAACGAGGAGTGATCATGGACTACGACATCGCCGATCCGGGGCTGGCCGAAAAGGGTGCCCGACGGGTGGCCTGGGCGGGGCGTCGCATGCCCGTGCTGGGAGTGATTCGAGCGCGATTCAGGATGGAGCAACCGCTGGCCGGTCGGCGGGTGGCCGCCTGCCTGCATGTCACCGCCGAGACCGCCAACCTGATGCTGGCATTGCGCGACGGCGGGGCCGACGTCGTCTTGTGCGCCTCCAACCCCCTGTCCACTCAGGACGACGTTGCTGCCGCGCTGGTGGATGATGGGATCCCGGTGTTTGCCGTCCGGGGGGAGGACAACGAGCGTTACTACCGGCACATTCATGCGGTCCTCGACACCGACCCTGACATCACGATGGACGACGGTGCTGACCTAGTGACCGTGCTCCACACCGAGCGTACCGACCTACAGCCGATCGGCTCTACCGAAGAGACGACGACGGGCGTGATCCGCCTGCGCGCCATGGCGGCCGACGGAACCCTGCGGTTGCCGGTGGTGGCGGTCAACGACAGTGCTACCAAGCACCTCTTCGACAACCGCTATGGCACCGGGCAGTCGTCGATGGATGGCATCCTCAGGGCTTCCAATGTCCTCCTGGCGGGGTCTACCGTGGTGGTCGTCGGGTACGGGGACTGTGGTCGGGGTGTGGCCGATCGGGCAAATGGAATGGGCGCCAAAGTGGTCGTGGTCGAGGTGGATGCGGTCCGCGCTCTGGAAGCGGCCATGGACGGGTATCGGGTTCTCACCGCCGACGATGCCGCCTCGGTTGGCGATGTTTTCATCACTGTGACCGGCAACAAGCATGTGCTCCGGGATCGTCACTTCGATCGGATGAAGGACGGCGTCATCCTCGCCAATGCCGGCCATTTCGATGTTGAACTCGATCTCCCGGCCCTAGCGGCCCAGGCCGTTGAACGCAGGCCCGTGCGGGAAAACCTGGAGGAGTATGTCCTGAGCGACGGGCGGAGATTGCTCGTCGCCGCTGAGGGTCGTTTGGTCAACTTGAGTGCGGCGGAAGGTCATCCGGCCGACGTCATGGACATGTCTTTTTCGGATCAAGCCCTGGCCGCCGAATGGCTGGTTCAACGGGCCCAAACCCTCAAACCGGATGTCTACACCCTTCCCGCGGAGCTGGATCAAGAGGTGGCGAGGATCAAGCTCGAGCACCTCGGCTGCGGCCTGGAGGTGCTGACCGATGAACAGCTGGCTTACCTCGCCACCTGGAAAGAGGGAACGTAGAGAGGTTTGAAGTTGTGGGAAGTTGGATGTCCGACCCAGCCGCGAACCGCTAACCGTCAACTTCGCTTTCTTCTCGAAGGTCGATGATCTGGACCGATGGGCCGGCCGGTTGGGCCGTCTCTGCCTTCCGGATCACGTCGAGGATCTCGTCTCCGATCAGTTCGTGGCGGGTGAGCAGCGCGTCGCGGAGGGTTTCGACGATGTGACGGTTCTGGGCGAGCAGGCGGCCCACCTCGCCCTTGTTTTCGGAGAGGATGATGTCGATGGCTGCCCTTCCCTGGGGGTCGGCCAGGACTTTGGCGACCAGATTGCCTCCCAGTGGGCCGTTGTCCAAGGCGCGCAACGACACCAACGAGCCTCCCAGACCCAGGGACCCCACCATTTCGGCCGCCACCTGAGTGGCCGAGGCGAGATCGCCGGCCGGACCCGTGCCGGACTCGCTGAAGAACAACTCCTCGGCGACCATGCCGCCGAGCGAAATTTGGATCAAGGCGACCAGTTCGCTCCGGCGCTGGGTGTGGCGCTCGTCGATGAGGCGATGGGCGAGGAAACCGAGGGCTTCCCGTCGCTTGATGATCGAGAGCATCTCGAGCCGTCGGCCCTTCCCGACCAGATAGGCCATGGTGGCGTGACCCGCCTCGTGCACGGCGATGGTTTGCTCTTCGTCCTCCGGGTAGTCGATCGGTTCGGGCAGACCGACCTCGATCTCCAGCCGGGCGGTGTGGACGTCCTCCAACGACAGCGAGGTCCGTTCGGCGCGCAGGGCGAGGAGGAGCGCCTCATCGAAGAGCCGCTCGAGCGACGCCGGTGAATACCCGAGGCTTGCGGAGGCCAGCTCGTTCCTCACCCGGTCGGTATCGAGTTCAGCTGCGTGGGCCTTGCTCTCGAGGAAGTAGTCGATCAACTCGCGGCGGCCGGAAAGACCTGGCAGTCCGAAGTGCAACACCCGATCGAAGCGTCCCGGGCGCAACAGGGCGGCGTCGAGGGCTTCAGCGCGGTTGGTCGCTCCAATCAAGAGGATGTTGGCGTAAGGAGCGGGTTGTTTGGTCAGGTGGCGGTGCTCGGGCAAGAATTGGTTGACGAGATCCTTGAGCCGTCCGATCAGCCGTATTCTCGTGGTCGGCTCGTCGAAGCTCTGCATCTGGATGAGGAGCTCGTTGACCATCCCACCGGTGTCGCTGCTGATGGATGGTTCGACCATTTTCGACGGTGTGGCCGACATGGTGCTGCCCCGTGAACGGCTCAGCCCGATGGCGTCGATCTCTTCGATGAAACCGATGGCGCCGCCCTCGTGGCGGGCGGCCTTGCGGAGGGCCCGGAAGAACGACCGGATCTTGCGGGCAGTCATCCCGAACCACATGCTCTGGAAAGCGGTGGCGGATACGTAGAGGAACGGGACCCCGGCCTCCCTGGCCATGGCCTTGGCGACATGCGTCTTGCCCGTGCCGGGCGGGCCCTCGAACAGGACTCCCCGGCGCGGTGAACCACCCATCTGGTTTCTCAGTGTCTCGTGATCGAGCAAGACCCGCAGTGTGTGGCTCACCTCATCGAGCACCCGACCCAGCCCCTTGACGTCGGCGAATGTCGTGTCGAGCTGCTCGGCACGGAACATGACGTGGGGTGACCGGGCGTTTCCCAACATCGGGACGATCAGGACCATCGCCAGCAGCAAGATGATGATGATCCCGGGGAGCCAGAACAACGCCTCGTCGGAAAAGTGAGGGAGCGCCGGCCAAGGTGTTTCACCATTGGCGATGCGCCACCACATCCAGACCGTGATGACGGTCAACACCGCGGCCAGTTTGCGCAACCGGCGCAGCCTCTGCCGCTCCCGGTTGATTTCAACGGTTCCGTTCACTTCGCCTCCCAGCGTGAGCCCCGCCCTAAAGCTAGCCACTCTCAGTGGTCATGTCACGGGATTCTGTCGGTAGTGACCGGTACGGTGTCATCGTGGTCTGTTTGGTTTGCTCGCGGGCCGGGAGTGGTCTGCTCTGCGGCAGATGTCGTGATCAGCTCATTCCTGCCGGGCGGAGGCGCATACCCGGAGGCTTGCTGGTCGGGTCCGGCTTTGTTCATGCCGGCCCGGCCCGTGTGCTCGTGCATCGTTTGAAATACCAGGGGATCCGGCCGGCGGCCGGCCTTCTCGCCGAGCGTATGGCCGAGGTGTTGGACGGCATTGCGGGTTCGCTGGTGCCGGTGAGGAGAGTGCTCCTGCGGACCTGGAAGTACGGGGTGGATCCGGGTCTCGAGTTGACCAGGGCGCTGGCGTCCGTCACCGGATTGGAGCTTGTGGACGTGTTACGTCGGCCGCTGTGGGCTCCCGTTCATGCGGGGACGCGACGAGACTCGCGAGGTGTGGTCCGGTTCGGTGCCGGCCCGATTCCACCCGGTCGTCTCATCCTGGTTGACGACGTGCTGACCACCGGATCGACCCTGTGGGCTGCCCGGCAGGCTGCCGGTGAATCCGCCGGCTACGCCGTGACGGCGACTTCGGCAGGTAGAGTTGTCGTGTGATCCGATTCGAAGCGGCCGAGCGAAGTCGGTTCAGTGGCTCATCTGGCCCGGTCGCTCCGAGTGAGCACGGCAGCGGGTGCCCCAATCCAGGAGGTTGACCTTGGACGTCAAGATGCACGGCCGGAATTTCCAGATCGAAGATCGGTTTCGGGAGTCGGCCGCCAGCAAGATCTCCCGTGCCGCCAAGTTCTTCGACGGTATCAGCTCGGCCGACATTGAGGTAACGGAGGAGCGGAACCCTCGCATCGCCGACGAGCGCTTCCGAGTTGAGATCACCGCGTCGGCGGCAGGGAACGTCGTTCGTGTAGCCGGAGCAGCCAGCACTCCGGAAGCGGCCCTCGATGTGACCGCGGAACGGTTGGGTCAGCAGATGAAGAAACTCAAGGGTCGTCTGATCACTCGCTCACGCCGTGCCGACAACAAACATCTCAATGAGCAAGCTGAACTGGTCGAAGATTCTTCTGAACTCGAAGCGCTCGAGATCGTCAAAGTCAAGCAATTCGTGATGAAACCTATGACGCCTGAGGAGGCTGCGTTGCAAATGGAAACGCTTGGGCACGACTTCTTCTTCTTCCACAGTGCCGACTCGGATCTGCCGACCGTGCTCTACCGGCGCCGCGACGGAGCCTACGGCCTGATTGAGCCTGCATGACCAAGGTCCTCGTCGTCGACGACGCTCCGCTTTTCACCGCCGGCCTGTCGGCCGCTTTTTCGAATGCCGGTTTCGCAGTGGTCGGACAGGCTGAGGATGCCATGGCCGCGGTAATGCTCTCCAAGGAGCTGAAACCAGATCTGGTAGTTCTCGACGTTCTGATGCCGGGCATGTCGGGCGTTGAGGTGGTCGACAAGATCATCGGTGTATCCCCCACATCGAAGGTAGTGCTGCTGACGTCGAGTGAATCGGAAGAAGACCTGCTGGCGGCCATCAAGGCAGGAGCCCGCGGTTACATCGTGAAATCGACACCGTTTCCCGAGCTTGTGGAATCCATGAAGTGGGTAGTAAACGGAGGTGCGGTGGTATCGCCCATGATGGGTGGCAAGCTGTTCGAAACCGTCGCCCAGTTGCTCAAACACCGCGAGGTGGTTGTGGGGCGGAAACCAACTCTGACCGGTCGAGAGGTTGAAGTGATCCAGCTCATCGCCGACGGGCAGACCAGCCGCGCGATCGGAGAGAAGCTCTATATCTCCGAAAACACGGTCAAGAACCATGTCCGGAACATCCTCGACAAACTCGGCCTGCATTCTCGAAACGAGGCGGTCATGTACGCTCTTCGAGAAGATCTCATCAGCATCGACGGATGACCGCTGACCTGGTTCGCGCCTGCGCGGTGGTCGAAGCCTTGTCCGCGGCCTGGACGGTGTACAACCTCTACCCCGATCCGGCGTCGCAGGGCGCGTTCCGGCGGGTGGCCGACTCGTTGCGGCAGGCCATCGGAGATCGGGAGCTGTCGCTGGAAGTCGGGCCGGCAGGATTCCTGGTCGACGGCGAAGAAGTTGCGGTAGGGCGGGGTGCCGCCGAGCGGCTCGTCAAGCAGTGCTTTGTGCACAACATGGAAGTGCTGGCCTTCTCCGGCAAGCCTTCCGACGCCGACATCGTCACCTTCCTCAGCGTTCTAGCCGAGGACGAGGAAGATCTGCGTGAAGCAGGCGGGATAGGTGTAATCCTCACCAAGCAAGGTGTCTCCTGTTTCGCAGTCGTGACCCGATCGCTGTTGAGCTCCTTCGGCGAACCGGTCGAGGCAGTCGAGCGCGACGCCGGCGTTCGGGCCCTCATGACTGAAGGCGCCGACCCGGAACAATTCGCTCGTCGCTTGCTCGAGGAAACTGAGGGGGACAGGGAACGGCTGAAGAAGGTCTTCCACGATCGGTACCGGGATGTCTTGTCCCGCGTTGTTGAGAACGACGTGGCGGGACGTGAGACGGTTGTCACCGTCTTCGTCGATGCCTTCTTCTACTTCGACGAGAACTCCCAGGTGTCCGTTCTCGATGGATTCCTGGCGGGACAGGACGACCGGGTTGATCGGGTGTTCCTCGATCAATTCGCCGGAAACGAGCTGGCCCTCCTTGCTCCCCACCTCGATTCGCGAGGATTCTCATTACTGCTCGACTATGCACGGATAGCAACCGACCAGACCGGCAAGCGGCCCGAGGACCTCCTCGGCCTTCTCGAGTCTCCGGAGCCGGTCCGCTCCGCGCGAGAGCTCGTCGCGGCCAGGGTTCAAGGCCGACTGTCCGATCTCGAGGGCCAATTGCCCCAGCGGCAGGCCTTGGCCTCGCTGCGAAACCAGTTTCCCGATCCGTCGAGGTACTTCTACGAGACGCTCGACACATTCCGGGGATTGCTGGCGGTCGAAGAACGTGACGACCGATTTCGCAGGCTCATGCGCGTCCTGACCGGAAAGATCAGTGCCAGCATCCGACGCGGTCGTTACCGGCGAGCCGAACTGTGGCTCCGGGCGGCCGTGGATCATCCAACCTATCCCGAACACCGCGCCGCTGAGGTAACGGAGGCGATTTCGCAGGCGGGCGCTCCCGACGTTCTCGAAGCCCTCATCGGCAAGGTGGCCGACGATGATGGTGCCGACTCGGCGGAACGCCTCCTTTCCATCCTTGCTCCCAGCCATGTCGATGCGCTCATCGACATCATGTCGGTTGAGGAAGACCGGGCTCGACGCAGGACATTGCTCGACGTGCTCGGCAGAGAGTCGACGCGTGATCCTGGCCGCGTCATTGCGCGACTCGACGACGGGCGGTGGTTCCTCGTGAGGAATCTGGCCGTAGTGCTCGGCCGCTCTGGCAACACTGAGTGTGTTGGGGCGGTCCGCCGCCTGCTCCTTCATGAGGACCACCGGGTCCGCGTGGAGGCCCTGCGGTCGCTCACCAGCCTGGATAGCGGAAGCGTGGAGTATTTCGGAGCGGCCCTGGTGGACCCCCACGAGAGTGTGCGGCAGGCGGCCATCGCAATGCTCGGAGTGCGCGGCAGCGGCGAGGCCGACTCGCTTTTGATCGGTGCTCTCTGGTCGGCGAATCTCGACACCGACGAGAAAGAACGCATCATCCGGGTGCTGGGCGAGCGGCCGAGCGGCGACGCTCGACAGGCTCTCGAGAGTCTTGCTAAGAGACGGTTCGCCTTCTCGGCCAAAGTCCGGCAGCTGCGTTCGGCGGCCCGGGAAGCCTTGGGGGTGGCACAACGATGACGAGGGATCTAGGCGCTCGCCGCTTGCTCAAAGACCTGCAGGCGCTATCCCGGCAGATGGCGCTATATCCCACCGGACACCCAACCACGGGTGAAGCTCTGACGGCCGCCACCCGGTCCGCAGGGGAACTGGCGTCAGGGGCCGGGGGTGAAGTGGTGCTGAGTCTGCTCACCGACTCGTTCTATCTCGATCGAACCTTGCTCGCCCACGCTTCGCTCGAGTCCAGCGCCCTCCTGCGCACCATGCAGAGTCGCGGCATCGAGTCGGTCACCTTCTTGTCGCCGGTCGCCGGCGCCGACATCTCGGA
This sequence comes from Acidimicrobiia bacterium, assembly GCA_035282865.1. GTDB lineage: Bacteria > Actinomycetota > Acidimicrobiia > Spongiisociales > UBA4744 > UBA4744. Next base: position 17,789 of record DATEVB010000087.1, on the reverse strand, counting down.
TCTGGGAGCCTTCGTGGCGGGTCTGTCCGGCGACGTGCCGGCGGAGAGCACCGTACGTCTGAACGAGTCGCCATATACCAAATCAGATCTGGAATCCGACTCGTCGTTCGCCGGCTTGCGCCGTTCCTACGCGCGTTCTCTGGATGTTCTGCGAAGCCTGCCTGCTGCTCTCGATGCGGATGAACCCATCGACCTCAGCGTCGCATCCTGGGCGGTCGAGCAGTTGGTTGAACAGACGATCTCTCAACCGGCGGCCTCCCTCCTGCTCTCCACCGTGAAGAGCCACGATGAGTACACGTTCTTTCATTCCGTGAACGTCTGCATCCTTTCAATTGCGCTCGGACGGATGTCCGGTTTGGAAGCCAACCAGCTCAAAGTGCTGGCGATCGGCGCGCTGTTGCACGACTTAGGCAAGATTCGCGTCGATCCGTCGATCCTTCAGTTTCCCGGTCGGCTCGATCATGATCAATGGAAGCAGATCAAGTTGCATCCGCAGGAAGGTGCTGCCTCGATCATGGCGGCTGCCGCGCCGGGTCAGGAGATCGCCGCCACCGTCGCGTTGGAGCACCATGCTCGCTTCGACGGGAGTGGGTATCCCAGGGTCATGCGTCGCCAACACGACCTGCATTTCTTCAGCCGGCTCGTGGCGACAACCGACACGTACGACGCCATCACGACGCGCCGATCGTACCGCCGGGCCGAGACTCCCAACCGCGCACTCGGCGTGCTGTTGAAGGGCTCGGGGTCGTTTTACGATCCTGATTTTGTCCGCGCCTTCATCGAATTGGTTGGGATCTATCCGCCCGGTTCGTTGCTCCTGCTCGACGGCGGCGAAGTGGCTATGGTCACGCAAACCGTTGAGGCCGGGCACGGTCCTGAGTTGGTGCTCGTGAAGACGGTCGACGGGACGCTCCTGGATGTGCCCGAACCGGTATCGGCGGCCGGGCGAACGATCTTGGATCAAGTGACCCCGGGACAGGTCGGCGTTGATCCTGCCGCCCTGCTCGAGAAGGTCGGTATCGTCGTCCAGCCTGTGTGACGGCCCGGTTTCCCAGACTCCCGCCGGTTCACCACGGTGCCTGCCTAACACGACCCCTCGATAAGATGGGATGATGTCGCTGATCACCAAGGTCCTTCGCGCCGGGGAAACTCGCGTGCTGCGTGACCTCGAGTCGCTGGCAATGCGCGTCAACGAGTTCGAGCCGGCCGTCTCCTCGTTGACGGATTCCGAGCTACGGGCAAAGACGGATGAGTTTCGCGCCCGATTGGCAGAGGGTGAAACTCTCGACGCCCTCGAAGCCGAAGCGTACGCGGTGGTGAGGGAAGCGGCCCGGCGAGTGCTCGGGCAGCGACATTTCGACGTTCAGGTCGTAGGTGCCGGAGCGCTCCACCGGGGAATGATCGCCGAGATGAAAACCGGTGAGGGGAAGACCCTCGTGTCCACTATGCCGTCCTACTTGAACGCCCTCGGGGGCAACGGCGTGCACCTGGTGACGGTGAATGACTACCTGGCCGCCCGGGACGCTCATTGGATGGGTGGTATCCATCGCTTCCTCGGGCTGAGCGTCGGGCTCATCCAGGCCGGGCTGACTCCGGCCGAGCGGCGACCCGCCTACGCAGCCGACATCACCTACGGCACCAACAACGAATACGGATTCGATTACTTGCGCGACAACATGGCGATGACGCCCCAGGATCTGGTTCATCGCGGTTACCACTTCGCCATCGTTGATGAGGTCGACTCGATCCTGGTCGACGAGGCTCGGACTCCGCTGATCATCAGCGGTCGGGTGTCCGAAACGGTGAAGTGGTATCGCGAATTCGCCAAGATCGCAGCCCGGTTGCGACGCGACCAGCACTACGAAGTCGACGAAGGCAAACGCCAGGTGATCACCACGGAAGAAGGGGTGGCGCGCGTCGAGCAGGTCCTCGGTGTGGAGAACATGTACGACTTCGCTTCTGTGGACCTCGTCCACCATCTCGACGCCGCTCTGCGCGCCAAGGAGCTGTACCTCAAGGATGTCGACTACCTCATCGATCACGGCGAGGTGAACATCGTCGACGAGTTCACCGGCCGCGTGCTCGAGGGTCGCCGGTATTCCGAGGGTCTTCATCAGGCAATCGAGGCCAAAGAGGGCGTCAAGATCAAGGAGGAGAACCAGACTCTCGCCACCATCACTCTCCAGAACTATTTCCGGATGTACGAGAAGCTGGCCGGGATGACGGGTACCGCCAAAACGGAAGCCGCCGAGTTTGCCCAGATCTACTCGCTGGAAGTGGTCGAGGTACCAACCAACCGTCTCGTCACCCGCATCGACCAGGCCGATCTCGTCTACAAAACCGAGATCGCCAAGTTCGGCGCGGTGACGGATGATGTTGTCGCCCGTCACGAGGTGGGTCAGCCTGTTTTGCTGGGCACCGTTTCGATCGAGAAGTCAGAGCGACTCTCTAAAGCGTTATCCAAACGCGGTATCCCTCATGAGGTTCTCAACGCCAAACACCATGCTCGGGAGGCGCAGATCATTGCCCAAGCCGGCCGGCTTGGCTCGGTGACCGTCGCTACCAACATGGCCGGCCGCGGGGTCGACATCATGCTCGGCGGTAATCCCGAGGAACTGGCTCACCAGGAGATGCAGAGGGCCGGCCTGCAGGAGGAAACTGCCGAGTACGAGAAGTCGTTCGCCGACGCCTTTGAGCGGCTCTCGGGCGAGACCGCCGCCGAGCGCGACAAGGTGCTCGGCGTCGGTGGCCTTTACGTGATTGGAACTGAACGTCACGAGTCGCGACGCATTGACAACCAGTTGCGCGGCCGTTCGGGGCGTCAGGGTGATCCGGGCGAGTCGAGGTTCTATCTGTCACTCGACGATGACCTCATGCGACGGTTCGCCAAAGACCGGGTGGCGGCGATCATGGAGCGGCTGCACATACCGGACGAGGTGCCGATCGAAGCGAAGATGGTCAGCCGGGCTATCGAGCGGGCCCAGGCACAAGTGGAATCGCAGAACTTCGAAATCCGTAAGAACGTGCTCAAGTACGACGAAGTGATGAACCGTCAGCGCGAAGTCATCTACGCCTGGCGGAACGGGATCCTTCTGGGAGAGAAGGGTGAGGACATTGCCAAAGAGTGGATCACGGAAACGACCGAGACGACGGTCACCACTGTGCTGGGCGAGGTATCTCCGCAGAACTGGGATTGGGACGAGTTGATCCGCCAGCTGACTGTGCTGTACCCCACAGAGCTTGATCGTGATGACCTCGACGGGGGCCACGGGCTTGATGCGGGTGACGTGGCCGATGCCGCCGTCGAGGAAGCCCACCGCGTGTACGCCCGTCGCGAGCAGGAGCTTGGAACCGATGTGCTGCGCAGAATCGAGAAGACGGTGGTGCTCTCGGTCATCGATAACAAGTGGCGCGAGCACCTGTCGGAGATGGATTACCTGCGGGCGGGGATCGGTCTGCGAGCGATGGGTCAACGTGATCCGCTGGTCGAGTATCAGCGGGAGGGATACGACCTGTTTGCCGACCTGGTCGATGTGGTCAAGCGGGATTCCGTTCGGTATCTCTTCCACGTCCAAATCGTTCAGGAGGCGGAGAAAGCCAAGCAGGAACAGTTGCGCGTCCAGGCGCAGGCTGCCGCGGTTGGGGGCGGGAACGTCCGTCAAGCCGTATCCGACAAGATCGGCCGGAACGATCCTTGTCCCTGCGGATCAGGCAAGAAGTACAAGAAGTGCCACGGAGCCGTCGGCTGACAGTTTTTCGTTCGGTTCCCTCCCCCCTGCGAACGAAGTGAGTGAGAAGGGGGGAGGTGTCGAGTCCCGCAGGGCTCGACGGAGGGGGGTCGGTTCCCTCCAACCAGATCCGCTGGCTCGTCGCTCGTGACTTCGTGACTACCATCCCAGAACGCATGAACACGACCGATCCCCGCGCCCTACTCAACGAGCTCCGCATCCGCCTCGCCGACGCCCGGAGGTTCCTTTGACGTCGACCAGAAGGAGCGCCAGCTAGCAACTCTTCGCCAAGAAGCCTCGTCGCCCGACCTGTGGACCGATCCCAAACGCGCCACCGAGGTCAACCGGAAGCTGGCTCGCAACGAACAACTCGTCACCAAGGTGCGACAAACGTCGGCCACTCTGGACGACGCTGAGGTCTTTCTCGAACTGGCTGCCGAAGAGGCCGACCCCGCTGCCGAGCAGGAGGTGACCGAAGAGCTGTTGGCTATCGAACGGGACCTGTCCCGTCTCGAGATCGAGTCACTTTACTTCCGTCGGTACGACGATCACACCGCCATCTTCTCCGTGCACGCCGGCGCGGGTGGCGTCGACGCACAGGACTGGGCCGAGATGCTTCTTCGTATGTATCTCCGTTACCTCGAGGGCAAGGGATTTCAGGTAGAAGTCGACGAGGTCACACCCGGCGATGAGGCAGGAATCAAATCGGCGACCCTGACTGTCACGGGAGATCATGCGTACGGGGTCCTCGAGGGCGAGCGAGGTGTTCACCGGTTGGTTCGGATCAGCCCCTTTGACGCAGCCTCCCGGCGCCACACCTCCTTTGCCGGCGTCGACGTCATTCCCGAGGTGGAAGAGGAGGACGTCGAGGTGGCTACCGAGGATCTCCGGGTGGAGACCTTTCGGTCGCAGGGGGCGGGCGGCCAGCATGTCAACGTCACGGATTCGGCAGTCCGCTTGACCCATCTGCCGAGCGGGGTGGTTGTGGTCTGTCAGGCCGAGCGGTCCCAGCTCCAGAATCGGGCCCGCGCCATGGCGATCCTCAAGGCTCGATTGGCCGTTCTGGCACGTCAGGAGCGTCTAGACCACCTCGACGAGATCCGGGGCAACCAGGAGGAAGCGGCCTGGGGCAGGCAAATTCGTTCCTACGTTTTGCAGCCGTACCAGATGGTCAAGGACCTTCGCACCAATCTCGAGGTTGGAAATGTGCAGGGTGTTCTCGACGGTGACCTGGATCCATTCGTGGAGGCATACCTGCATTGGCGTCGAGGGCGCCAGGAGCGGTCGGGCGGATCAACCGCGGATTGATTACTGATGGAGGCGGGCCACTGGTAACCTGGCAAGCGGCGCGGCGGAGCAGGGGCAAGCAGAGGAAACTGGGCTTTCCCGCTCGCGGAATCCCCACTGAGGTTGTTGTTCTTATGATTCTTCTTGAAGATGTCACCAAGGTGTATGAGGGCGGCATCGTCGCCTTGCGTGACGTCAATCTCGACGTACAGAAGGGCGAATTCGTCTTCTTGGTCGGGCCATCAGGGTCGGGCAAATCGACCCTGATTCGCCTGATGCTTCGGGAGGAAGGCGCCACCCGTGGCAACATCTGGGTGGCGGGCAAGGACATCACCAACATGCCGGGCTGGAAAGTGCCCAACCTGCGCCGTTCCATGGGCACCGTCTTCCAGGATTTCAAGTTGCTCCCCAACCGGACCGTTTCCGAGAACGTTGCGTTTGCCCTGGAGGTCCTGGGACGCCCCAAGACTGTGATCAACCGCCAGGTGGCCCAGGTGCTCGAACTGGTCGGCCTGGCGACCAAAGGTGATCGATACCCATTGCAGCTCTCCGGGGGAGAGCAGCAGAGAGTTTCGGTGGCGCGAGCGTTCGTGAATCGACCCCCCATCCTGCTGGCGGACGAGCCGACCGGGAACCTCGATCCGGCCACTTCGGTTGGCATCATGCGCATCCTCGACCGGATCAACCGGACCGGCACGACCGTGTTGATGGCCACTCACGACCATGCCATCGTCGACGCCATGCGCCGGCGGGTTGTCCAGCTGGAACGCGGCCGGGTGGTGCGCGACCAGAGTCGGGGACGTTACGAGAGTTTCCGAAGCGACGAAGACGAGCCGCAGGCCAAGAAAGCCGCCCCTCCAGTCGAACAGCCATCCGTGCGGCCGCCCCCGGCCTCCGAGGACCTGGAACCAGCCGCGGTCCCGGAACCGGAGCCGTCTACATGAGCAGGGCCGCCTATCTCGTGCTGCAGGCGTTCACGAGCTTGCGGCGCAACGCCTTGGTAGTTCTGGCGGCGATTCTCGCCGTGTTCGTGTCGCTGACGCTGGCGTTTGGAGCGCTGGTCGTCAATGAGTTGTTTCAAGTCAACACCACCAGGTGGCAGGAGGGCGTCCACGTTGTTGTCTTCATGAAGGATGACGTCTCGCAGGCCGCCCAGCTCGACCTGCAGCGAGAGATCCAGTCGTGGGATGAGGTGGAGGAGACCTCTTACTGCGACAAGACCTGTGCGTGGCTCGAATTCAAAGAGATGTTCGCCGACCAGCCGGCGCTGCTCGAGGAGACCGACGCCTCGATCCTGCCCGCCTCGGTCCGCATAAAGTTGACCGACGTCAACTATTACCGCGATATCACCTTCCGCTTGTTGGACAACTCGGCGGTACGCAAGACGGTGACCGCCGGCGACCGGTTCGATCAGCTCTCCAACATCAGCAACATTCTCAACGCGCTTGGACTGAGCCTGGCGATCTTGTTGGGTGCTGCATCCGTGGTGCTGATCGCCAACACGATCCGGATGGCGATCTACGCCCGCCGCGATGAAGTCAGCATCATGAAACTCGTAGGCGCCAGCAACTGGTTCATCCGGATTCCCTTCCTACTGGAAGGAATGCTGCAGGGCTTTGTCGGTGCGGCCCTGGCCGTTGCCGCGGTGTGGGCCGGCCACAGTTTCCTGGCCGGGCTCGAACCTGAGGACTTCCTGATCCGGCTCTCGGTTGGCTATGACTTCCTCGTTCGGTGGGGTGTTCTGATTTTGCTGTTCGGCGCAGTGGCCGGCATCGTCGGCAGTGGTCTCGGGCTTCGCCGGTTCCTGAAGGTGTAAAGGTGCGGCGCCTCGCCCTGCTGCTGGTGGTTGGGTCGCTCCTCATGACGGCAGTTCCCGGGCTGGCGCAATCGTCCGAGGAACGGCTCAGCCAAATCGAGCAGGACATCAAAGACCTCAACGCACGCATCGCTGCGGAACGAGGCGAGCGAGGCGAGATCCAATCGGAACTCGCTGCTACCGAAGCGCGGATGACCGAGGTGAGATCGCAGCTGGCCGATGCCGAAGGCCGCCTGCTTGAGGTCGAGACATCGATTGCCGCGACCGAGCAGCTGCTCACCGATATCAGCCGGCAGATCGCCGAGTTGAAACGGCAACTGGCTGAGATCCGGCTGGAGGTGCGCGACACTCGCCAGCTGGTTCGCGAACAGGCAGTGGAGCTATATATGGCGGGAGGAGCCGGGCTCTCGTCGCTCGTTTTCACTACCGCTGATGTGTCGGAAGTCGAGCTGGGGCTGCAGTACGCCGAAGATATCATCGAAGGCAGTGGAACCCTTATCAACTCGCTCGAAGTACTCCGCTTCCAGGAAGAGCAGCATCAGGAGTCGGTTGAAGCCCGCCAATCCGAAACCGAGGATCTGCTGGCCGGCCTCGAGGCCAAGCGCGGGGAACTCGAGCGGTATCGAGCCGAGGTCGATGCCCGCCGTCGGGACGTGGAGGCAGAGCTGGAGAACGCCAAGGCTCTGCTGGTCAGGGTCAACCGGGACATCGAGGAGTTCGAGGGTGAGGTCTCGGCGCTCGAGCAGGAGTCCGAGCAGATTGCCGCCGAACTCGCCGCCCGACAGTCGAGGAGCGGAGAGAGCCCCGGCATTCTCGGCTGGCCCGTCAACGCCTCGGTAGGATCCGGATTTGGGTATCGGATTCACCCGATCTTCGGGACCAAGAAGCTGCACACGGGTCTCGACCTAAACGCCGGTGCCGGTACAGCGATCAAGGCGGCCGAATCGGGAACGGTCATCCTGGCCCGCACCTACGGTGGCTACGGGCGCACCGTCGTCATCGATCACGGTGGAGGCCTGAGTACCCTATACGCACACCAGAGCTCCATCCTCGTGTCGGAAGGTCGGCGCGTTGGGCGAGGCGACGTGATCGGCTACGTGGGGTGCACGGGGTACTGCACCGGGCCTCATCTGCATTTCGAGACCAGGGAGTGGGGTACTCCGGTCGACCCGATGAAGTATCTGTCGTGAAGGCCATAACCACCAACCGTCGAGCGCGACATGACTACCAGATCACCGAGACCTTTGAGGCAGGGCTCGTCTTGCAGGGATCGGAGGTCAAGAGCCTCCGCAACGGCACGGCCAACCTGAAGGATGCTTACGTCATGGTCCGGGAGGGCGAGGCCTGGCTGATCGGAGCGTACATCGCTCCCTACGCCTTCTCGCGGGAAGGGGGGCACCAGCCCGAACGGGAGCGCAAACTGCTGCTTCACAAGCGGGAGATCGAGAAGATCGCCTCCAAGGTAGCTGAACGAGGCCTGACCCTCGTCCCGCTGGGTATGTACTTCAAAGAGGGGAGAGCTAAGGTCGAGCTGGGACTCGGTCGTGGCCGGGCGCGCTACGACAAGCGCCACGCGCTCAAGGAGAAACAGCAGAAACGGGAGATGGATCGGGCCGTCCGCAGGAAGGGTCGAGTCTGAGCTTCGGAATCACCTTCCCGCGCCTACCCTGCGGGGGCGAAGGTGACCGCCGGGTTGAGGATTCGATGGGGGTCGAGTGCGTGTTTGATCCGCCGTATCGCATCCCGCTCCTCGGGCGAGGTGGTGAGGTGAAGCCACCGACCTTTGGCGACACCGATCCCGTGCTCACTTGCTACCGTCCCGCCGTATTCGACAACCAGCCCCAACACCCTGTCGGCCACCGTTTCATAGTCGGCCGGTCCCCGCACGTTGACGTGGCAGTTGCCTTCGGCGAGGTGGCCGAACACGAATACCTCACCGTCTAGTTGTTCCAGGTCCGCAACGAACTCATCGAGGCGAGGGAGGGGTACGCCGACGTCGAACTTGTGGGGCACCCCACCGGCGCTCAGGGTCTCGGTGATCGCCTCGCGAAACTCCCAGAGCCGCGTGTCGATCAGCGCGTCCGTGGACGGGTCCAGGTCGGGGAGGCGGCTCGATTCGACCAGCACGTAGTAAGGATGCTCACCCACGGCCGGCAGGCTGCGGCCGAGGTGTTCGGTCACAACGGCGAGGCAACTGTGGCTGAGGAATTCGAGGGCGGTTACGTCCGATCCGCGCAGACCCAGACCGTCCGACGGATGTGACACCCCCAGCAACACGACGTGGCGTTCGCCGCCGACCCGTGGTGACAGTCGGAGCCGGGCGGCAGTGATCACGCCCAATGTTCCCTCACTTCCGACGAACAACTGGGAGAGGTCGAACCCGGCGCTGTCCTTCTCGATGCCCGCCAGGCGGGAAACTACGTTTCCGTCGGCAAGGACCACCTCGAGCCCGAGCACCTGACGGCGGGTGTCACCGTTGGCGATGACCCTGATGCCACCGGCGTTGGTGGCAATGGTTCCCCCGACGGTGGCTGAGTCCCGGGACGCCAGATCGACCCCGTATTCGAAACCCGACCGGCGGGCATGGTCGCGAAGGGCGGCGATGGTGACCCCGGCGCCGGCCGTGACCTGACCCGAGATCGTTTCGATCGGGTCGAGCCTCGTCAGCCGGCGCAACGACAGCACCACTTCGCCGTGGTGAGGGACTGATCCGCCCACCAGTCCCGTGTTTCCTCCCTGGGCGACGACCGGCACCCCGGCCTCTCGGCACAGCGAAACGACCTCCCGGACCTCGCCGACCGTACCGGGCCGGACTACCGCCCGGGTCCAGCCGCTCCATGCGCCCGTCCAGTCGGTAACGTACCCGGTCACCATGGGTTGTTCGGAGAGCACTTGGGTGGAACCCACCACCTTCGCCAGCTCGGTTCGCAGGCGCTCGGTTGTGTTCCGATCGGCAGTGTTCAGTTCTGATCCATTACTCATGGCTACTCGACGATAGACGGGTGGGGTCCGAGACGACTGCGCCGCCGGCCCGTCATCCTGGCCGTGCTCAGCCGGTTTCCCTCATCGGGTCTTGCCAACTCCAGTATTCCCCAGGTATGGCAGGGGTCGAACGACTGATCGACCTACGCCTCAGCGCCCAGCTGCTCAAGCTCGTCGAAGATCGTGAGGAGTTGCTCTTCCGGCAGCAACCCGGCCGTTCGACCGAGGACGGACCCGTCGGGACCGGTGAAGACCCAGAAAGGGAAGGCGCTTACGCCCAGTTTCCTAGATAAGACACCCGACTCGTCCATCAGCACCGGGAAGGTGAATTGGCTGGTCTCGAGGTAAGGCACCAACGGATTCGAGGCATTGTCGTCCATGCTCGTCGTGATTGACACCAGCTCGAGATGCAGGTACTCGTCGGCGTGGTTCGCATGCCAGTTGGCGACGATCGGCAGCTCCTGCTGGCAGTAGGGGCACCAATGCGCCCATACAAACCACGCGCGCGCTTTTCCGTCGGCCGGGTCGAACGTCATCGTTGTTCCGTCGTAGAAGTGCACCCCGCTGATCGCGGTGAGGCTGAGGCCCAGCGCGGTGTCCCGCCCGCTTGGGGGATATCGGGGCAGATCCGTGCCGACCAGAGAGGCCGGGGCATCTCCCCCGATTTGTGATGCGCCGGAGGACTCGAGGGATGCGAGTCGATCGCCGGCGGAGACAATATCGCCGGCCACGGCAGATACCAGCTGTTCGAGTTGCGTCACCTGGTCTTGCAGCGCCGCGACATCCTGGCGGGCAGAGAGGAAGGCGGCCAGCAAACCAACGGCCAGCGCCAGAGAGAGCGCGGCTCCACCGAGCGCCAGTGAAGCGGTCCGGGAGCCACCAGGCTCGCGGCGGGTCGCCTCCGGGAAAGGGTTCTCGAGCTCCGGCATGGTCGACACGGTACCGGACGCGGGCACATATTTCGATCTGACCCCGTGTCCCGAGTCGCAGGTCATGCCCGGGTTCGCGGACTTCGATGCCCTTGCCCAATGGGCCTGCATCCTCGTCCTGCGTCCTGGTCGGATGACGCGGAATGGTTCGGCGGAACCAGCACGGGCCTACGACACACGACACTGGGCGGAAACGGGAAGGCGAAACTCGCCGGATCGGCTACATTGGGAGTGCTGAAGAAGCGCCCAAGGGGGTGACTTGGTTTCGACTTTGAGGGTTGAAGCGACGGAAGCGAGCCGAGGTCTCCGGAGTCCTCGTTAAAGAGCCGGAAACACGATAAGTGCCGAAGACAACTTCGCACTGGCTGCGTAAGTAACACAGCCCGTCTGACCAGGAGGGCCGCCTACACCGATCGGATCAGGCGTCGCCAACGTAGGCTGCTCCCGCCGGGATTCCGGGACCGGCGGGGTAAGTACAACTCTGGATAGGGCGGAGGGAAACTTGCCGACAGGGTCCCACCGTCCGAAAGCTCGCTGTCGGCTGCGCTCGGAGATGCCGGCGCTGAAGCCTCAGAGGACCGGGGTTCGAATCCCCGCACCTCCACCGTCCAGTCCCTCGCGCAAGCGAGGGACTGCTCCTATCCCTTCTGCTCGACGTGTTGGATTGAGGTTGCCACCATTCGGTGCCACCATGACCTCATGGACGTGGCGCTGGTCATCGCCGGCGTGATCGCCGGATTGGCTGTGCTCATGTACGGAGGTCACCGCTTCCTGCTCTATGCCGAGCAACGGGGCTGGGTGTACTACAAGCACAGACGAGCGCCGGCCGGGGCAGGGTCGGCGGCTTTCATGGAATTGATGAAGATCTACCGCCCGGAGATCGAGCACGTCATCGAGGAGGAGCGTGGCGGCGACCTTCGGGTCACCGACGATGAGACCGGGCAGGAGCGCGACCTCGGCCGGATTGAGTCGGACGTCGAAGAGGACTAAATCGACTGCGTGATGGATCGGGTGGTCGGCGAGAGGCTCAGACCACTGCCTGCAAGATCCATACGACGCACACACCAGTGTCGATCGTCAGAGCAGGTTGCGGGTCTTGCGGGCAACGGCTGTGGCAACAGGGCCCGCCACCAGGCGGGTGGGTTGAGCACGACGACCGCCGGCGGGATTGCCCGCCGACACCTCGATGGGGGCGGGGCACAAGCTGGTGAGGGCAAACCGGTCAATCTCCCAAGCTGATACCGAGCGACCGGGCCGTGTTGATCCAGGGATGATCGAGGGGGACCGTTTTCCGCTTCCCGGCGACCTCTTCCAGCGGCACCGGCTCGGTGCCCTCTCCCCTGGCCGCCACCATGACTCCATGAATGCCTTCGTTGATATACCGGGCACAGGCGCTCCCGAGGCGGGTGGCCAACACCCGGTCGCCCGGCGATGGCACCCCTCCTCGCTGCACGTGTCCCAGGATCGTCACCCGGGATTCCAGCCGGGTGAGCTCCTCGAGGTTCCTGGCCAGGCGGTGGGTGTGCTCGGCTTGCTTGTTGAGGGCTTGCTCGAGTTTCGACGTTGCCTTGCGCAGGGCTTCTCCTTCACCCGCGTTCTTCTTGCGGGCCTTCCATTTCTCGAGGGTATCGGCCTGTTTCTGAGAGAGAGCCCCTTCTGAGACGGCGATGATGCTGAAGGTGCTGCCTGCCTGGCGCCGCTCGATGACCGCCTGGGCTACCCGTTCGAGGTCATAGCGGATCTCGGGGATCAGGATCACGTCGGCACCACCCGCCAACCCGGCTCCGAGCGCCAGCCAGCCGGCGTTGTGTCCCATGACCTCGACGACAACGATGCGGTGGTGGCTGTGGGCGGTGGAGTGCAGCCGGTCGATGGTCTCGGTGGCGATTGTCAGAGCGGTGTCGAACCCGAAGGTCACATCGGTCATCGCAACATCGTTGTCGATCGTCTTTGGCAACGTGAGCATACGCAGCCCGGCCTTGGCTAGATGGAGCGCGTTCTTCTGAGTACCGCCACCACCAAGGCAAACCAACGCGTCCAGATGGTTCTCGTGGTAGTTCTCGACCATCAGGTCGGTCATATCCATCGTCCGGCCCCCGACCGGCATCTTGTGGGGTTTGTCGCGGCTGGTCCCGAGAATGGTTCCGCCGGCGGTCAGAATGCCCGACAGTCGGTGGCCGTCCAGCCGGAGGGTGCGGTTCTGCATGAGCCCCCGGAACCCGTCGCGGAAACCGATCACGTTCATACCGTAGGAACGATGAGCCGTCTTGCCGATGCCGCGAATGGCCGCATTGAGACCGGGCGAATCGCCCCCGGCGGTGAGGATGCCGATGTTTCGATCCATATCGCCTCAACTGTATCCAACATGAAGGACATCTCATTATCGGCCCCTGCGGCCCGATTCTGAACGTTATGGAACCGGCAACCCCGGCCTACCATGACCCATCGTGACCGTACACATCGACCTTCCCGACCGGCTCATAGAGCGCAGCCAAATGGCACTCGAGCATGTGGTGGATCGAAAACCCGGTGGGCGGCGCCGAGGGGGACAGGAGGAGATGGTCGCGGCTATCGCTTCGGCCATCGATGACGGCGCTCACGTGTTGTGCGAAGCAGGTCCGGGCACCGGCAAGTCGTTCGGATATCTGATTCCGGCGCTGTGTTCCGGCCGGCGGGTAGTGGTATCTACTGCCACCAAGAGCCTCCAGGATCAACTATCGGCCCGCGATCTGCCTTTCCTGGCGGACGTGCTCGCCGAGATCGGGATCGCGTTCAGGTGGGCCACGGTCAAGGGCCGCAAGAACTACCTTTGCCGGTCGCGTCTGGTTGAACGCCTCGAAGCTGAAGGGGGCTCTTCGCAACAGGGTCTCTTTGAAGAGGAAGCCCTCCCCGAGACCATCCGGCTGCTGGCGGAGTGGGCGGACTTGAACAGCACCGGCGATCGAGACGACTTACCCGAGCAAGTACCCGAGGAACTCTGGTCCGAGGTGTCGGTGGCCGGTATCGAATGCCCGGGCCGCGATGGGTGCCCGCAGGGCGAGAGTTGCTTTGCTATGGCGGCACTGGAGACAGCGCAGGAAGCCGACGTCGTTGTGGTGAACCATCACCTCTATGGAGCGGACTTGATAATGGGTGGGAGCGTGCTCCCCGAGCACGACCTGGTCATATTCGACGAAGCCCACCGACTCGAAGACACCATGGCATCCGCTTTTGGGATCGACATGACGGAAGGGCGGTTCTGGCAGTTCCAGCGGTCCGCCAGTTCCTATCTAGGAGGAGCCTCCACGCCGCGTCTTCTCAAGGATCTGACCCGGCGAGTTCGCGAAGTCGACGATGCCCTCAGGCAGACACCGCTCGGAAGGATCCCCCAACCCTCTTCGACGCCCATCGGTACTGCCTTCTCCGCCGCGGCCGCAACGGTGGGGGAAGTGTTGACGGCGATTCGTGACACCAAACCTTCGACCCCGGGATCGCTGGGGGCTCGGGCCCGTGTCTTGCGATTGGGGGGTCATCTGGCCGGCGACATTGCCATGGCCCTGAGTCCCCCGGAAGGTCACGTCGCCTGGGTGGAGGGCGAAGGCATCCGCCCTTCGCTCCGGCTTGCGCCCGTGGAGGTGGGGCCGCTGCTGGCCGAACACCTCCTGTCGGTGAGGCCGGTGGTGCTCACGAGCGCAACGCTGTCCGTTGGGGGTTCGCTGCGGCCGGTGGCAACTCGCCTTGGCTTCGAGGCAGAAGGAGACCAACCGCTCGGCTACCGGTCGGTGCGGGTGGGAAGCCCGTTCGACTACGACGCGCAAGCCTGCATCTATGTGGCGGCTCGACTGCCCGAACCCCGATCGCCCGATTATCAAGCGGCCGCACTCGACGAGACCGAGTGGCTGGTCGAGGCATCCGGTGGCCGTGCCCTGGTCCTGACGACGAGCTACAGGATGCTCGAAGCCCTGGCAGGTCGGCTGAAGGAGAAGATGCCCTTCAGCGTGCTGGTGCAGGGCGAATTGCCCAAGCGGCGGCTGGTGGAGCGATTCGAACAGGACGAGACCTCGGTGCTGGTCGCGACCATGGGGTTCTGGGAAGGTCTTGATATTCCGGGGCGATCGCTCGAGCTGGTGGTCATCGACAAGCTCCCTTTTCCCAGACCCGACGATCCGTTGTGGGCTGCCCGACGGGAAGCGGCAGAGCTGGCCGGTCTGTCCGCCTTCAACGCCGTCGATCTGCCCCGAGCAGCCATTCTGCTCGCCCAGGGTGCGGGACGGCTGATCCGATCGACCGAGGACCGTGGATTGGTCGCCTTGCTCGATTCCCGGCTGATGAAACGCCGGTACGGCCGTCACATCCTCCGATCGCTACCCGCCATGCCGCGGACGACCTCACCCGAGGTGGCCCTCGCTTTCCTCCGGTCCGGGGGTGATGCGTAGTGGGGGCGACGGCCGGCGAGGAGCGCAGCCTTGAGGTCCCGGCGCAGATCTACGAGGCGATGATGGCCCACAGCCGGTTCTCCTATCCCGAAGAGGCGTGCGGCCTGCTGGCCGCCGATGATGAAGGACGGCTGCGCATGGTCTACTGCCTGACCAATGCGGACCACTCGTCATCCTCCTACACCATCGAGCCGACCGAGCATTTTCGCGCTCTTCGACATGCAGAGTCCCACGGGTGGGAGCTGGCCGGCGCGTTTCACTCCCATCCCCACTCGGCCGCGTTTCCGTCGATAACCGACCTTCGGCTGGCTGCGGAACCGGATTGGATCTACCTCGTCGTCGGGCTGGCAGGCACTCCTGAATTACGCGGTTTTTCTCTCCGGAGCGGAACGATCAACGAAGTCGTGCTGCGGGTCGTCGGCTGAACCGACTGCCGGCGAGCCCGGTTTCTCATGAGGAGCAGGTCGGGATGGTGTCGTACACTTCGAGGCCATGCGTCTCACAATCCTCGGCTCTAATGGCACCTACCCGACCCCCGGTCGGCCAACCTCCGGGTACCTGCTGCAACATGAGGAAACCTCCATCTGGATGGACACCGGATCGGGTACCTTCGCCGCACTACAAAGAGTGATCGACTTCACCACGCTCGATGCGCTCGTCATCTCCCATGTGCACGCCGACCATTGCCTCGACGTTTTGGGCTTTTACCATGCCGTCAAGTACGGCGGGCTAGCCAGGACTGGCATTCCCACCTACGTTCCGGCAGGTCTGGCGGAGCGTTTGAAAGGGTTTCTGGGCGACCCGGACCACCCACTTGGTGCGACACTCGACTTCCGGGTGCAGGACGACCAAGAGCACGCCACCATCAGTGGTATTGAGGTTGATTTCGCCGTCACCGATCACCCTGTGCCAACCCTCGGGGTGAGGGCCACAGACGGGACCGGACGGGTGCTTGCCTACTCGGCGGACACCGGACCTCAGGGGGAATGGTCCCGGATCGCAGACGGCGCCGACCTGTTCTTATGCGAGGCGACCTATCAAGGGTCGGCGGATGAGAAGCCCTGGTCGCATCACCTGACGGCCGGCGAGGCCGGACAGATCGCCCGCCGGGTGGGGGCGAAGGCGCTGATGCTGACACACATCTGGCCGGCGCTCGACCCGGAGCGGTCGGTACAGGAAGCGGAGCATACATTCGGGAAGCCGGTCGGGCTGGCCGTCCCCGGAATGGTAGTGAATGTCTAGACCGAGGAGAGCGGAGTGACATCGAGAGAGCGGCCGGCCGACGAGCTGAGACATGTACGGATCACCCAGGGCTACACGGACATGACCCCCGGGTCGGTGTTGATCGAAATGGGTCGCACCCGTGTCTTGTGTACCGCCTCAATCGAAGAAGATATGCCGCGCTGGATGCGCGGCCGTGACACGGGATGGGTGACCGCCGAGTACGGGATGTTGCCCGGCTCCAGCGCGGAAAGAATCCGGCGGGACAACTACACCGGTGGACGCTCCAAGGAGATCTCCCGGCTGATCGGGCGGGCGCTCCGGTCGGTGGTCGATCTGTCGGGGATGCCGGAGATGATGATGCGGGTCGATTGCGATGTAGTCCAGGCTGATGGCGGCACCAGGACGGCCGCCATCACTGGAGCCTGGATCGCCATGCACGATGCCTTCACAGATGCTTTGGCAACCGGTCGTCTGGCCGCCAACCCGATCCACGACCTCCTGGCCGCCATTTCGGTCGGCAACGTCGGCGGGGACATTCTGCTGGATCTGGAGTATGTCGACGATGTGGCCGCCGATGTCGACATGAACGTGGTCATGACCGGGCGAGGGCTCCTCGTCGAGGTTCAAGGGACGGCGGAGGGAGCTCCGTTCACGCGGGAGGAGCTGAACGCCATGCTGGATGCGGCTGCCAAGGGCATCGAGGAATTGTTCGTTCTGCAACGGCAGGCCGTGGCCCCGTGAGGATCGAGCGACTGGTGGTCGCCTCGAAAAACGAGGACAAGCTGGGCGAGATGAAAGCAGTGTTGCTGGGACTCGGATTGGTCAGTGAGATCGCGGCCGGTCCCGACTGGCCGGATGTCGAGGAGACCGAGCCGACCCTGGAAGGGAACGCCCTCTTGAAAGCGCGGACGGTGGCCGCCGCCACCGGCCTGCCGTCGCTCGCCGACGACACCGGCCTGGAGGTAAGTGCTCTCGACGGGGCGCCGGGCGTCCGGAGTGCGCGGTACGCGGGGGAGCGGGCCTCGTATGCCGACAACGTCCGGGTTCTGTTGGAGCATCTTGCCGGAGAACCCGAGCGGTCGGCTCGTTTCCGCACCGTGATGGCCCTGGTCATACCGGGCCGGGGGGAGATCGTCGCCGAGGGTGTGCTGGAGGGCCGGATCATCGACACCGGGCGCGGCGATTCGGGCTTCGGTTACGACCCTGTGTTTGAGGTGGATGGCCGCACCCTGGCTGAGATGGACGTTGCCGACAAGAACGCCATCAGTCACCGGAGCCGGGCTTTGCAAGCTCTCGCCGAGAAGCTACGCAGGCTGTAGACGGCAATTGGTGGTCGGTCGTTGATGATGCCCGGTTCGCAGTCGATGGTTGAATGGTGGAAGCTCGGAGCGGGAAGCCGCCGGCCGGC
>DATEVB010000086.1:0-2121 GCA_035282865.1 Acidimicrobiia bacterium | reverse complement strand
GAAACATGATCGGTGGGGTCAGCCCTTTCAAGTCCGCCCGATCCGGCACACGTCGCCGCTAGCTCTACCGCTGTCTGGGAAAGCCAGTGCAGCGCATAACGACGCCGAGCGGTGCCGCCACCGTCACGGCTTGACAGTCCTTGAACCGGCAATCGGCGCTATCCCAGATCTGTCCCTGGACGACAGCTTCGCGGTGGAAGGCCGGTCTTCGGTCGCAGCGGCGACTACAGGCTGCGGCCGGTTGTGCGCTCCGTCTCTCGTGATCGTGCCTGGCGTTGCGCGATGAGCCCGCGGACACGCTGTTCAAGCTGGTTGAACTCGTCGTCTTCGGCCGGGCAAGTGGGAGTAAGTCGTCGGGTGTCGTGAGGATCAAGTTGGGCTTGGCGGGCGACGGCGGGCTGGTCGATCCAGTCCCGGGTGATGGCGTGGGTGAGCACATCGCGGGCCGTCTGGTTGTCTGGGCTTCCCCTCGAATCGTGGAGGGTTGCTGATTGATTGTTGCAGGCTCTGACTGGTTTGCGTCATTGGCGTTATCGGGTCGCCTCCGAGGGTGCCGAGGTCGCTGTGGGAGACCGGTTTTCATGCTGCTCGTTCCTGGGCGGCTCGGTCGGCGAGGATCTGTTCGTAGACGACGGGGGGCTTCATCTCACAGCTGCTGTGACGGCGCTGGTGGTTGTAGGCGTCGATGAACTCCGCTACTGCGCGGCGGGCCTGGTCCTTGGTGGCGAAGTGTCGGCGCGACAGCAGCTCCCATTCGAGGGTGGAGTTGAAACTCTCCGAAGCGGCGTTGTCGAGAGCCGACCCGACCCTTCCCATCGACTGGACCACCCCCAACGCCTCACACGCTTTGGCGAAGGTGTCGCCGGTGTACTCGCCTCCTTTGTCGCTGTGAAAGATCACACCACGGACGTTGCCGCCGCGCACCGTAGCCGCCATACACAACGCGGCTTTGGCCAGTTCGGCGTCGTGGTGCTCTCCAATGGCGAACCCGGGGAGTCGCCGCGAGGCGAGGTCCTTGATGGTGGCCAAATACAGTTTGCCTTCGTCGGTAGGGATCTCGGTTAGGTCACCACACCACTTCTGGTTGATCTCTTTGGTGTTGTAGTCGCGTTTGACCAGGTCAGGGACCGGTGCGGCGGCTTTGTCGGGGCGGGTCAAGCCCCGTCGTTTGCGTTTCGGGGTTCGGCCCTGGAGGCCCTGGCGGGCCATCGACTCGGCCACCGTATTCTTCGACACCTCCCAACCGTCTTCGATCAGGTCTTCCCACACTCTCGGTGACCCATAAGTCCCCGGTGTCCCCCCAGAGTCGTCAAAAGACTCCTTGACCGCCTCATCGAGACGGGCCCGGCGGATCTGACGTGGGGTCAGCGGACGATCCCGCCACTTATAGAACGTCGACTGTGGAACTCCCAAGGCCCGACAAGCCGCCGCGTGGGGGACACCATGGTCGGTCCTTTGGGCGGCGATAAACGATGCCACGATCATCGTGTCGCCTCTTTCACCCAGAGGACCACTGAACGCTTGAGGACATCACGCTCCATTCGCAGCTCAGCGTTCTCGCTCTCGAGGAACACCAGACGAGCCCGCTCGTCGACGGTCAGGCCCTCAGCCTCACCACGCTCGATACGGTCCTTCTTCAACCAGTTCCCCAGGGTGCCGGCGTTGATTCCCAAATCCCGAGCCACCACCGCGATCGGCTTGTGGGTCTCCCGGACAATCCGCACCGCCCCCTCACGAAACTCCGGGTCATACTTTCTACGTAACTCTGACATGACATCTCCTCATAGTGGAAGTCTCCACACTTTGAGGGGATACCCATGTCAGCCGACCAGCTGAGCTGGATCAGCACCTGGTATCTGCGCCACGAAACCCTGACCGCAGCGAACGACACAATCATCAACTTCCACAACACCCAGCCGATCGCAGCACTATGGGGAGACGGCACCCTGTCTTCGTCGGACGGACAACGTTTCGCTGTCGGCGTGCAGACCCCCGTCGCCCGATTCCAACGCCGCTATTTCGTCGACAAAGGCGCCACCATCTACAGCTGGACCTCAGATCAACACCGGGTATCCCCTCAAACCGTGGAGACTTCCACTATGAGGAGGTGTCATGTCAGAG
>DATEVB010000085.1:0-18783 GCA_035282865.1 Acidimicrobiia bacterium | reverse complement strand
CCGGCCAAGTGAGCGAGTGGCCGAGAAGCTCTGCTTTTTCCGGGAGGGGATCCTGCGCCAGGAGATCAAGGTGCGGGGCGAGTGGCTCGATCACTCGGTATGGGGACTGCTCGAACACGAATACAGAAAGAACGTCGGCCTGTATCAGGGCCTCATCGGGATCACCGAAGGAGCAGTGGAGAAGTAAGGGGGCCGGGGAGAACCGCCGGGACATCGTTGCGGGTTGGTAGGTCGTCCAGGACCGCCAGGATATCGTTCTGGACGTGGGGGGAGGGGCTGTCGAGTTTGGACGGGCAGCAGGGCGCGATGATGGGGTGGCCGACCAAGGGCTCCTCCAGCACGTCTAGCCCAACCACCGCCGCCCCTGTCGGCCGGGGAACAAGAACAAAGCAAGAAGAAGGGGCCCCTGGGGGCCCCTTCTTCTTGACCGTGGATCTTCTCTAGAAGTCCATTCCTGGTCCGCCGCCGCCCGGCATGGACGGTGTTTCTTCCTTCTGTTCGACGATCAGCGCTTCGGTGGTGAGCAACAGACCGGCTATCGAAGCGGCGTTCTGCACCGCCGAGCGGGTCACCTTGGCGGGATCGATGATCCCGGCCACCATGAGGTCCTCAAAGGATCCGGTCTGGGCGTTGAAGCCCATGGTCCCGCCGTCGTTACGGACATGCTCGGCGACCACACCGCCTTCAAAGCCGGCGTTGACGGCGATCTGCCGCAGCGGCTCCTCGAGCGCTTTGCGCACGATGGAACGACCGGTCTTCTCGTCGCCAGTGCCGCCGCGCACCTTGTCGAGGGCGTCCTGGGCACGGAGCAGCGCAACACCGCCACCGGGAACGATGCCCTCTTCAACCGCCGCCCGCGTGGCGGACAGTGCGTCCTCGATGCGGTGCTTCTTCTCCTTCAGCTCCACCTCAGTGGCTGCGCCGACCTTGATGACGGCGACCCCGCCGGCCAGCTTGGCCAGCCGTTCCTGTAGCTTCTCGCGGTCCCAGTCGGAGTCCGAGTTTTCGATCTCCCGCTGGATTTGCTTGATCCGGCCCTTCACGTCGGCGTCGGATCCGCCACCTTCGACGATGGTCGTGTCGTCCTTGGTAACGACGATCTTGCGGGCCTTGCCGAGCATGTCGAGCGTAACGTTCTCGAGCTTCAGTCCGACTTCCTCGGAGATGACGGTGGCGCCCGTCAGAATGGCGATGTCCTGCAACATGGCCTTGCGACGCTCACCAAATCCGGGAGCCTTGACCGCCACCGACGAGAAGGTGCCGCGGATCTTGTTGACCACCAAGGTGGCCAGAGCTTCACCTTCCACGTCCTCGGAGATGATCATGACCGGCTTTCCGGTCTGCATGACCTTCTCGAGAACCGGCAACATATCGTTGACCGATGTGATCTTCTGGTTGGCGACCAGAATGTAGACATCCTCGAGCACCGCCTCCTGGCGATCAGGATCGGTGATGAAATACGGAGAGGTAAAGCCCTTGTCGAACTGCATACCCTCGGTGAATTCGAGTTCGATGCCGAACGTCTGGCCTTCCTCGACCGTGATCACACCGTCCTTGCCGACCTTGTCCATCGCCTCGGCGATCTTCTCGCCGATGGTGTTGTCGGCGGCCGAGATGGCAGCCACGTGGGCAATCTCGTCCCGTGACGTGATCTCACGGCTGAACTCCCCGATGAATTCGACGATCTTGGCGACCGCCTGTTCCATGCCCCGCTTCAGCTCCATCGGGTTGGCACCCGCCGCCACGTTGCGGAGACCTTCCTTCACCATCGCCTGAGCAAGCACCGTGGCGGTGGTCGTTCCGTCGCCGGCGACGTCGTTGGTCTTGGTAGCCACTTCTTTGGCCAGCTGGGCGCCCATGTTCTCATAGGCGTCGTCCAGCTCGATCTCCTTGGCGATGGTCACACCGTCGTTGGTGATAGTGGGGGCGCCCCACTTCTTCTCCAGTACGACGTTGCGGCCTTTCGGTCCAAGCGTGACCTTCACCACGTCTGCCAGCTTGTTTACTCCTGCTTCGAGGGAGCGACGGGCGTCCTCATCGAAGCGCAATTCTTTTGCAGCCATTGATAATCCTCCTGATCCTTAAGCGACGATGGCGAGCAAGTCGCGAGATGAGAGGATCAGATAATCCTGGCCCTCGAATTTGATCTCGGTGCCCCCGTACTTCGAATAGACGACCGTGTCGCCTTCCTTGACGTCCATCGGGACGCGTACACCCTGATCGTTGACCTCACCGGGCCCAACGGCCAGCACCTCACCCAACACCGGCTTCTCTTTGGCGGTATCGGGGATGACGATACCGGAAGCAGTGCGGGCATCTTGATCATCCTTGGCCTTCACGACCACGCGATCACCCAACGGCTTGAGCTTCATTGTGGAGTTCCTCCTTCACTCGGGTTAGCACTCCATGGCTCTGAGTGCCAGATGCTAGCACTCTACCCGATAGAGTGCTAGACCGGAGTTTCGCGGCCCGAAGTCCTGCAGCAGCCACAGCCGGCGACCGGCACATGGTCGGTGGTCCCGTGGTCGCCGGTTGGCAGCCGGCAACGGCCTGTCAATCTCACGAACTACGAGCTACCAAGGAGAACCGGAGATTAACGGGAGGGGGCGCGCCCTCTCCCGGCCTCCTCCCGGGCGCGGCCGAACTCCTCTCATCCCTGAGTGAGCTCACACTTACCCCAAGAAGATCTCGTGACTACGACGTTGACGAGTCCTCGTCTTCGACCAGCCACTGCACGACCTCTCGCACCGGGGCGGTGGTCAGATGAAAAAGACCGGCCAGTCCACGACCGACGACCCGATCGACCCGGGGGAGACGGGGGCCGCCGATGAACCCGCGCCTCGAGAAGTACACCCACAGACCGGCGGCGATGGTCGCCATGACGGCCAGCAACACGAAATAGGCAAACGGCCAATCCAGTTCGGGCATGTTGGCGAAGTTCATGCCGTAGATCCCGACCAGCAGTGTCAGCGGCAGGATGATTACCGAGAACACCGTCAGCACTTTCATGACCTCGTTGGTGCGCTCGGCGACGGTGCTCCTGTACGTCTCCAGAACCGAGGCCAAAAGAGCGCGGGCCATGTCGAGCGATTCAACCACCCGGTAGCAATCGTCGTAGACGCTGTCGAGTCTCCGCCGGGCCCGTTCGTCGATGCCCGGCATGCCTTCATGTATCAGGCTGCGCACCATGTCGCGCTCAGGGGCGAGCACGCGCCGCAAGACGATGGCGTCTCGGCGGAACGCTTGCACCAGCCCGACAACTCGTGGATCTCCCGCCACCGACCGCGACTCGAGTTCGAATATCTGGGCTTCCATGGCGTCGACGAGTTGTAGCGACCTACGGGCGTCAGCTTCGAGGATGCTCGCCAACAACCCGTTCGGCCGTAACGACGAAACGGATTCTGCTTGAAGAAGTCGTTCGAGCGTCCACTCAACTCCCGGGATCGGTGCCCGGTGGAACGTGATGAGATATCCGTCGGACAGAAACCCATCTAGCTCTTCGGTAGTAACCCGATCGTCGGCCAGGGCCGGACTGTGTGACGAGAAGAACAAGTGATCGTCGTAGTCATCGGCTTTGGGGAATTCGCTGAGGGTGTACACGTCGTCGAGACCGACCCGGTTCAATGCAAACAAACGCCCGATATCTTCGACGAGGCCATCTTCAACCGAGTCGACGTCGAGCCAGAAC
The DNA here is from genome assembly GCA_035282865.1 of Acidimicrobiia bacterium. Lineage (GTDB taxonomy): Bacteria > Actinomycetota > Acidimicrobiia > Spongiisociales > UBA4744 > UBA4744. Next base: position 15,095 of record DATEVB010000085.1, on the reverse strand, counting down.
CAGTCCACGCCGCTCACCTGATTGTCGAGATCGTGGGTCTGCGCTTCCGAGAAACGTGGCGCACCATTCGTGACGGTCATCAATCGCATCATGTGGACCCGATTATCGGGCTACGAATGCCCAGGGTGGGGGATTTACCAACCAGCAGTCATCGAAAGCGGCCCTCCGTCACTGCATTACCCCCTACCTACGAAGCAGGTTCGGTACTGGGACCCACACGCCCGATCACGTCCTCCCGGCCCCTCGGGTGAGACACGGCACCTACGAGAAAGATGGTCGCTGCATCCACCGGGTGATGTCGCTTGGCGAGACAATTCCTACCAGCCTGCCATCCTCGACGACCACCACTCGCTGACCGGTGCCGCTCAGCTTGACCAGGAGTTCCTCGGCGGGCGTATCGGCAGCAACCGCGTCGTCGGGTTCAAGCACCTGCATGACCTCAGAGACACGCACCTCACTCCACCTGTCACGGGGAACATCACTGAGGCGCTTGAGGGAGATCAAACCCCGGACCCTCTCGTCAACGAGCACCGGAAACGCCGAGACGTTTCTCGCCATGAAATAGTCGTCAAATACCTGTTGCAGGGTCAGATCCCCACCGACGGCGATCGGGGTGCGCGTCATCACCTGGGCAGCCACCACCCCGCTGAGCCCTGCTTTGACGGTCAACTGAGCGAGGGTGGCGCCGGCCGCCTGGAACAGGAACCATCCCAGCACGATCCACCACGCCCCTCCGAAGTTCCCCTGGAAGAAGACGCTCAGCACTCCGACCGCGATCATCAGCCCTGCGACGATCCGGCCACCGTTGCCGGCGATCTCGGTGGCTCGCCGGTAGTCACCGGTGGCCCGCCACACAATCGAGCGCAGCACGCGGCCCCCGTCGAGCGGGAATCCCGGGAGGAGGTTGAAGCCGCCCAGGAGGAGGTTGACCCATCCCAGCCGGGTTGACAGTTGATCGAAGACGGTCCCATCGCCCACCAACGCCGCAACGCCCAGAAACAGTCCTCCCAGGACAAAGGACGAAGCCGGGCCGGCGATGGTGATCGCAAATTCGTCCTGAGGGTTGGTCGCTTCCGACTCGATCTCGGACACTCCACCGAAGACGAACAAACGGATCCGGCGAACCGTTGTTCCCCGCCGGACGGCTACCACCGAGTGGCTCAATTCGTGAACAAGAACACTGCCGAAAAAGAGCACGGCACCCAGCAGCGCCGCCAGCCACAGCGAGGTGTCTCCCACCGGTTCCATGATTCCCCGCCGTTGAGCATCTAGCAGATCTCCCCAGAAGAAGAACACGATCAAGAAGAAGATCACCAGCCATGAGGTATCGATGACGATCGGGATGCCAAAGACCCGACCGATCCGGATGCCGCCCCCGTTCATCGGATGTCGAGCGACATGGACGGATCCACTTGCCCATCCCAGGCGGTGTAGGTCCCCTGTGACAACCAGTGCGACCCGGCTGCGCCGATCATTGCGGCGTTGTCGGTGCAGAGCAACGGAGAAGGCAACAGGAGCCGGACCCCATGCCGGTCGGCCTCTTCTTGCATGCGGAAACGGAGCCGCCGGTTGGCGAGGACTCCCCCACCGCCACCTACCACCTTGACCCCCGTGTCTTCGACTGCGTTGAAGGTCTTCGAGACGAGAGCATCCACGATCGCTTCCTGAACCGACGCGGCAACGTCGGCCAAAGGGGGAAGTTCGTTCGACCTCGCCGCTTTCTTGATGAACGTCACTACGGATGTCTTGAGCCCCGAGAACGACAGGTTGTAGTGATGATCGGGTAGAGCCCGGGGAAAACGAATCGCCGCAGGATCTCCTCTGGTCGATGCTTCGTCGATGGCCGGTCCGCCCGGATATCCCAGGCCCATGAACCGGGCCAGCTTGTCGAACGCCTCGCCAGCAGCATCGTCGATTGTGCGGCCGAGGACCTCGTAGTCCCCCCAGTCACGTATGTGCACGATCTGGCTGTGCCCTCCGGAGGCCAAAACCACCACCGCAGGCGGCACGAACTCGGCGAACTCCAGCCGCGGTGCGAAAAGGTGGCCTTCCATGTGATCGACGCCCACAAAGGGAAGTTGCCTCGCCCACGCCGTCGCCTTGCCGAACGAGAAGCCGACCAGAAGTGCACCCACCAGGCCCGGTCCCTGCGTGGCGGCGACACCGTCGAGATCATCGGGATGCACGCCCGCTTCACTGAGCGCCCGGTGGGTGAGCGACCGAATCGATTCGACGTGGGCCCGGGCGGCGACCTCCGGCACGACACCGCCGAACCGGGCATGAAGGTCGACCTGTGACGACAGAACGTTGGAGAGCGGACGGGTCCCGCGCACAACGGCTACTGCGGTCTCGTCACAGCTCGTCTCAAAGGCCAGAACGGTTGGTGCAACACTCATGCCAGACCGCTCCGGATCTCCTCGAGACGGGCACCGAACTGCGGCTGATCTATCTCGTGAACCCACATGATGAGGGCGTCCTCATCGCCGTAGTAGCTCTTGCGCACCCCGACCGGCGCCATCCCGAACCTCCGGTAGAGGTCCTGGGCGGATCGATTGGATGTGCGCACCTCGAGCGTGAGATGTTTCCCTCCACCGGCGAGGGCGGCATCGATGAGGCACAGCATCAGTCTGGTTCCCAGTTTGCGGCCCCGCGCCTCGGAGCTGACGGCGATGGTCGTCACGTGAGCTTCATCGGATACTTGCAGCAAACCTGCGTACCCGGCCACCTCACCGGAGTCGTCCACTGCCACGAAGTAGGAGCGGCCGGTTTGCGCCAGCTCATCACGAAAGATCCCTTCCGACCATGGTTGCGGGAAGGTAGCGCACTCCAGGCGATAGACCGCGGGAATGTCCGAGGGCAGCATCGGCCTGATGTCGATCACGCCGGTGGCGATTCCGCCCATGGACCCTCCTCCCGGTAGTTCTTCCAGCTGATGGTGACGTCGGGCTCGCGGAGATAGAGTGGCCGCACCTCGTCGGCGTGAGGAAAATCTTCCCGCTCGACTCGACCGACGGCCAGCTCGAGCATGGCTTCTGCGGCCGGAAACCGCGGCCGGCCGGTCTTGACCCGGTGCAGCCCGCGGAAGAAGCCTTCCGGTAGCGAAGCCCAATCTCCGACCACGAGACCATCTTCAGGATCGGACTGCAATGTGGCCCGGAACCGCTCAACAGCGACCAACTGCGCAGGCCCATCCCTCACGACGCCACCCGGGACCGGCCGGTAGGACGCCACCGCCAACTCGCCCCGACGGACGTCGACCACCGACCACACGTGACGCCGGTGGGTTGAGGCCCGCAGCGCGATGACATCCAGGGAACTGAGCGGAACCAGCCGGACCCCGAGAGCGGCCGCCAACCCCTGCGCCGTGGAAAGACCGACCCGGATACCCGTGTACAACCCGGGACCAACGTCGATCACGATTGCGTCGAGCTGATGCGGACGCCAGCCCACCTGGTCGAAGCAGAAGTCGAGGGCCGAGACGATGAAAGCCCCATGGCCCCGCCGGTCCACACGGTCGGCCGAAGCGACGACGTCCCGTCCCATCCCCAGGGCAACCGAAGACGCCGGAGTTGCCGTCTCGATGGCGAGCAACCTCATTCGAGCATCTCCTTCAGCGATCGGTCCCGCCAGGCACCATGCGGCACCAGACGCACGACCCGTTCGTTGGGTCCCATCACCTCGAATTCAACGCGTAGGTGATCGTGGGGCATGGCAGCAGCCACCGCGTTACCCCACTCGACGATCAGGACGCCATCGCGAGACCCCTCTAAGACGTCGAGGTCCTCGAGTTCGTTCAACGACCCCAGGCGATACACGTCGGCGTGGGTGAGCGGGATGAACCCGTCCGCATACCGGCGGACCAGCATGAAGCTGGGGCTGATCACCGGCTCTTCAATGCCGAGCCCCTCGGCCAACCCGCCGGCGAAGGCGGTCTTGCCTGCCCCCAACTCGCCGGCCAGCAACACCACGTCACCGGGGCAGAGAAAGCTCGCCAGACGCCGGCCGATCGCCCGCGTCTCGACCTCACTTCCCGAGCTGAGCTCAACCGTCATCCGAATAGCTCCAACTGTTCGACCGGATGCCCGGCCGCCTCGGGCTCAGACCGGGGTTCGGGCCGGCCATCGAGCGTGGCCCTCGTCAGCGCGAAGTCTTCCCGCATGGAAGCCAGCACCGAGGCGCCACCCCGCAGCGCGGCCGCCGGGTGGAACGTGGGGATGACAATGCGGTTCCACCACGGATACGCCCTTCCTCGCAATCGCGTTATCCCCCGCTCTTCCTTGAGCAGCAGCTTGGTTGCGAAGTTGCCCAGGGTCATGACCACGGTCGGGTCTATGAGTCGGATCTGGTCGACCAGGTAGCCCTTGCAAGCGGCAATCTCGTCGGGTCGAGGATCACGATTGCCGGGCGGGCGGCATTTGACGACGTTGGCGATGTAGGCGTCGGACCGCTGGAGCCCGATCTCGGACAAGAGCTGATTGAGGAGCTGACCGGCGGCGCCGACGAACGGCAGACCCTGGAGGTCCTCGTTCCGGCCGGGACCTTCGCCGATGAACATCACCTGGGCCCGGGTGCTGCCGTCACCGAACACGACGTTGGTTCGTGTGCCAGCCAGCCTACACGCGGTGCAGGTAGAAGCCTGTTCGGCCAGACGTTCGAGTTCTTGAGCCGCTTGTGTGTCTGACATTCGTTTATCCGGATCCCGGCGTTGTCGCCGCCCGCAACGCTGCCTCTATGGCACGACCTGTGGCGACAAATGCGGCTTCGCCCACGAGATCGACGGAAGTCTGCACCTCACCACAGGAGACTGCAAAGGCGGCATCGCCATCATATCGAGTGTGGCCCGGTCGGAGACAGACGGCCAGGGCATCCTGGGCTCTCACGGTTACCCGGAGCAGGTCGTTGCGCCCAAGCCGGGCGTTGGTAGCGATCACCACCAGGGTGGTGTTGGTAGCGGGATCTGGAAGCGCAGCCGGCGGTCCGGGAATGAGAGGTCCCCCCGTCAATGGCTCACCTTCGAGAGTGAAGACATCCCCGACTGCGTTGACGACGACCAGGGCACCAACCAGAGCATCGTCCACCACCGTGCAGGCCGATCCCAGACCACCCTTCTTGACTGCGGAAGGGCCGCGCCATCCGGCCACCGTTGCTCCGGTGCCGGCGCCGACGCTGCCCATCTCAACGGGGTCTCCCGATGCTGATCGAGTGGCGGCCGCTCCCTGCGCCGGTCCCGGCCGGACGGTCGGGTCGCCCACGAACAAGTCGAAGATGACGGCGGTTGGGACGATGGGTACCGGCCCTACCGGGGTCGGGTGACCCCGGCCGGCCCGCTCGAGTTCGGCCATCACGCCGTCGGCGGCCGCCAGCCCGAAGGCGCTCCCCCCGGCGAGGAGAATCGCCTGGATGGTCTCCACTCGCATGCCGGGTGCCAGGAGGGCCGTTTCTCGGCTTCCCGGGGCGGCCCCGCGTATCTCAACGGCGGCCACATTCGGTTCCGGGAACACCACGACGGTACAGCCGGTCATCGCGACCGGATCGGCCCAATGCCCGACTTCGACTCCCGGAACCGACGTGATGGTCATGGCAAGTACCGGCGCGGCAGGCGAGGTCCGATCTGACACACAACCTCGTACGAGATGGTGTCGAGCTGTTCGGCCCACTGATCGGCGGTCACCTCCTCTGCCTCTTGTGAACCAAGCAGAACCACTTCGTCGCCGACCTGTACCGGGTCGTCGCCAACGTCGACCATGATCTGATCCATGGTCACGGTTCCCGCCAGGGGGTGACGCTTGCCTCCGATCAGCACCTCACACCCATGTGCCCCGAGCGCTCGCGGCAAACCATCCGCGTACCCCACGGGTACGGTTGCGACCTGCGCCTCCAGGGGAAGGGCTTTCCGACGACCGTACGATGGCCGGGTGCCGGCCGGGAGCCGTCGCACCATCGAGACGTGGGACACGACCCGCATGGCCGGCCGTAGATCGAGCTCCGGGACCATGCCGGGAGTAGGACGCTGCCCGTAGATGCCGATCCCGACCCGTACGAGATCGAGGCGCGCCTCGGGATACAGCAAGGTGGCCGCGGTGTTGGCCGCATGCCGCATCGGTACTTCAACGCCCACCTTGCCGAGCGTCTCCACGAAACCGTTGAAAATATCCAACTGCTGCCTGGTGAACACCGCGTCTTCTTCGGCTACCGCCAAGTGAGTCCAGACGCCCTCCAGGTCGAGGTGGGGGTCGGCCACTATCTTTCCAACCAGGTCTTTGGCGTCGACCACGGCGGCCCCGACGCGATGCATGCCGGTGTCCACCTTCAGGTGGGTACGTAGCGAGTGATGTGCGACTCCGCTCAGCGCCCGGACGAAACCGGCGGTGTAGACGGTTGGGATCAGGTCCCAGCTGACGACCTCTCCCGCAGACTGTTCCGGTGGTTCCGAGAGCAAAAGAATCGGGGCATCGATCCCCGCTTCCCGCAGTCGGATTGCCTCTTCCACCAACGCCACCGCCAGCATGGGGGCTCCCGCCTCCAGCGCCGCCTCGGCCACCGGGACGTCGCCATGACCGTAGGCGTCGGCTTTGACGACCGCGCACAGGCGGGCGGGAGCAGCGATGCCGGCCAGCAGCCGGACATTGTGGGCGATGGCGTCCAGGTCGATCTCGACCCACGATGGTCTCACCATGCGAATCTCCCGATCTCGGTAGCCAGTCTCTCAGCCGTCAGAGTGCCGAAGGCAGCGGCCGCTGCTCCGGCCCGGCCGTGCCAGTAGGCAGCGGACCGGGCCGCCGTCTCGGGATTCAACCCGCGAGCCCACAAGGCAGCTGCCAGACCGGTCAGAACGTCGCCGGTGCCGATGGTGGCCAGTTCCACGCCCCCACTGGTGACCGCCCACAACTGCCGGCCGGCCACGAAGGTCGGCGATCCCTTGAGGAGCACGACGTTACCCGTTGTCGAAGCCAGCTCTCGCGCCTTCTGGTGGCTCGGTTCGAACCCGGTGAGCCGGCGGAACTCACCGGAGTGAGGAGTGATCAGCGTCGGGAAGGATCTGTCGGCGAGAGCTGCGGGACCGGCGATGGCATTGATACCGTCTGCGTCGACGATCAGCGGGCCCTCCCGACCTTCCAGGAGTCCCGCCACGAACCCCTCCTGCCCCGCTCCCAGCCCGGGCCCGAGGGCCATGACGTCAAAACGAGCTGCGCGCTGGAGCACGGCAGGAACATCGGCAGAAACAAACCGGTCACCGGTACCGATCCCGGCGGTCATGATCTCGGCAGCCATCCCTGCGTAGATCGGTTGGAGAGCGGCCGGACAGGCAATGGTGACGGCGCCTGCGCCGCCCTGCAGCGCACTGCGGGCTGCCAGGAAAGCGGCACCCGTCAACCCGGCCGATCCTCCCACCACCAGCACCGAACCGGCCGACCATTTGTGAGCCCGGCGAGGACGGGGAGGGAGCGGTGCGTCCGCTTCTTCGCAGAGTAGGAATTCGCCTTCGCCCCCCACCAGCCCGATGTCGGCCACGGCTATTCGCCCACAGAGGTCGGGTCCGTCACCGATCAGGTGGCCGACCTTGAGGGCGTGGAAGGTCACCGTGCGGGAGGCGCGAAAGACCGGGCCGGTCGCCTCGCCACCGCCGGCCTGGAGTCCGCTGGGGACGTCCACCGCCAGCACCGGCTTTTCCGATGCCGTCCATGGCACCACTGCCTCGGGAAGTGCCCCGCGGAACCCCGCCCCGAACAGGGCATCGATGATGAGATCCGGGGCGAACGGCGCGCCCAGCGGCACCACGGGGACACCGGCCATGACCGCCGTCCCGTGGGCCCAGATGGCGGCGGGAGAGGTGGGCGGAGCGAGCGCCTGCACGACGACCGAGACACCCCGGCCGGCCAGATAGCGGGCGGCCACGTAGCCGTCGCCACCGTTGTTCCCCGGCCCTGCGAGTACCACTACCTTCGTTCCATAGGAAGCGCCCATCTCCACCGCGGCCAGGGCCACCGCCAGCCCGGCCCGCTCCATGAGCGCCTCGACCGGATCAGCAGCGGCTGCATCGAGCCGCGCCGACTCCTCGGGGGTGATGACAGGTTTCACGAGGAAATCACGGCTGGAATGCTACAAGCGGGCCCGGGCGCATATGTGCAACCTCCCCGGTTGGGGACTACGTTCCCGCTTGTCCCGCCGACCAGACCGACCCGGCGCCACTTGCCGAAGGTCGCTCCACCGTACCGTATGGCGTTGGTGAGCAGGCTCCTGAGTATCTGCCGCATTACATGTCTCGTCTGCAAACGCCCGCACCGGTGCGCAGTACAGCCTCAGTGTTCCCCGACCGCAATGGCGAATACCATCGCCGTATCATCGGTGTGGGTGATGGTGACCAGCACCTCGGTTACACCCAGCTGCTCGGCCCTGGCCCGGGCGGTCCGGAACAGGTTGACCCTGGGGGCGCCGCCCCCGGTTATCTCGATGTCTTGCCATCGGATCCGGCGCCAGCCGGTACCCATGCTCTTCATCACTGCTTCTTTGCCGGCAAACCGGGCGGCGTAGCGGCGGGCCGGATGTGCAAATCGCGACGCATAGGCTCGTTCGTGGGCGGTGAATATGCGCTCGGGGAAACGTTCGTACTTCTCGAGCAGCGCCTGGACTCGATCGATCTCGGCCAGGTCGACCCCCAATCCGATGATGCGCATGGCGCCAACCTACCCGACCGGCCAGGCACGAGGCACCAAGTACGCGTTGCCTCGGGCAGCATTACTCAACGGTCACGCTCTTGGCCAGGTTGCGGGGCATGTCGATATCGTGTCCGAGCTCCTCAGCCACGTGATAGGCGAGCAATTGGAGCGGAATGATCGACAGGACCGGACTGAGGAAGTCGATGGTGCGAGGTATCCGCAGCACGTGGTCGGCGTATTTGCCGACCACGGAGTCATCCTCGTAAGCGACGGCCACCACCTGGGCGCCCCGAGCCTTCACCTCCTGTATACCCGAGATCGTCTTGTCGTAGAGGTGCGACTGGGTGAGTACCGCTACCACCGGCGTACCTTCCGTGATCAGGGCGAGTGTTCCGTGCTTCAGCTCACCGGCCGGCATCGCCTCCGAATGCATGTAGGAGATCTCCTTCAGCTTCAACGATCCCTCTGTGGCGACGGCATAGTCGAGCCCCCGACCGATGAAGTAGATATCGTCGATCCCCGCAACGCGACCGGCGATGGCGGCGATGTCGGCATCCATTCCCAGCACCCGGGTGGCTTTGGCCGGTAGCGCTCGCAACTCGGCGGCAAAGCGGGCGGCCCATGGCGCGGTCAGCGTCCCCCGATCCACCCCGAGACGCAACGCCAGCAGGTAGATACCGATCAGCATCGCCGTGTAGGCCTTGGTCGATGCCACCGCGATCTCCGGGCCGGCCCGGGTGTAGAGAATGTCGGCCGCATCCCGGCTGAGCGTGCTGCCAACGACGTTGGTGAGCGCCAGCAACCGCGAACCGAGCTCGGTCGCCAGGCGGCCGGCGGCCAGGGTATCGGCCGTCTCACCAGACTGACTGATGGCGATCGTCAGCGTCCCGGGCCGGATCAGCGGATCCCTATACCGCAACTCGTGGGCATAATCGATCTCGATGGGGATCCGCAGGGCCTTCTCCAGCACGTCGCGACCCACCAGACCGGCGTGGTAGGCCGTTCCGCACGCCGTTATCCAAATCTTGTCGAGCCCGGCAACGAAACCGGGGGGGAAATCCACTCCCTCGAGGACGACCGAACCGTCCGACTGCAAGCGTCCGCGCAGCGTCTCCTCGATAACCCCCGGTTGCTCGTGGATCTCCTTCAACATGAAGTGCGGGTAGCCGCCCTTCTCGGCCTGGCCGGCGTCCCAGGTAATCTCCATCGGTTCCCGTTCGACCATCTCTCCGTCGATGGTCTGCACCGTCGCACCATCCGAGGTGATATCCACCATCTCCCCATCGTTGATCACCAGCACGGTTCGCGTGTAGGGCAGGATGGCCGGGATGTCCGAGGCGAGGAACGTCTCTCCGTCCCCGAAGCCGACCACCAGAGGGCTGATCATCCGGGCGGCGACGATGCGTCCGGGGTCCCGCGAGCTCATGACCACCAGAGCGTACGCACCCTTGGCTCGTCCGATCGCCCGGCGGATCGCCTCGACCAGGTCGTCGTCGTACTCGTCGGCAACCAGATGGACGAGTACCTCCGTGTCGGTGTCCGACAGGAACTGGTGGCCGTCCTCGAGCAACTCCTCCTTCAGCGTCAGGAAGTTCTCGATGATCCCGTTGTGAACGAGCACAAAATCGCCCGACCCATCCACGTGGGGGTGAGCGTTGACGTCGTTCGGCACACCGTGGGTAGCCCAGCGGGTATGTCCGATCCCCACCTTTCCCTTGATCGGTTGCGTTTCGAGTAGGTGATCGAGACGCGACAGCTTTCCGGACGACTTACGGACTTCGATGCGACCATCGTCCATGATCGCAATCCCCGCCGAGTCGTACCCCCGGTACTCGAGTCGTCGCAGTGATGACATGAGTACATCCTGGGCATCGCGCGGACCGACGTAGCCGACTATGCCGCACATGACCGTCTCCTTGAGTTGATGTGGAGACCGGGAAGCACTGCGGGTCCCGCGGTGGGGTTTCCGCCCACATCGGTGTGGCCTCTGTCACCGGGGTCACCCCCGGGGTTTGCTCCACACCGTCACGACCGTGGTAGCCGAGAGGGTATCCGCCGAATCTCGATACTCCCTCTTCCTCGTCACCCACACCGGAGCTGGCGTCTGGTGAGGGCCGGGCGCTTCGATCTGATGTCCATTCCCGGTCAATATGTCCGTCCGGAGACTAACCGATCCCCGTTACCATGTATTGAGACCCACCCCTACGATCACGTCCTGCTGGCCCCCGGCACACAAAAACGCTCTTTCGCACGACACCACACTCAGTCCTCACCGGCCGGGCCTAATTCGCCACGGCTGATCTCCACCAGCTCGTCGGCGATTTCCGCGGCTACGGTGGCGGACGCTGCCTCCACCATCACCCGCACCAGCGGTTCGGTTCCGGAAGCTCTCACCAGGATACGACCTTCATCCTTCAGCCGTGATTCGGCATCCCGCACGGCTGCCCAGAGGAGGGCCGCATCGCCCAGTTTCCCCTTGTCGGCAACATGCACGTTGCGCAACACCTGCGGATATTCGGTGATGGTCTCCTTGCGCAGCTCGCGCAGCTCCTTGCCGCTCGACGCGATGACCTCGAGCAAGCGGACCGCGGTCAGGAGTCCGTCACCCGTGCCGGCGCGGTCGGCGAGGATCACGTGCCCGGACTGCTCACCCCCCAGCACCGCCTTATGTTCGAGCATGGCCTCGAGAACGTAGCGGTCCCCGACTTGCGTCTCGACGACGTCGATACCGAGTCGTTCCATCGCTCGACGAAAGCCCAGGTTGGCCATCACGGTCGACACAACGACGTTGTTCTTCAGACGGCCCGACTCCTTCATATGGCGGGCGATGACCGCCATGGTGACGTCACCGTTGGCGATGGCGCCGTCCTCATCGACGGCTATCAGGCGATCAGCGTCGCCGTCGAAGGCAAACCCGAGACGTCCTTTGGCATGCTCGGCGAGATAACGGGGATGGGTGGCGCCACACAAGGCGTTGATGTTGGTTCCGTCCGGCTCGGCGGCAAAGACCTCCACCTCGGCTTTGAGACGACGAAACAACTCCGGCGCAACCCTGTAGGCAGCTCCGTTGGCGCAGTCAAGCACGATAGAGATCCCCCGCAGGGTGTACGGCATCGACTCCCGTAGGTGGTCCAGATAACGATCATCGGCTTCCGCCATCCTGAAGCTCGTACCGATGCCCTCATCGAGAGCAACCTTCCACGGGGACCCGCCCCGGATTCGCTGTTCGATATGGTCTTCTTCGCCGTCGGACAGCTTCGAGCCCTTGCGCCCGAGGAGTTTGATGCCGTTGTCGGCGCTCGGGTTGTGTGAAGCAGAGATAACGACTCCCAGGGAGGACCTGGTATCTGCGGTGAGAAAGGCGATACCGCCGGTGGGAAGCACCCCCACATCGATCGTATCGACACCAACCGAGTGCAACCCCGCCTGAAGTGCACCCGACAGCATCTCGCCGGATCGTCGGGTGTCCCGTCCAACGAGAACCTGGCCTCCCGGAACCAACTCGCCGGCCGCCCTGCCAACCGCCAGAGCCAGGTCGGCGGTCAATTCGACGTTGGCGCGACCTCGTATCCCATCGGTACCGAAGAGTCTGCGGCCTTCTGCCGGAAGCATGCCCTAACGCTTGGTGTACTGAGGCGCTTTACGTGCCTTGCGGAGTCCATACTTCTTGCGTTCCACCCGGCGTGCGTCACGCCGCAAGAAACCCGAGCGCTTGAGCAGGGGTCGCAGTTCTGGATCGATCGCTACCAACCCCCTGGCAAGACCGAGCCGCAGTGCGTCGGACTGGCCGGTGGTGCCGCCGCCATGGAGGGTGGCATGTACGTCGAAGCGACCCTCGACGGAAGCTACGCGCAGGGGTTCGAGCGCCCGGAGTCGTTGCGCCATGGCCGGGAAGTAGTCCTCCAGTGCTTTGCCGTTGAGGACGACACGGCCGGTTCCGTCGTACAAACGGACACGGGCGACCGACTCCTTGCGGCGTCCGGTTGCCTGAACGAGCGGGGCTGGCATCAGGAGTCCACCTTTCGGATCTTGAATTCGAGAGATTGAGGCGATTGGGCGCGGTGAGGATGATCGGATCCGGCGTAGACCTTGAGCTTGCGGAGCATCTGCCGGCCCAAGCGGTTCTTGGGGAGCATGCCACGCACCGCCCGTTCGACGATAGCTTCAGGACGACGTTCCCGCAGCGACTCGAAGCTCTCTTCTCTGAGGCCGCCCGGGTAGCCGGAGTGCCGGTAGTAGATCTTGCGCTGGCTCTTGTCTGACGTTACGGCAACCCTTTCCGCGTTGACCACGACCACAAAATCGCCGGTGTCGACATGGGGTGCCACCATCGGCTTGTGTTTGCCGCGGAGTACCCGGGCAACCTCAGAAGCGAGACGCCCGAGCGGCAGGTTGGTGGCGTCGACCACGAACCACTCCCGCTGTACGTCGTCCGCTTTGGGCGAATACGTCTTTTGCAGCCTCATCTGAACCTCGCGAGAAAGAGACCCCGGGAAGCCGAGGCGGCAACATGGTAGGCGACCGCCCGTCCTAGTGGCAATTCGGGAGAAGTCTCCTCCCCCCTGACATTGGCCAGGGTGAGGGGAGATCTTGAGCCCGGACGGGGTTCGACAGAGGCGGAACCGTTCCCGACAACAGACCCGCGCAGCCTGCGGCCAACCGCTCGGTTCTCAGTCGTCAGTTGGTCGCTGGTGACTGAATACCGACAACTGATGACCCGTCACGGAAGAAGATCTCCCAGTTCCGAGATCGCCCGCACCGACATCTGCCCGGCCGGCCCACGCCCCAGCGGATCGATGAGGACCGAGGCCGCCAGCCCGGCCGCTCGAGCCCCGCCCAGGTCGTGGAAGTGGGAATCACCTACGTACCATGCTTGGTCGGCCGGCAGGCCGAGTCTGCGCAGGGCCATCACGAAAATGGCCGGATCGGGTTTGGAAACCCCCACGTCGGTCGAGTCGACGACTACTTCGAATACGCCGCCGAACCCGGCCATGTTCAGGGCGTCAGCGACGGTGCCATCCGAGTTGGAGACCACCGCCACCCGGTAATCCCTCGCCCGGAGGTCCTGCACCGCTTCCATCGCTCCGGGAACGGGGTGATGCCACATGCCCCGGCCACCATGGAACGCTTCGGCCATGTCGGCCGGGAGAGGCAGACCGGCCAGACCGAAGAAACGCTCCACCCACCACCCGAATGCAAGGTGCTCGCCTCCTGCCAGCCGATCGGCGTAGTCCGACATGGCGCGATAGTGGGCGTCGATCAGCCGGCCGGGCTCAACCGCGGGCAGTTTCCATCCGGCGATGAAGCTGTTGAATCGATCGGGATCGATGAGTACCAGCGTCCCCCCGGCGTCGAAGATGACTGCCTCCGGCTTGGAACCCGGAACCCGAAAGCCGGCGTAGTGAATCGATGCCCCGCTCAATATTCCACCTCCCACAGGATCAGGCCTTGCGGCGGTGCGGCTCCGCGCGCCGAGTTGCGATCGCGGGCGGCGATGATGTCCGGAACCGTATCGGGATCGAGCTTGCCTCGCCCGACATCCACACACACCGCCACCAGCGAACGGACCATCTGCCGACAAAACGACGTCGCAGAGACCTCGAATACATGGTGACCGTCGGCGGAGCCCTCCTCCCATCGCGCCCGGAGCACGGTGCGCTCCGTGGAACGCCCCTCCGCCTTGCGACACAACGACGCAAAGTCGTGTTCACCGACGAAGTGCCCGGCAGCCGCGTTCATCATCTCGGTATCGAGCTGGTTACGAACTTGCCAGACCATGTGGCGGATCAGCGGATCAACGTGCCGGTCACTCGCTACCCGGTAGCGGTAGGTACGAGACAACGCGGAGAACCTTGCGCTGAAGTCGTTGGGTACCAAACGGCACCCTCGAACCACGATCTCATCACCCACCATCGAGTCGAGGGATCGGGCCGTCCGGTCCTCGTCGAGCTCCTTGTCGCACATGAAGCTCACCACCTGGCCGCGGGCGTGGACTCCGGCATCGGTCCTTCCGGCGACCACGGTCTTGACGGGACCGGTGATCCGGAAGAGCGCCTCCTCCAAGACGCTCTGAACGGTGCGGACCCCCTGCTGGACGGCATACCCGTGAAACCCGGAGCCGTCGTAAGCGAGATCGAGCCGGTAGTTCGGCACGTCTCTAGAAAAACCGGAAGATCCGGGCGAGATCCCCACCAATGCCGATCAACTGAAGTACCCACCAGACGGCGATGGCCATCAGAGCTGATAGGAGCGCCTGGCGGACATCGAGGTCGAACATCGCCTGCGCCGCAACCGCCAGGGAGGCGCCGAACCAGACCAGGGCCGCAACGATGATCAACTGCCCGACTCCCGATGGCACGAAAAAGGCGGCGATGAGCACCAGGAGTGGTGTGTGGGAGAAGCCGGTGAGCCGCACTGCTGTGGCACCTACCCCGCTGC
>DATEVB010000084.1:0-5215 GCA_035282865.1 Acidimicrobiia bacterium | reverse complement strand
CACCTGCCACCTTGGGGGCACCGATATCGGTCACCACACCCAACGACAATACGGACCCCACTTGACAGATCCGGCCCACCGTTCAGCACACAAGAGGATTCTTCACGAATCCCGACCAACCGTCAAGAACGGGAAGACGGGAACAAACGACCAGAAACGGGCCCCCGACCAGGCACTCAACAACCGCGCACAAGCCACAACCCACCATGAACTCTTCGCATATCCACTAACCGGATACCTCACCCCCCGAGAAGGAACACCACCACCGAATCGAACACACGTACGATCTGCTAGCCTACGCTCCACAGGAGGCGGCATAGCTCCCTGTCCGTGAGACCGGGTCAACCCCACACACGCGGATCAATCATCAGGCGACCACTTATCGGTTGGGGTCCGGACATGCCGAGCCAGGATGCCGTCCTACTGCGATTTCTCGGGCCGCTCGAGGTGGTGGTCGACGGACAGACGGTGCATCCCGGCGGCCCCAAGCAACGGGCGCTGCTTTGCCATTTGGTGCTCCACGCTGGCGAACCGGTCAGCATCGCCGGCCTCGTCGAGGCGGTGTGGGGCGTCGACGCACCCGACGGGGCGATTCGGTCGCTCCGGACGTACGTTTCGAGTCTGCGGCGCTTGCTCGGCTCCGCCGCCGATTTGCGGGGCGAGCAGGGTACGTACCGTCTCGACCTCCGATCCATCGAAACCGACATCGACAACTTTCGGGCGGCGGTCAAAGAAGCGGCCACCCTGGAGGATCCTCGTGAACGCAGCAACATGCTCGGGACCGCTCTCGACATCTGGCGTGGCCCTTTTCTGGCCGACGTGGACCGTCCCTGGGTGCAGGAGGAGTCTTCGATCCTCGAGTGGGAGCGTCAACGAGCGATCGTCGGATGGGCTGAGGCGACCATTACTGCAGGTCACCCCGACCAGGTGATCCCGGTGATAGACCGCGCCGCAGCCACCGCCCCGTTCGATGAGCAACTGTGTGGTCTGCTCATGCGCGCCCTGTACGGATCAGGTCGCCAGGCCGATGCCCTCGCCGTCTATCGGCGGCTGCGGGACAGCCTGGCCCTGGAACTGGGTATAGAGCCGGGGCCCGAGCTGCGCACTCTGGAAGAGCGGATCTTGCTCCACGTAGCGTCTATGAACGGAGCCGGGCCCCAATGGCTACCGGCACCCACAGCAGACCTCGTGGGACGCAGCGTGGAGATCGAAGACCTCCTCGCACGGATCGAACAGGTCCGCTTGCTGACCCTTACAGGCCCGGGCGGAGTCGGAAAGACCCGATTGGCGATGGAGGCGGGGCGCCGGATCGTCGAGCGTGGGGACCAACCCATATTCTTCGCCGACCTGTCTTCCGTATTCGACGAGTCGGCCGTTGAGGCCATCCTGGCGGCGAGCGCCGGCGTACAGCCACATCCGGACTCCGGACCGCTCGCCAGCCTCATCGAGTACCTGCGGCCCCGCAACGCCATTCTGATCGTCGACAACTGCGAGCACCTCGCTCCCACTGTGGCCAGATTGCTCGCTGCCCTGGTGCGAAGCTGCCCACAGATCACGCTGGTCGCTACGAGCCGGGCTCCTCTGCACATCGACGGAGAGTTCGAATGGCGCACCCCGCCCCTGGGACTCCCCGATCGGGCCGATCTTCACATCGACGAACTTCGCCAGTGGCCTGCGGTGGAATTGCTGTTGCGGCGTGCCCCCAGCTCCTTCCTGGCCATCGATGCCAATCCAAGCGACGTGGTGGCTCTATGTCGGCGACTGGACGGACTCCCCCTGGCCTTGGAACTCGCCGCCTCTCGGCTGGGGTCGATGACCCCCGCTGAGATCATCGTGACGCTGGAATCCCATGTGCACATGTCGTCAGGCGGCTCCTCAGATGATCCCCCGCATGGGATGCTCGACGCAACCATCGGCTGGTCCTACAAGCTGCTCCCTGAGGGCCCGCGCCGGTTGCTCGACCGGCTCGGTGTCATGTCGGGACGGTTCTTGTCCGACGATGTCCTCGCGGTATGTGTGCCCGAACCCGTCTCAGCAGGAACCGTGCGAGACTGGCTGTCGACCCTGGTCGACCAGTCATTGGTGATGGCCGAAGCATCGGGCACCCGAACCCGCTACCGGCTCCTCGAGACGATCCGACACTTCGCCCTTACCCACCTCGGCGACGACGAACCGGAGGTGAGGAGACGCCACGCCCAGCATTTCGCCAGGCTCGCGGAATTCCAGGCCGCTCGACTGGTGACCCGCGAGGAGGGCGATGCGTTCGCAGAGCTCTCCTCCTGCCATGACAACCTCCGCAGCGCAATCGGGTGGGCTATAGAGACCGGTGACATCGAGACCGCCTCCTGTATCGTGGCGTCCATCCCCGACTGGGGGTACTGGCGGTCTCGGTACGAGTTGAGCCGGTGGGCGCAGTGGGTTTGGGAGACGACCACACCGAGTGATCCTCGGTGGCGAGCGGTGTGCGGTAGCGCCGCCCGGGGCGCTTGGCTTGGAGGCCAGTTCGACGATGGTATCCGTTTCGGAAGCGCAGGAGCGGACACCGCAGGCACCGTTGTTGCGCGATCCGGTCACCCCGACGACGTCGTGGCAGACATCGCCCTCTACCGCGGCGACGCACCGGCCGCGTTGGCGCATTACTCCCGGGTGGCCGCAGAGGCGAACGAGCACGGAGACATCACCAGGGAAGTGTGGGCTACCTATTATGTAGCGGTCATCAACACGGTGCTCCGGCGGCGAAACGAGGCAGTCGAGGCCGCCACGAAGGCACTGGCCATCGCCAGAGAGACAGGCAACCCGACGGCGTTATCGTTTTCCCTCTACGCCAACGGTCTCGCCGTCAAACATCGGTCGCCGGCAGAGGCGGTCGCGATGTTCGGGGAGGCGGTCCGGATGGCCGACTCAGTGGGCAATGACTGGTTCGGTGGCATCGCCCGGATGGAGCTTGCTTCCACCAAGGCCGCTCACGGTGATCTGGATAATGGGTTTCATGAGTTCGCCCGCGTGATCGACCATTGGCACCGAGTCGGAGACGACACACAACTTCGCCTCACATGGCGCTACGTGGTGAGCGCGCTGGTCGACGTCGGGCTCCCCTATGAGGCGGCGGTTCTCACAGGTGCCCTCCTCGCCGATATCCGTTCGGTCCTCACGCACCCTCATCCACGACTGGTGGACGAACTCTCCGATGTGATCGGCCACGCCGAATACACCCGACTCACGGTTCGGGGCTCGGTCATGTCGATGCCAGAACTGGTGGTTGCCAGTCTTGACGCCATCGACCGCGCCCAGCACATGCGGCAGGATTCCTCAGGTCGTTGAGCGCCAACTGAGCCGTCATCGAAATCGGCTCGATCCGTCTTGCGCTTTGATCCCGTTTTTAACTCGTCTTGACGTCGTTACACGAAGTTATTCGGGATATCGGCAACTCGGCCAAGGAGGAAGACCGTGACCTGGAACATGAGGGGACAGTATTTCGAGTCGTGTAACTGTGAGGCAGCATGCCCGTGCGTATTCTTGAGCCCACCCACGGAGGTCGACTGCACCGCGCTGGTGGGGTGGCACATCGACGAGGGCGAGTTCGAGGGAACGAGGCTCGACGGATTGAACGTAGCCCTGGCGGTCTACTCGCCGGGTCACATGGCGAAGGTTGAGTGGCAGGTGGCACTCTATCTCGACGATCGTGCATCTGAAGCCCAGAATCATGCGCTGGCGACAGTGTTCTCGGGACAAGCCGGTGGTCATCCAGCCCGCCTGGCAGGCCACATCGGAGAGGTGCTCGGTGCTGGACCGGCATCGATCGAGTTCGAGAGGGTGGGCAAGCGGACTTCGATGAAGATCGCCGGCATCGCAGATGTCGCTATCGCCGCTGTTGTCGGGCAGGGTGATGCTGAGGTCACCGTCGGAGGCCACCCGTTGGCCATCTCGCCCGGGTTTGCTGTCGTGGTGTCACGTTCTGAGCATCTCACTTACGACGATCACGGGATGCATTGGGAACTCGCGGAAAAGAATGGCTTCTACTCGCCGTTCGAATACGCCGCGTGACCAACTCGACAACCGTTGCCCTCGGACGCGCCCGAGGCGTGGTCGTAGTCGGCCTGGTTGGCTTCGCGGCGGCCGCGTGGATGTACGTCGGTCTTGTGGCGACACATATGGGCGACATGTCGTCGGTTCTGGCCATGCCGATGACATCCGCCTGGACCCCTGTCCAGTCGGCGCTGATGGTCACGATGTGGGCAGTGATGATGGCCGCGATGATGCTCCCATCGGCTGTTCCGATGGTGCTCGCCTACGACCGCCTTGACCGTGGGTCGGGCGAAGTGCGGGGCGGTTCGACGGCTCTGTTCGTCGCCGGCTACGTGGTGGTGTGGACGGTGTTCGCCGTTGCGGCCACCGGGCTTCAATGGGCCCTTCACAACATGGCGCTCGTGAACGGTATGGGAGAAGCGACACAAAACGGGCTGGCAAGTTTGCTGCTGATCGGGGCAGGGGTCTTCCAGTTCTCCCCAGTGAAAAGGCGAAGCCTCGGAGCATGCCGGACACCCATGGGGTTCTTGACGACCTCGTGGCGAGATGGCAGGTCAGGCGCTCTCAGGATGGGTCTCCATCATGGGACGCTGTGTTTCCGCTGCTGCTGGGCATTGATGATCCTGCTGTTCGTGCTGGGGGTGATGAACCTGGTCTGGGTCGCGGCCCTCGCCATCTTTGTCCTCGCCGAGAAAGTATCCAGGCGAGGTGAGGCGATCTCGGTGATTGGCGGGGTCGCCATGATCGTTTGGGGTGTCGTTGCTGTTTTGGAAGGCTGAATGGCCTGGTAACTGAGCGGCTCGTACTACGAGGCATGCAATTGCGAGGCGGTGTGCCCCTGCCGGCGCCATGGGGACGACAAGGTGGACGGTCCACCTACAAGACGTGTGATTTCGTCCTGTCATGGCCGATAGAGGAGGGTCACGTCGATGATCGGCGATCTCTCGGGACTCTCGACCGTGCTGGTCGGCTCCTATTCCGATGATGAGCCGGGTAGCCCATGGCGGGTAATTTTCTTCGTCGATGAGGATGCCAACGAAGCTCGGCAGGGGGATCTTGCTGACGTGTTCCTCGGTCGAATCGACGGCGATACCCACCGTCTGTGCGGTCGAGCCATCCAGGAAGTCTCGATGGTGCGCCCGGCCGCCATCCGGCTCACCCACGAAACCGGGCGGTGGCACATCGGTAT
>DATEVB010000083.1:0-5273 GCA_035282865.1 Acidimicrobiia bacterium | reverse complement strand
CCCATCTGGCCAGCGAGGAGGAAGCCCGCCGGCTGGCAGAAGGCCCTCAGGTGACCAGCCATGGGTGATCCACGCGTTCCGGTCAGGTCGCCCCTCGTGCCGGTCGTGTGGGCGCTCGGATCGGCGGCTCTTGCCTATCTTCTGATGGGCTACACGGAGAGGTCGTTGCTCGAGGTCGGGGTCTGGGCGATTCTTCTGGCCGAAGCGTCTCTGGTCTCCTTGCCGGCCAGCAGCGGCAACCGCCTTTCGTTGGCCCTGGCAGTCTCGGCCGCCCTTCCCTTCGTGCTCTCCTCCGCCGGTGCGGTTGACCTGGGAGCTGCCGGGGCGGCATCGGCGATGGGGCTTCTCGGCACCTGGATGTTCCGCACGCTGCGCAGCGACCCGGCCGAAGAGGTCATGGCGGCGGTGCTCCGCCACGGGTTCGGGGTCGCCTCCTATCTGGTCGTGTTCGCCGGTATCGTTTCCATGGCCGGCGCCTTCCCGGCGGCGGCCGGCAATGTCGACGGGGTGCGACTCGTGGCGTTTGCGGTTGCGGGCTCGCTGTGGTTCCTGATCGAGACTTCATTGTGGGCGTTCATGGTCTTCGGCCGGAATCGACTGTCACGCCGCTATCTGTGGCTGCTGGCGGTGAAGGATTGGACGGTCGTGCTCAGCTTGCTCACCACCGGGGCGCTCTTCGGGTTCGCCTGGGGTGAGCTCGGGTTCTGGGCCGTCGTCATCGCCGGTATTCCCTACGGGTTCGCCCACCTGGCCTTCTACCGCTCGCAGGAGTCGCGCCGCACCTACGGGCAGACGATACGCGCCCTGTCCCGGATCCCGGAAGTAGCCGGACTGTCGCCGAAAGGCCACAGCGATCGGACGGCCAGTATCGCCATCGAGGTTGGGCAGGATCTTGGGATGACACCCGACGAGGTCACCGACCTTCAGTACACCGCGTTGATGCACGACATCGGCCGGATCACCCTCAACGAGCCGAGCATTCTCAAAATGGGTTTCACCGACGAGGACATCGCCCGGTGGGGAGCGGAGATCGTTGCGGAAGCACCCTACCTGTCGCACGTGGCGGCCCTGGTGCGCCAACAGCATCAGCCTTACCGCCGGCCCGGCGAGGAGCGCGATGTCGATCTGCCCATGTCATCGAAGATCATCAAGGCAACCAGCGCCTACGACCACGCCACGATGGAGTTGGGATTCTCTCCGCTCGAAGGACTCGAGGTCCTCCACCGCGGGGCGGCCTACGACTTCGATCCCGACGTGGTGCAGGCGGTCCGCCGGGTCCTGGAGCGGCGTGGGGTGGTCCCGGCCTAGGATCACCGCCCGCTGGCCGATCCGCCTTCGGTCCGCTGCCCGTGCTTGAACCAGCGCACCGGTTGGCGGAGCTCATCTTCCAGGAATGCCCCCAACCCGACGGCCAGCAGCACGTCGCCGAGGGAGATCACCTGCCCCTGGCCGAACAGCCGGACGGGTATCACGTCCGCCAGGAAGCCGAGGAAGGTACCGCCGTCGAGCGCTACGTGCTTGAAGCCGTACACCACCCGGACGCCCTCCCCGTATCCGGCGGCGGCCAGAGCGGCTTCGGCCAGGACCGGCATGCCGCCATTGGCGGCGATGACCGAGAAGTTCATCAGGATTCCGAGCCCGGCCAGCCACATACCCTTCCGCCCACGGTTGAGTATCACCAGCAGGAGAAGTGGCAGGTAGGAGACGAGAATGAGGGCCACCCCGACGGGTGCCCAGGTGGCGTCGTCGGGTAGTACGGCCGGCGTGACCTGGATGCCAAAACCGAGTGGGAGGAGCCACCACATTCGCAACCGGATGTCGGCCAGGTTGGCCAGACGGCCACCGCGTAAGAGGGCAATGGTCGTTGCGACAAAGATAACCAGGGCCAGCCAGAGCACGTGCGAACGGTACCAGCAGCCTTGTATCTCCGGGTAGGTTTGAATCCGGAAGGGCGCCGATTTGCGTTACGAGGTCGGGTCACCCCGAGCCTTATTCACGATCGACGACCGGGAGCGTCGCAATCCGCTCTCCACGGAAACGATGGATGAGCCGGCCGCCGCCGTTGAGCGTATCCGGGTAGACCGGCCCGTCCATGCGGTCGTCGGCAGGTTGGTCGGGGCCGAGGAGGCGCTTCGCTCGGGCGTTGGGTCCCGGCTGGTCACCCCGATCAGAACCCCTCCCGAACGGGTCGCTCTCCTCGCCCCGGGGAAGACATCCCGGACCGGTAACCCGCCGTGACGCTGACAGCCGGTAGCTCGTAGCTAATTATTGGCCGCCGGATCGCCGATAATGTTCAATGGCCTACTGCAACGAACGGGACCGATGACTCGAACACTCAAAGCGACCGGATGGACCATGATCGGCCTCGGCGCGCTGATCCTGGCGTTCCTCGGGTATCAGCTGGTCGGGACCAACTTTCTGACCGCTCGCTCCCAGGACCTTGCCCAGCAGACGGTCGAGGAGCACTTCGTTGCCGCCCAGGAAGAGATCGAGGTCGTCGATACCTTGCCGTCTTCCCCGGTCGACGACAACGGAACCACCCAACAATATCCTCCTACCGACGAACCGCCGGTCGTCCACTACCGCGAACCGAAACCCGAGGACGGCCAGGCCTTCGGGGTGATGACGATTCCCAAGATCGAGGCCGAGCAGGTTCTGTTCGAAGGAGTCGATCGGGCCACGTTGAAGAAAGGCCCCGGCCACATGCCGTGGACCCCACTTCCCGGGCAACCCGGCAATGCGGTCGTGAGTGGACATCGGACCACTTACGGGGCGCCATTCTTCGACCTGGACCAACTGCAGCCGGGTGACGAAATATATGTCGAGACGGCCCTCGGTACGCACA
The DNA here is from genome assembly GCA_035282865.1 of Acidimicrobiia bacterium. GTDB lineage: Bacteria > Actinomycetota > Acidimicrobiia > Spongiisociales > UBA4744 > UBA4744. Next base: position 2,428 of record DATEVB010000083.1, on the reverse strand, counting down.
CCTACGTGGTCCGCGACTCCTTCATTGTGACGCCGACCGCAGTAGAAGTGACCGACCCGAAACGGGGGGCGTGGTTGACCCTCACCACCTGCAACCCCAAATTCTCGGCGCGGGAGCGTCTGATCATCTCCGCCGAGTTGGTGGACGGGCCCAACTTTGCCTACGCCCTGGCCGAGAGGGAGTTCGTTCCGGCGGCGGCTTCCTGATGAGGCGGCTGTTCGCCGGGCTTCCAGGCCCACCGGCGCTGCGGGTGGTCATCGTGGTCGCCGCCCTGGTGGTGGCGCTGATAGCTCTTTTCTTCCTGTTCGAATGGGCGGGCGATGTGCTCGACACGGGCGGGGTGGTGGGACCGGCCTAGGAGTGACAGGCCGAGGGGCTGTGTGGAAACGGACGATTCCGGGATGAACCGGGAGATTGCGTGCTGTGGGAAACAGCCCTTCCCCCTCGACCCCTGCCGGCACCTTCGACGCCCTGCGGCACCGCAGAGCTCCCGACGCCTTACAGCTTCTCGGCCAGGATCTGTTCCAACAGGCCGGCACTCATGACCCCCTGCACCTTGTGCACGATCATTCCGTTGCCGTCGATGATCCAGGTAGTGGGCAGCGCAACAAACGGAAGGGTGAGATGCGCCTTCCCGGTCGGATCGAAACCCAGCAGATACGACACGCCGATCTCGGCGGCAAACTCCCTGGCGTTCGATTCGACATCGTCCACGGCGACGCCGATGAATCTGACTTCCGGATGGGCTTGGGAAACGAGGTCGAAATCAGGCATCTCGGCCCGGCAGGGCGGACACCACGACGCCCAGAAATTGAGCACGACCGGCCGGCCGTCGTTGGCGAAGTGCTCCGCCAGTGAGAACGTCGTCCCATCAAAGACCTCGAACCTGAAGTCCGGCACCGGCTCTTGAACCGTTACCGCAGCGCCGGTGTCCATCTGAGCGGCCACGATCAGCCCCACTGCCACCAGCGCTACCACGGCCACGGTCAGGAGACCGGGTTTCGACCGCAGGGGACCGGGACGAGGCTGTGGGTCGGTCATAGGCGCCAGAATAGGGGGTTCCACGGAGTTCGCAGTTGACGGCACACAGGTCACGAGAAATGGTTTGCCTTTGCCGACTGCCGACTGCCTACGATTCCGAGCCCTTCGAGAAGGGACGGGTATAGGCTTTTTCACCCGGAAGCGAGAAGAACTGAGGGCAAGAGGGATCGATCCGGGCCGGATCCCACCCGGCCAGTACTACACCGAGCGGTTCCCGGTATTGCACGCCGGCCGCGTCCCCGACATCGACCTGGAGAAGTGGGATTTCACCGTGGACGGTTTGGTGGCGTCTCCGCAACGTTGGAACTACCAGGTGTTCTCTCGATGCCTGCGGATCGCCGAACCTTCGACATTCACTGCGTCACCAAATGGTCCAAGCTCGATACCGAATGGGAAGGGGTGCCGGTTACCGAGTTGATGAGCAAGGTCGAGCTGCTGCCGGGGGCGTCGCATGTGCTGGTAGCGGCCGAACAGGGCTCTACGGCCAACCTTCCACTGGCCGATTTCCCGGCCGGCGACGATCTCCTCGCCTACGGGTTCGGCGGGGCGCCACTGGAACGCCGGCACGGATGGCCCCTGCGCCTCGTGGTTCCCCATTTGTACTTCTGGAAATCGGTCAAATGGGTGCGAGGGTTACGGTTTCTCGACCACGATGAACCGGGATTCTGGGAACGCAACGGCTACCACATGTACGGTGACCCGTGGAAGGAAGAACGGTTCCGGGGGGACCGAGCGGGCGATGACTGCTTCCCCGCCGAAATACGAAAAGGGGGTCGGCGGACTCACTCGCCAGCCGGTCTGAAGACCGACTCCCGGAGGTACCTCAACTCTTCGATCGATTCGCGAATGTCGGCCAGGGCACGGTGGCCGCCGGCCTTCACCGGCGCGTTCTCCAATACTTCCGGATACCACCGGCGTGCCAGCTCCTTGACCGTAGAAACGTCGACGTTGCGGTAGTGGAACCAGGCCTCGAGCTCCGGCATGTGCCTGCGTAGGAAAGCCCGGTCGGAATGAACGCTGTTGCCGGCGAGCGGGGCGTGACCCGGTTCGGGGACATGGGCGGTCACAAACTCGAGGACGAGCCGTTCCGCCTCGGCGGCCGTCAGTTGCGATAACCCCACCGCCTTGGTCAAGCCGGATACGCCGTGCATTTCGCGTACCACCGGGGCCATGCTCTCCAGCGCCGCCCTGTCGGCCCGGACAACGAGATCCGGTCCCTCGACGATCTCGTCCAGCCAACCGTCGGTGATGATCACCGCGATCTCGAGAATCGCATCGACCTCGGGGTCGAGTCCGGTCATTTCGAGATCGATCCATACGAGGGGCAGATCCATGGCCAAGACGGTAGCCGAGCAGGAGGCCACAGGGTCGAATGGTGAGGTCGGCC
>DATEVB010000082.1:0-4231 GCA_035282865.1 Acidimicrobiia bacterium | reverse complement strand
AAAAATACTTGACGAACCTCTGACGCAGGACACTAGTCGTCGTCTCGCTCCGCCGGAACTGAAGGGCTCAGCTGCTACCCAACAGGGCTGCGGCAAGCTTTCTCACTGCCTCCGCCTGCTGCTGAGGCAAGACATGCGCGTACGGCTGCGAGGTGAACGCAACGCTCCGATGACCGAGTCGCATCGAGACCACGTGCGGGCCCCCACCGCTCCGCCGGAGTTGGCGGGCACCCTTGGCCAGATCCTCTCATGGGTCCGGTACAGGACCCTGTGGGCCGGCGGGTTGACCATCCTGGTGTCGACTCTGGTGTGGGGGTTCGCGGCCAACAGCTCCAACCATCAGAACGTGTCTCGGGCTTAGGTTGGGATCCTCACCGGGCTCATCGTGTTCTTCATTCGTCTGTCCATCAACACGATCCTCGCGATCGTTCCCGAGATCTGAGGCCGACATGGGCCCGGTCACACGGGGGTCCCATCGGTCAAGATCTCGCTCCGGCCGACAAACACGGGAGTGAGGCTACGGATTGGGATCAGGGTCGGGGTCCCGACATCGGCCCGGTGTGCGCCTTGGCCATGCCTGGAGTCTCCTGTCCCGCCGCCCTTGACGTTACTCGCCGGATTGGTGAACGTGTGGACCCGAGGTAAATCCCCCTGTGAGATGGGGAGCCGTCTTAGCATTGCCTTCGCTCATACTCTGGTCACCGTAGACAGAGGCTCGCTCCGCTTCGAGCAGCACCTCCACACGCAGTTCAGCCATGGTCACTACCTCCAACGCCACCATCGACGTCCTCGGCACCGCCCACCCTGACGGCGCTCGCCGAAATTCCCCAGAGTTGCTCATCGAATTTCCCCACTCTGGGTTGGTGTTGGACTCTAGTCGGAGTCTCCTTTCGGTCGGTGTTTCCGGGCTCGTGCTTGGTGGCTTCTGAGCCGGTAGCTGTCCCCGTCGATGTTGATCACGACGCTTTTGTGTAAGAGCCGGTCCAACATGGCGGCGGCGATGGTGGTGTCTGTGAAGATGTCGCCCCAGGAGGCGACGCCCCGATTTGTCGTCAGAATTACTGAGCCTTTCAGGTATCTGCGGGATATGACTTGGAAGAGGGCGGCGGCGTCTTGGGCGGGCATTGACAGGTAGCCGAGCTCGTCCACTATGAGCACTGCGGGGCCGTTGAAGAACCGCATGGTGGGTTCCCATCTGCCTTCGAGTGCTGCTTTGCGGCAGCGGGCGGCGAGGTCGGCGGCGGTGGTGTAGTAGACCCGGTGGCCGGCGTCGACGGCGGCATGGCCGAGAGCGATCGCCAGCATGGTCTTGCCGACGCCGGGCGGGCCGATGAACAGCAGGTTGGTGGCGTCGTCGAGGTAGCCGCAGGTGGCCAGTTCGCGGATCAGCGTTTCGTCGACGGAGGGTTGGGCTCCGAAGTCGAAGTCATCGACTCGCCAGGGGGCGGGGAAGTTGGCGAAGCGCATCCGCCCGTCCCAGCGGCGCTGTTCGGTCGCCTCGACCTCGATCCCCAACAGGGCTTCGAGGAACTCGGTGTGGCCCATCTTGGTGGTCCGGGCCGCTTCGAGTTGACCGGGGAGCGCTTCGGCTGCCGCCCCCAAGTTGAGATAGGTCAGGTGACTGCGGAGCCGCTGGTAGATCGAGTCGTCTCGTGACATCACGCTCCCTCCTGTCCGTTCTGGGCGTCGATGTGGCGTTGGTAAACGGCCAGGTCGATCACCGGACCCGAACCTCGAATCCCGCCTGTGATCTCGGCGGCGATCCGCAACGCCGTCTCTGAGGGTGGCCGGTTCGCCTTGGTGTCACAGGGCCGGTCGGAGCTGAAGGCGACCAGCACCACGTTCTCGAGGGCTCGGGTGTGCTCGGGGAGTCGTATCACCCGTCCTTGGCCTCTCGGTGCGGTCTGATGGGTGGCGATCACCCGCCCCCCGGCAGCAACCACCTCCAAGCTGGGGTTTCCCAACCGCCGATGGACGGTCACTTGGGTGCCGATGTGCTCGGGCGGCACCGAATACTGGTTGCCGTCCACCGACACCAAAGCGTTGGCGGCCACCATCCGCCTCTCTTCGGTCGTGGCCGGATACGCCATCCCCGGCAGCTCCAACAACGGTTCGCTGTGGGCCGCCTCGGCGACCGTCACCTCGCCGCGAGGACGGTGATCGGAAGTGGTGGCACAGAACCAGTCCAGGTCATGTTGGGCTTGGGCCAGCGAGGAGGTGGCCAGGGTCCGCCACCACCGTTGCGTCAGATAATGAATGTTCTTTTCGACCACTCCTTTGCGGTTGCCCCGCCGGGGCGGGCACGGCACCACCGTCACCCCGTAGTGTTTCGCCACCGGCGCGAACGACGCCTGCAACCTCCCAGTGGCCGGGTTGATGACCGTCGCCATCCGATCCACCCGCCACCTCTTGGCCGTGCCACCCAGCCGGCGGAGGATCTGATCGATACCTTCGATCAGATGCGGCTGATCCATCGAATAGGTGAGCCAGCCCCTCGACTTGGACGAATACGACAACGACCCCACCAACAAGAACACCTCCACCGTCGGGTCCCACGGGCACACCCCCAGCTCATCCCAGTCCCATTGGATCTCGGCACCCGGCGGATGCTCGATGTCGACGGTGGCCCGGCCCTTCACCCCCTCACACGCCTCACAGCGCGGCCGCAGCCCCCGTTCCCTCAGTTTGCGGGTGAACGTCGGATACGACTGGTCATAGCCGAGAGCGGCAACCTCGTCGAAGAGAGCAGTCGCCCACACATGCCGGTCATCAGCCAACCGCTGCCGCACATACGGCTCGAACCGGTCAAACGGACCCGGCTCGGCCGGCTCCCGAACCCCCGCCTCCCGCTCGCCCCCCAGATACGCCCGCACCGTCTTGCGATCACGGCCGGTGTGCCGGGCGATAGCCGAGATCGACCATCCCTGCTTCCGTAACGCATGAATCTCCACGTCTTCCTCCTGTGTCAGCATCAGGAGCAGCTCCTCTCCGGTCCGGCTCTGTCGTTGCTGACAGCCAGCCTGGAGAGGGGCCCCTCCCATGCGCGGTATCTCCACTCGGAGGGTGGGGAATTACTGTTAGCTCTATTGAGCTAACAGTAATTAGGGTCAGTGAGCAGAACTGGGGAGAACTACGTGAGCGTGGTCAACACTCCCGACACCACCGTCCCCTGGTGGAACGGGCGCACCCTCCACTTCCAATACGCCTGAAAGTGGGGTCGAACTCGCTGAGTGAGAATCGGCGTTAGGGAATCAGGTCAAAGGCGTTTTCCTGACTCCCGGTGTAACCGTTGTGTGATCGAGTATCGCGTTTACTGCCTGACCGATGGCCGCGATTCCTTTCGCCTTCTGCAGACGTACGACAGACTTGACCGGGCGATGGATCTGATTACGCGGGTGACTTCCTCACATTGTGCTACGGAGAAGCCTATCGAGGTCGGCCGGTTCAGTATCAGCTGAGGCTTGTCTAACGGCCAGTTTACGCACGTCATCAGCTCGCCCCGACTTGACAAACGCGTAAAGCGCACCGCGAACGTGACGACCCGTGCCAAGCAGGCGCTCAACGTGTGGCGAGAAACTCCCGTCGTCCTCAATTCGGAGCTGGTCAACGTGGACGAACAATAGGTGGCTGATCTCCCACCTGTCCTTTGCGCGGCGAAAGTGTGAGGTGCGTCTCCGAAGCCTCTGGAGAATTCGCTGGTGCGCGTTTAGGCGGAACCCGCGGCTGAACTCCTCTCGGCTGAGTCTGCATCTCAGATGTGCATAAAAATTCAAGTCGCGTCCATACCTCAGATTGAAAGCGGCGCCGACAAAGGGGGCGTCGTCGGATTCGAACAAGTCTTCCTTTAGGCCCAGCTCCTCGCGGGTCTCGCGAAACATGGTTCTGCGTAGGGAAGGCTGAGTGTTGCGCCTAGACCGTCGACTCAGTTTGACATCTGACCAGTCCACCGCTCCGCCGCTGCTGCACCCGACACCGCCACGGGCAGCCTGTACGTGGCCCGACCTCCTCTGCAAGACCACGCAACCGTCGGTAGTGGTAATGATTGTTGAGACACCCGCCATCATCGAGTACCGCGAGTCAGAAAAGTCGAGTCGCGTTAAGTTGAGATCCCTTTTGTCCCATGGTGGTCCCTCAAGGAACTCCCTCATGTAGGGAAGCTGGCCCGGGACCTCGATACGAGCAGACTGTTCTGTCACCAAGTAGTCCGCGTAGGAAATTCTTGCGCCCTGTG
>DATEVB010000081.1:0-3226 GCA_035282865.1 Acidimicrobiia bacterium | reverse complement strand
GCTCTCGGCGGTGGCGTTGTCGAGCGCCGAGCCGACCCGGCCCATCGACTGGATGGTCCCGAGACTGGCGCAAGCGTCGGCGAACACGTTGCCGGTGTACTCGCCGCCCTTGTCGGAATGGAACACGACACCGCCGACCTGCCCGCCCCGTACCGCCGCCGCCATGCACAAGGCGGCCCGAGCCAGTGGGGCGTCGTGGTGGGCTCCTATGGCGAAGCCGGGCAGACGCCGCGACGCCAGATCCAACACGGTGGCCAGGTACAGCTTGCCCTCGTCGGTGGGGATCTCGGTCAGGTCCCCGCACCACCGCTGATCCACCGCTTGGGCCGTGAAGTCCCGTTTCACCAGGTCCGGGATCGGCTCGGCTGCCTTATCGGGGCGGGTCAGGGAACGTCGCTTGCGTTTGGGGCTGCGCCCCTGGAGACCCTGGCGGGCCATCGAGGCCGCCACCGTGTTCACCGACACCTCCCAACCCGCCTCGATGAGGTCCTCGAACACCCGGGACGACCCGTAAGTGCCCGGGGTGCCACCCGAGTCGTCAAAGGACGCCTTGACCGCCGCGTCGAGTTCGACCCGTCGCTGCTGGCGGGGCGTCGGTGGACGATCCCGCCACTTATAGAACCACGACTGGCTCACCCCCAACACCCGACAGGACACCACGTGGGGTACTCGATGATCGGTCCTCTGGGCGGCGATAAACGATGCCACGGTCATCGCGTGTAGGGTCGGACCGGAGCGCCCATGCCAGCGTTTACGGCTGGTGGGTTTCTCCGGCCCGCCCTCCGAACCGGGCTTGCGGCTTTCACCGCACCCGGCTCTCCATGTGTCATGCTGTTGTTGTGGCTGCCCAGGGTGTGGGGATGCGGCTGCCCCGGTAACGGTATCTGGTGACTGGCACCTGGTCGCATCGGAACAGGACTGCTCCGTTGTCGCTGATCTCCCAGTTGGGGATGTGGCGACGGATGAGCGTTTCCCAGTTCAGCCCGACGTGTCGTTTGCGTATCCAGCCGACCACTCGCCACCAGGCGAAATAGCCGAGATAGCTGAACGTGCGTTTGGACACGCCGAACCGGAAATACTGGCACCATCCTCTCAGCACCGGATTCAACCGGGTTAACAGGTCAGCCAGGGTTCGGTGTCTCCCTCGGCGGGTGATCCTTCGTATCTTGTCACAGACCGCGACCAGCGCCTGTCGTGACGGATACGTGAACACGGCCCGCTTGTTGGTTCCCCGGATGGGTCTACGTTGGATGTGGAACCCGAGGAACTGGAACCCGTCATCGATGTGGACAACTCTTGTCTTGGCCTCCGACAGGCCGAGGCCCATCGGTGCCAACACTGCTGCCACTTCGCCTCGCACCGCTTCGACGTCGTCTTGTCCGCCGGTGGCCATGATCACGAAATCATCCGCATAGCGGATGATTCGGAACACGGCTCCGCCGTTACGACGGTGCCGAGCGCGGCCATGTCGGCCACCGAGAGCCTCCCACTTGTCAGTGAAATGCTCGTCGAGGACAGACAAGGCGATGTTGGCGAGCAGCGGCGAAAGTATGCCGCCTTGCGGCGTTCCGGTATAAGTGTCCCTGTGCACACCGTCCTCTGTGAGGACACCGGCACGGAGGAACATTCTTATCAGGCGAAGGACACGTTTGTCTCCGATGCGGTCCCGTATCCGCTCCATCAGAGCCGAATGCGAGATCTGGTCGAAGCATGCTTCGATGTCTGCCTCCAACACCCACTCGTAGTTACGAGGAGATGACCCGAGGTAGTGGATCTCAGCTATAGCGTCCTGTGCCCGCCGGTTCGGACGGAAACCGTACGAACACGGTTCGAAGTCGCCTTCGAAGATCGGTTCCAGAACCAGTTTGAGAGAGGCCTGCACCACCCTGTCGGCAGCAGTTGGAATCCCCAGGTTTCGGAGCTTGCCCGACCTTTTGGGTATCTTCGCCTGCCGGACCGGTGCGGGAGTGAACTGTCGGGTTTTGAGCCCGGCTCGTAGCCCGTCCAAGAACTCCTCTTGCCGGTCGTCGATCGAGCGGGGAACCACCCGATCCACACCAGCGGTGCGTGCTCCTCTATTGCCCCGCACTCGACTCCATGCCACCACAAGGAAGGCAGGGTCATAGACGAGGTTGTAGAGGTCATCGAGGCAGCGGCCAGGATCGGCCGTCGCCCAACAGTGCAGTTTCTTCTGCATGGCATGTACTCGAACCTCGGCCTCAGAAAGGTCGGGCCACGAAACGCCGGTATTCACCAGCGACCTCCATGCCAGCGTCGGCAACTGCGGACACACTGGACCCCTTCGCCATGTGACCGGCTTTCCCGGCCTCCGACTACTACGAGTCCTCCGCCCCACCCCAACAGCATCAGCCGGCAACGAGCCTTCCCTCCGACCGGTAGAACACCGGTCGGGTCGGGGACTATTGGAATGGTTCCCACGTTCATCATCAGATCGTTCGACAGGGGAGGCGTCCAGCTATGCCCCCTGCAGCATCGCCACACCTACGCCGTAGACTTTCAGTGTGGCCTCCCCGACGGCGAAGCGAACCGCCCAAAGAGTTCCCCACCCCAAGAGAGGTGGGTGCGCGCTGCTCTCCAGCCCATATCCGTCAGATTGGAGCTGGCGGGATTGACTTGAGGGGCTTTAACCGCTGGTTCCTCACGTACACCTTCCTGTCTCGCTAGCCAGGCCCAGGCCGTCTGACGGTGCCGACCTGTCCTGTCGTTGTCGAGGCTGCTTACCACCCGAACTGTCCGTTCCGACAGGCCAGGCTGCCTCCAGCTTCACCGGCCTGCCACGACAGACCAGCAGCGGCGCCCTTTCATCACCGCACGACCCAACAACGCCTCGTGGCGCTCCGCCTCCTTCACCCAGAGGACCACCGATCGTTTCAGAACGTCGCGCTCCATCCGCAGCTCAGCGTTCTCCTTGCGCAGACGGACCAGCTCGGCCCGTTCATCAAGACTAAGACGCTCCCGTTCACCCCGTTAGATCCTTGTTCACCCATTTCCCAAGGTGCCCAGTTGACTCCCAGATTACGAGCCACCCAAGCGATCGACTTCCCAGTCTCCCGGACGAGCCGGACTCCTCCCTCACGGAACTCGGATCGAACCTTCATCGTGTCTCTGGCATAGCTCATCCTTATGGCTCATGCCTCCACACTTAGGGGGAACGCCCCAGCCCACTCCACACGTCCTGATAGCATGTTGGACAATGTTGAAATGG
>DATEVB010000080.1:0-24663 GCA_035282865.1 Acidimicrobiia bacterium | reverse complement strand
GATGGTCGGGGCCCGGCCGGAGCCCAGGTCGATGTTGGCGATCTGGTCGATCAGCTGTGGACCGTAGGCGATGAGGATGAGGAGCACCGTACCGACCAGCCAGGGGACCCAGCGGTCCAGCCAGAGGGGCGTCAGCTGCGGGTCCTGCAGCGACTCGGCCACCGGAATCTCGATTTCCTCGCCCTCCCCGAGCCGTTCCTTGCCCCCGGCCGTTCGGGCAACGATCCATACGAACATCACCGCCGACACCAACAGGATCGCACCGCCCAGCCCGACCCTCAACAGGTGGCCGCTCCACTCTTCCGGCACGTACGGGGCCACCCCGAGCGGCGTCCGGCGGGGAGCACCGAGCAACCCGAGCACGTGCATGGCGTTGGAGAAGATGAGCATGCCGATAAACCAGGTCCAGGCCTGAATCACTGCCAGGCGGGGCTTCCAGAGCGGCTTGCCGGTGATCCACGGCACCAGCCAATAGGAGATGCCCATGAAGGAGAGGGTGACGGCGGTGGCCACGGTGAGGTGGAAGTGCCCCGGCACCCAGGTCGTGTTGTGGATCACCAGGTTGACGTTGTAGGAGGCATTGGTGAGCCCGCCGATCCCACCGAACATGAACAAGATCCCGGCCAGCAGTTGCGCCGTGACCGACCCGTTGTTCCACGGCAAGGCGCGGACCCAACCGAGGAGACCCTTTCCGCCCCGGTTTCGAGCGGCCCGCTCGAGTGAGGCGATGACCGTGAAGGCGGTCACCATCGAAGGGAAGAAGACCGAGTAGGTGAGCACCGCGTGGATGTACTTCCATCCGGAAGGGATGCCGGGGTCTACGAACTGGTGGTGGAATCCGAGCGGCACCGACAGCACCAGGAAGAGCCAGAACGCGAGGCGGGCCAGCGAATCAGAGAAGAGCTTGCCGCCCGCTTGCCGGGGCAGCATCCCGTACCAGGACACGTAGGCCGGCAAGAGCCAGAAGTAGACGAGCGGGTGGCCGGTGAACCAGAAGTAGGTGCGGGCCAGCTGCGGGTCGGTGCCCTCGATCAAACCGAGCGACCAGGGGAGGAGCATGGTGAGGATCTCGACCGCGATTCCCAGCGTGGCGAACTGCCACATGGCCATCGTGATCAGACTGCCGAAGGCAATGAAAGGCGTCCGCGTGTCCGGGTTTTCCTTGCGCCAGGCCCGGTAGGTGAAGAAGAAGCCGTAGCCCTCGATCCAGCTGCCTACCACCACCAGTGTGAGCCCGGCGTAGAACGCCCAGTTGGCCTGGAGTGGTGGGTAGAACGTGTAGAGGACGGTCGCCTCGTCCAGCAGGATCGGAACGGCCGCCATGACCAGACCGACCACCATGGTCCAGAACCCGACCCGGTTGAGTTTCGGGTAGCGGAGCCCTCGCTTGAAGCCGTAGATGATGGTCAGGGTAAAGAACCCGGTGATGAAGAAAGTGGTCCACACCAATGCGTTGAGCACGCCGTGGATGGTGAGGCCCTGGTAGTACGACTTGAAGACGGGCTGGATATACGGGTAGAGGTCGATCCCGGAATGCTCGAACGCCTGAAGAGGACCAAACAGGGTGCCTATCGACAGGGCGATCACCGCTACCAGTATGTGGGCGCCGATGAAGCGCTTGTCGGTCTTGGGCACCTCATAGGCAGCCAGCAAGCCCCGTCCTCTTCCCGGCGGCGTTGCCATTTACTTCTCCACCACGGTGAAGGTTCCGAACATGGCGGCGTGTCCGATGCCGCAATACTCGGTGCAGATGTAGGGGTACTCACCCACTTCGTCAAAGGTGTAGGTCAGCTTGGACACCTGCCCCGGCACGATCTGCATGTTGATGTTGGTGTCCTGCAGCTTGAAGCCGTGCTGGATGTCCCGACTCGTGACGTAGAAGGTCACCGTTGACCCGACCGGAACTTCCACCGCAGGTGGATCGAACTGCCAGGTGGTGGCGTTAGCGATGATGTAGACCTCGTAGACGCCGGGAGAAAGCTCGCGGAGCCCGGGGTTGAGCCACGGGCCGGTCAGGTTATTGGGATCGACCCGCTCCTCCGGGGAAGGAACCTGGAAGCCGAGGGCGAAACCGGCGACGGTGACGGCCGTGCCGAAGATGATCAGCAGGATGATCGAGATCCGCATCCAATTCTTCTCGTACGGGTCGATGTGCACCGACTGCTTGGTGGAACCCGGTTGGCTCATACCGTCACCCCCCGGGAGAGCAGGATCACATACACCGACGCCCAGAGAATGATGATGGCCAGTACGAACATCACCAGGATCGCCACCGTTCCTCTCGGGCGGAACTCTTCCGGCTGTTCCTCCGGCCGTTGCTCATCAGCCATGTGTTTCCCCTCCGCGGTGCCCACAGTCGCCCTGAGCCGGGCACACCGGTGCGATCCGGGCGAGCATAGGAAACGATTCCGGTTACTGCAACGCCGGACCGGCAGAGCAATCGATGTTGTCCGTTTATGATGAGGGGCGCCTTTCACTACGGAGGGGACCCGGCTATGGCCCTGTTGGGAAAGCTCATGCGGACGTCGCTCGGAGCGGTGCCGGTTGCGTTGCTGGTGATCGTTTTGCTGGCACCGATGGCCGCTGCTCAAGAGGACGAGGGAGAAGAGGTCTACGGGCGTAGCTGTTTGGCATGCCATGGCAGCGACGGAGCGGGGCTGTCCGGCACGTTCCCGCCCCTGGCCGGCAATCCCAATGTCCAGGATGCAGCCTATGTGGAAGGCGTCATCAGGAACGGCAAAGAGGGCGAATTGGTGGTCGGTGGGGTGACCTACAACGGTCGGATGCCTGCGGTTGCGGACCAACTCACCGACGAGGAGATCGGGGCGGTCGTCGACTACGTGCAGAACCGGCTCGGAGTGTCGGGCGGGAGTGGAACGGCCGGGCCGGTCGACCAAGGGGAGCCGTTCCCCTGGAATCTGGTCATGCTCGGCTCGGCCCAGACCGTCTTCGTGGTCGGCCTGTTGTTCTTGCTCACCTCGCCCCGCAAGAAAAGAGACCTGACCTGGTGGAACGCCTACGGCCGGGCCATCTTGATCTTCCTGTTCTTCGTGCTGGCCACCACCTGGCTCCCCTCGTGGGCGCTGACGCAGAAGGCTATCGCCGGAGCGCCCCGTCTGGTCGGCGACCTGATCGGTTCCGGGCTGTGGATGGTCATGCTGGCCGCCGGAATCGGCGCCCTGATCTGGCTGCAGAGGACGGACCGGATCTGATGGCGGGTGATCTCGTCTTCCGCCGGGAGCTGCAGTTCTACGACGAGAACATCCCCTGCCTGGCCGCCTGTCCGGTCCATACCAACGCAGGCATGTACGTCGCCGCCATCGCCGATGGCAAGGACGAGCTGGCCTACCTCACCGCCCGGCTGCCGAACCCGTTTGCGTCGGTATGCGGTCGGGTTTGTGCGGCACCGTGCGAAGACGCCTGCCGGCGCGGGGAGATCGACCGACCGATCGCAATCCGGGCCCTCAAACGCTTCGTCACCGAACAGTTCGGGCCCGAGACCGGGAACGGTGAGGTCTGGAAGCAGGTGGCGGCGCCGCCCGCCGAAGAACGTCCGGAGAGCGTCGGCATCATCGGAGGCGGCCCGGCCGGGCTGGCCGCCGCCCACGACCTGCGGCGGCTCGGCTACCAGGTCACGGTCTACGAAGCCACCGGACAACTGGGGGGCATGATGCTGCTCGGTATCCCCGAGTACCGGCTCGACCGCACACTGCTGGCCAAAGAGATCGAGGTGATCCTCGATCTCGGTGTGAACGTACACCTCAACACCAAGCTGGGCGACGACATCACACTGATCGAATTGCGGGAGAAGCACGATGCCGTGTTCGTGGCGATCGGTGCGACCCTCGGCCGTGGCCTCGACATCGAAGGCCACGACGCGGATGGGGTCCTACGAGCCATCGAATTCCTCATCAACGCCAATCAAGGGTTCGCGGTTGACGTCGGCGAGCGGGTGGTTGTGATCGGGGGCGGTGACGTGGCCATGGACGCCGCCCGCACCGCACTGCGGGCGGCTGAGTACGAGCAGAAGGCGCTGGGTGTCTACGAACATGCTGAGGAGCGGGCCACCATGACCGAGGCGATGGATGTGGCCCGCACCGCGGCCCGCACCGGCGCCCATCAGATCACGGTCATGACTCTGGAGTCCCGGGAGGAGATGCCGGCCTCCGAGTTCGAGGTCGAGGAAGCCATGCACGAGGGCATCGAATTCTTCAACCGGCGCGGTCCGGCCCGGATCGTCACCGAGAACGGCAAAGTGGCCGGCCTCGAGACGATCAAGGTGCTGTCGGTATTCGACGAGGCAGGGCGGTTCAGTCCGAAGTTCGACCAGGAAGACCGGACGATCATCGAAGCCGACACGGTCATTCTGGCCATCGGGCAGGCGATCGACGTAGACGCCCTGGGCGAGTCCGGCCCCGAGATCAGCCCGCGCCGCACGATCCAGGTCGGCGCCGACAGCCTGGCCACCTCGTTGCCGATGGTGTGGGCCGGCGGGGACGCGGCGCGTGGACCTCGAACCCTCATCGAGGCGATCGCCGACGGCAGAAGGGCTGCGGCGGAGATCCATGAGGCGTTCGGCGGCGCGGTCGAGGAGCGGAAGCCGGGCACGATGGTCCAGCTTCAGCAGTTCCACCGCCTCGACGACATCTACGACCGGATCGGCCGGGTCGACGTCCCGACGCTGCCAACCGATCGCCGCATAGGCCTGGTCGAGGTGGAGACCGGCTTCACGCCGGACCAGGCGAGGTGTGAAGCCAATCGATGCCTGCGCTGTTTCGCCAACATTCTGTTGGACACCTCGAAATGCGTTTTGTGCGCCCTGTGCGCCGACGTCTGTCCGCTGGATCTCATCGATCTGGTCCCCTCTGATGAGGTGGCGCCCGGGTTGCCGGCCGGGACGGCGTTGACTCTGGACGAAACAAGCTGTATTCGCTGTGCGCTCTGCATCGAGCGCTGTCCCACCGACGCTTTGTCGATGGGCCTGTGGACGGGAGTGGGAGTGCCGGTATGAACGTCATGGAACGAGTGAGGGAGAGCACGGTCGGCCGCTCGATCTGGCGGGCGCCCGACCGGGTAACGGAACGGGACAGGGCCGCCGGCCACTGGGCCAACTTCTTCCTGCATATCTACCCGGTGAAGATGCGCCGCAAGGAGATGACCTTTCGCTACACCTGGTTCCTCGGGGTGGCCTCGGTGGTGCTGTTCGGCTCGTTGGTGTTGTCCGGCATCTACCTGATGTTCTTCTATGTGCCTTCTCCCGCCTCCGCCTACGGCGACATCCAGAACCTGCAGACCCGGGTGGCCTTCGGCCAATACATCCGCAACGTGCACCGCTGGTCGGCGCACCTGATGGTGCTCGTAGTGGCCGCTCATATGGCGAGAGTGTTCTATCGGGGTTCGTACAAGTCGCCCAAGGAGTTCAACTGGGTCATCGGCGTCATGCTCCTCGTTCTCACGCTGCTGCTGTCGTTCACCGGATATTTGCTCCCCTGGGATCAGCTGGCGTACTGGGCGGTGACGGTAGGCGCTTCGATGGCCGGTTTCGTGCCGCTGCTCGGCGAGACCGTGAAAGGGATCTTGCTCGGAGGCGACACGGTAGGGTCGGCCACCTTGCTCCGTTTCTATGTGCTGCACGTGGCGGCTCTCCCGACCGTTGTGGTCATCCTGCTCACCATCCACCTGTGGCGGTGGCGCAAAGATGCCATGCTCGACACCCGGGTAGGAGGCGACGATGAGTGATCAAGAGCCGGTCATCGTCGACGGAAGGCGGGTCCTCGGAGTCGTTCCAGGCAAACCACCCGGCGGAGACCGGAAGGTGCTCGACGAACAAGAGCCGGTGATGGTGTGGCCCCACCTCCTGGTACGTCACGGGGTGGCGGCGCTGGTGGTGATGGTCATCGTATTGCTCGTGTCCCTGTTCTTCAACGCGCCGTTGCGGGAGATCGCCAACCCGACGAATACCCCCAATCCCGAGAAGGCGCCCTGGTACTTCGCGGCTCTGCAGGAGTTGCTGAGCCATTTTCATCCGATGGTGGCCGGGGTCCTGGTGCCGGGGGCCATCATCATCGGTCTGATCGCCCTGCCCTACATGGACCGGAATCCGCAGCTGGCGCAACGATCCCGCAAGGTGGCGGTGGCCACCTTCACCGTGTTCCTGGTGGTGTGGATCATCCTCACGTTGATCGGCTTCATGTTCCGCGGTCCCAACTGGGGCTGGGTGTGGCCCTGGATAGAGTGGTACGGAGAGCTATGAGCGAAGAAATCGAACGCCGAGAGTTTCTGAGGCGCGGGTGGATGGCCGGCGCCGGGTTGATGGGTGTTGCCGGGGCCTGGACCACCTGGGACGTGTTGCAGCCCGGCGAGTCGGCCGGCTTCGGCGGTGAGGTGCGGACCCTTCCCGAAGCGGCGGTTCCCGACAACGACGTGGTGGCCGTGCCGGCGGCACGCGCCTATTTGACCAAGATCGACGGAGAGGTCGTTGCCGTCTCCGAGACCTGTCCCCACCTCGGGTGCCGGGTGCCCTGGTGCGAGTCTTCGGGTCAATTCGAATGTCCGTGCCATGGCTCGGTGTTCAACCGCAAGGGGGAGGCGCGACAAGGGCCAACTCCACGGGCCATGAGCCGCTATCCGGTGGAGATCGTGGACGGGCAGGTCATCGTCAACACGGGGGAACCCATGGAGGGTGAGCCGATCGGGACTCCGGAGACGATCGACGAGCCGGTCAAGGGTCCCTCTTGTGAGGGGGGGAGCCACTGATGCCCGAGCGGCCCCCCGACCCGGCCCTGGAGGAGTCGACCAACAAATGGATGCGATGGGGTTTGATTCTCATGGTGATCATGGTGCTGGCCTTTCCCGTCTACCGGCTCATCGAGCCCGATCGGCGTGCCGATGCCGCTGAGAGTCGGGTAACCGAGCTGGCGGCGCAGGGGGAGGAGCTGTTTGCGCTCACCTGCTCGGGTTGCCACGGCCAGGAGGGTGGGGGTGGGGCCACGGCACCCACGCTCGATTCCAAGGAGTTCCTCGAGTCGGCAGCCGACGACCAGATCCGGTCGCTCATCGCCACGGGAGTGCCCGGCTCAGAGATGAGCCCCTACTCGTTGGACTTCGGTGGTCCGTTCACTCAGGAACAGATCGTGGCCCTGGCCACGTATCTGCGCTCACACGAAGCGGATGCGCCCAGTGTCCCCGATTGGAGGGAAGGGGTCCCGGCCGGTTGACGCTTCTCCCTGGATGGGGAAGTATCCGGTGGGGTCAAGCCTTGCCGCGTTGCCGCCGGGCTATCGCTCCCTCGGCGCCGTCACCGGAATCTAGACCGGAGCATCCTCGTGGTGCATGGCCATCACTTGCCGGAGCAAGTCGACCGCCTCGACGATCTTCATCGTGGTCAAGGAGTAGAAGACGAACTGTCCTTCTTTGCGGGCGCTGACCAAACCTCGTTCCCGCATGATGGCGAGATGTTGGGACACATTTGCCTGCGGAAGTTCGAGTTCTTCGCAGATTTCTCCAACCGACATTTCGCCGCTGCGCAGGGCGTTGATGATGAGGAGGCGCTTCGGATCGGCGAGTCCCTTACACACACTTGCATGCAGTTGGTTCAGTTCCCTGGCAATCGACATTGCCGGTCACTATGCCACAAGCCAGGGGCGAAGAAAAGATGTATTCAAATCCTGACCTGTGGTCAACCGTCGCAGAGTGGAACGCCTCCATGAGTCCCCTCATCATGTCTGCGGTCTCAATGTTTGATGCAAACGGCCAACCATTTGCACTATCGCCATAGTGCTAATAACCTCTCGTGAACTTCTTCTTCATGGTGAGGTCATGGCTGCGTTTCTGGTGATGTTACGAGAAGGTGTTGAGGCCGCATTGATCGTTGGCATCCTGCTTGCCTATGTGCATCGGATGGCACGGCGCCGGGAGGCCCGATGGGTGTGGACCGGTACAGTCTCGGCCATTCTGCTATCTGTAATCGCGGGCATCGTGATCTTCTCCACGATCGGTTCGCTCGACGAACGAGCCGAAGAAATCGCCGAAGGAATCGTGGCCTGGGTGGCGGCCGGTCTCTTGACCTGGATGATCTTCTGGATGGCTTCCCAGGCCCGTCATATGCGGAGCCGCCTCGAAAGCGAGGTCGACACCGCCCTGGCTTCCGGCGGGGGAGGAGCTCTGGCCGCCATCGCCTTCGTGGCGGTGCTGCGTGAAGGTTTGGAGACGGCCTTGTTCTTGATCTCGACCACGGTGGGGACCGAAGCCGACGGGCTCCAATTCCTGGGCGGAATCCTGGGCCTGGCGATGGCCGTCGTGATCGGGTATCTCATCTACCGGGGTGGTACGAGGATCGATATCCGGCTGTTTTTCCGGGTCACCGGGGTCCTCATCATCCTGTTTGCCGCCGGCCTGGTCGCCAAGGCCATTCACGAATTCCAGGACCTCGGCTTGCTCCCCAGTGTGGTTGATCCGCTCTGGAACCTGCGCATTCTCGATCCCGATACCAGCCTGGCCGGGCAGTTCGCCAAATCGTTGTTCGGGTGGCGTCCCGATCCTTCGTTGTTGGTGGTGATCGGATATCTGGCCTACCTGGTCCCGATCGGCGGAGCCTTCCTGTCGATGACGCGGCCGGTAGATTCGGGAGCCCCGAGGGCTTCGTCCGACCTCTCCTCCGGCTGACCCGCCGCTCGACGGTTCCCGGTCGCCGCACCTGCTTGCCAGCGCTGTCTGCTACTTCTTCTGCGCGATCCACACCGACCAGGTCAGGTGGAGACGATCGCGGTGGAAGTCCTCCATCCAGGCAGCCGCCAGGTGGCGATAGTCGGCGTCGGGATGGTGGCGGGCGTACGTGTCGGCAGAGGCAATCACCGTTTGGTGATATTGCTCCCATGCCTGGTCGGGGGCGGCGATCTCGGAGATTACCTCGAGGTCGAGCCCGGCCAGGATCGCCGCCTGCTCATCTTTGGTCGGTGTGGCGGCATGGGGCACCCCGGCCTTCTGGAGACGGGTGCGGTCGGCCGTTTGGCGCAGCCGCAGGTCTCCGACGGCCAGCCGTCCGCCGGGTCGAAGCCGGGCAGCGAGGGCTCGCGCCGTTCCTGCAAAGCCGTGCCATATCCACGACCCACCCAGGCAGGTGGCGATGTCCCAGCGCGGCCGGCGGGGAACCGCCTTGCCCTCACCGAGCCACCATTCGAGGCTTCCGGCGAGCTCCGCCGCGGATGCTCGGGCGTTGGCTCGCAGGAGCACCCAGGGTGAGAGATCGACGCCCACCCCGTAGATCGAGGCCCGGGCGGCCATGTCGAGCAGCAGATCACCATGACCGCAGGCGATGTCGATGGCATGCGTGCGATCCGTCGGGCCGAGGGCATCGAGGACGGCAGACAACTCGGTGGGCCGCATGGGGTTGCATATCTCGTGGAGATGGTGGAGCGCCTCGAAGGGGTAGAAGCGTTCCCAGGCACCCTCCACATCGGTATCGGGAAGGACGACGATCTCTTCGGGTAGCGGTGGGTGATCCATGGGTTCGAGGCTCGAGGTTAGAAGTTCGGAGTCCCGCTTCCCACTTCCCGCTTCTCACCAACTACCAACGCTTTTTCCACGGGTGTTTCGCCGCGCCGGCCGTGCCAGCGGTCCCACAGAATCAGCATGCTCGGCAACACGCCAACTGAAGCGACCAGCGAAAACCCGATGGCCATGGCGGTGACTGCACCGAACTGCTGGAAGGGAACCAGACCCGAGGTCATCAGGACCCCGAATCCGGCCACCGTTGTGAAGGCGGATCCGGCCAGCGCACCGCCCGTATGACCCGCAGTTGAGCGCATGGCCGCCTCAGGATCGTCGAATCGCATCCGGTCTTCCAGGTACCGCTGGGTCACGTGGATCGAATAGGGCACGCCGATGCCTATCGCCAGGGCGGCGGTCATGGCGGTGACCGGTCCAAAGGGAATGTCCAGCACGGCCATCATCCCGTAGGTCCACAGCACGACGAAGGCCACCGGAAGGATCGTGATGACACCGAGGAAGGGCCGCCGCGCCTCGTACCAGAACGTCGCGACCAGCAGCAGCATCGCCGCCGACAGAGTGATGATCAGCGAGGTGTTCTGGGAGTCCTGCAGAGCCCGGACTACCGAGTCGGTCACGATGTTGACGTTGGTGGGAGTCGCCCTGACCCCGGGGAGAGCGGTGAGGGGTTTGAGATCCTCGTCGAGGTCCGTGGCGATCTGGCCGGCGAATTCCTCCCCGGCTTGCGTAGAGACCACGATCCGGGCGTAGTCCAGGGACCCGTCGTCGCCTGGGGCCAGCACGGCGGGCATCGCCGGTGGGGCCGACCGGAGAGCGGCCCGGTAGATCGCCTCCACATCGGCGTCTGTGCTCATGGTCAGGTCCGGAGTCATTCCCTGCGCGAGGGCCAGGGCGGCAAACTCTGGATCGGCGGGGATACCGGTGGCATCGGGCTCGATCAGCGAGGCAATGACCGAGATCGGGCTCTGGGCGGCGGCGTACCCGTTGAGGGTCACGACGTGGTCCGTGTCGGCCATATTGGCGGTCGCCGCCAAGAGGGCATTGTGGAACTGGGGTGTCGCAACCGCGCCTTCGATGAGCACATCGACGGTCTCTCCGAACCCACCCTGGAACTCTTCGGCCAGGGTCTCGTACGACCTGCGGAGCGGATCATCGGCCGGCACGAAATCGGTTGAGCTGAACTCGGTCCTCAGCCGTGACATGCCCAGGGCGCCGAGTCCGGTCAGCACCAGGGCGAGCAGGAGGGTCGGAACGGCGAAGTGCTCGGCAACGAGGGCCGTCCTGCTCATGACTTTGGGGACCAACCGAAGTTCGGGTTGCTCAAACTCCCGGCGGGGCAGGCGGTTGGCCCGTTCGGCCCGGCCATCGAGCAGGGCACGGGCGGCCGGTACAAAGGTCAGAGTGATCAAGAACGCCCCGACGATCCCGAGGGCGGCGAGTATGCCGAAGTCCTTGAGAGGTGGAATCGGGTTGGCAACGTTGGTGAGAAAGCCGACCGCAGTGGTGACCGTGGCCAGGACCAGGGCGATGCCGACGGTGGCCGTCGCACGTTGGGCCCCGGGCCTGACCTCCCAACCGGCTCCCAGCTCCTCGCGGTAGCGCGCCGTCAGGTGGATGGCGAAGTCGACACCCAGTCCTACCAGGAGCACCGGCAACACCTGCAACAGCGGGCTGAAGTCGCCGATGACACCCAGGTACCTTGGTCCGAGAAGCACTCCGATCCCCAGCACCCAGACGATGGCCATGCCGATGGCGGCCAATGTCAGGCCCAGGTCGGCGAAGGTGCGGCGGAACGCGGCGCGACGATTGCGCCGGGCTTTGGGCCGGATCCAGTAGACCGTGGCGAGGATGACGGCGATGGTGACTGCGGCGATGGCGAACAGCCGGAGGAGCTCGTCGGAGAGTGGATCGACGGTCAGCAACAGCTCGGTGCTGAAGGCGGTTGCCGTCGTTGACCCCACCCCGGCTCCGGACACAACGTCGGCGATGCTGGTCTGCAGCGTCTGGATGGCGTCGAATTCCAACCCGGACACGTCGAGGAACACCACCATCAAGCCGGTCCCGGAAACGACCGAAACCAGGTCGGTGCTGGTCGATGAGAGGAGGCCGTCGAAGAGTTGCCTCTGCTCATCCGGTACCTGGGCCAGCGAGCCGGCGAAGGCGGTCTTGACCGCCTGGTCATTGAGCGCCGAGATCTGGTAGCCCATCATCTGAACCGCTTGCAGGGTCGGCGATAGATAGCCGACGATGGGGCCGTCCGGGCGGTCGCTGAGAGGCACACCGGGCTCCATGCCCCGGATGGCCTGCTCAACGGCAAGCACCGTTTGGAGCCCTTCGGCCGTGATGACATCCCCCCGGGGAGATTCGATCAGCACCTGGACGGTGGTCTCCGAGCTACCGAAGCGCTCCTCGATGGTGGTGAGGGCGCGCAGTTCGGCGTTGTCGGGGACGAACACCTCGATGCCGGTGGTCTGCTCCAGCTGCGGAGCGAACACCCCGAACACGGCTGTGAGGACGAGTACGACGATGATGGCGGCGGCAGGCGCTTTGCGTACGATGGCGGCGAGAAACTTGGCGAGGGTCTTCACGGGTGTTCTCCTCTGGAACCTTTAGCTACAAATGATACACTTCTAGTACCGATTGTAACATGCCTGGAAACACCAACAACACCCGGGACCGCATCCTGCAGGCCGCTCTCGACCTGTTCCTGCAGCAGGGGATCCGCAAGACATCTATCGACGATGTGGCGGACCGTGCCGGGGTTACGAGGGTGACCGTGTACCGGCACTTCTCTGATCGTGAGCAGCTGATCGGCGAGGCGTTTCTCGAGATCAATGCCGCCTTCGACCGGGTCAGGGAAGCCCTCGAAGAAGAGCAGGATCTCGACGGGTACCTGGCTCGAATGGCCATCGAGCTGACCTCGGTGCCGCTCGGGTTCATGTCGAGCATGGCGGAACTCGAGACGCTTCACCCGGAGATCCATGCCGACCTTCGCATCGGTAGACGGAAGCTGCTGCGAGCGATCTTCGACCAGCTCTACGGGCGAGCGAAGAGCGAAGGCCGCCTGAGACCGGGGCTCGACAAAGACGTGGTCGAAGCGTTGTTCTGGGAAGTGGTGATGACCCTCCCGGAGAGTTCGGTGCTGACCTCGCGAGGTCTGACCCCCGCCGACGTCTATGCAACGCTCAGCGGCCTGCTCCTGCACGGGCTGCTAAAGGAGGCCGATTCGTAGCCGGCTGCTGAGTGCCTGCCAGGCTCCCGAATCCATTCCCCCTGTTTTGGGCGGGCCGGGCCCGCTTCTCGAGCCGGTTAGGCCCCGGCCACCAGAAGCGGTACCAGCAATTCCTCGGCGGCCAGGCCCCCGTGGTAGCCGGTCAGGCGTTTGTCCATGAACCGGGGGATGAGCAACCGGCCCGGATCGGCCAGCAGGACCCTCTCCGGCCATCGTCCCGCCAGATCGTGATGGTCCGGGCCCGGACCCAGCCAGGCCCGGTACTCCGCAGCGTCGATGACCCGGCAGGGGAGGGCGGCCAGCGCCCCCGACAACTCGTCGTCGACCCGGCGAACCAGGACCGCTCTCGGGTCACCGTAGAACTCCGGTCCGGAGCGGTGAGGCAGGATCACCTTGTCCCGTTCGGCGTAGTCGATGTGGCCGTGGTCGGCGGTCCCCACCATGACCGCACCGGCGGGAAGGGCGGAGGCGATGCGGTCCCAGATGCCGGCGGCTGCCGAGACGGCGGCCGCGTACTCCTCGGAGTGCTGACCGTTCACGTGGGCGGCCACGTCCACATTGGGAAAATACGTGAAGATGAACCGCCCCGGCACCCGGGCGAGTTGCAGCGTGGCGTCGACGATCTCGTCGATGGTCCAGATGGGCTCATAGCGGATTCCCCGATACAGAACCCGGCTCAGCGGACTGTCTTGAAAATTGCCGGGTTGCACGGTGATGGGCTCGATGCCGCCGGCCCGGAGACGCTCCCAGAGGTTGGGTTCGGGCAGGAAGGAGCCGTGGTCGACCTTCACCGGGTCGCCCCAGGGCGTGGTCCACTTCAGGGTGTTGACGACCTGATCGACAGAGGGAAGGTACAGCTGGTGTGCGATCAGCCCGTGGGTGGCCGGTGCCAGCCCGGTGACGATGGTTGCCAGGTTGACACTGGTCGTGGTGGGGAAGACCGCATCGAGGGATGTCCGCCGGGCCGCCCGGAGCGGTGTGGCGACGGGGTGATCGAGCTGGTGATCGCCCAGACCGTCGAACAACATGAGCACGTAGGTGTCGGCCGCCGGGATGCAGCCTGCCAGATTGGAGTTCAGAGGAGGGGCCGACGCAGAACCGGTGAGGCGTTGCTCGAGCTCGGCCACCAGGTTGAGCAGGCTGCCACCGAAGTAGTCGGGGCTACGCAGTGATTCGTTGATCATCGGTCGCCCGGGACAGTAGCCAGCCCTCGACCGGATCCGCGCGGGCAGGAACTTTGGGGTGTCATTCGGACTTCCTATACTTCCGACACGGCGGGGCGTGCGCGCCCCGTTTTCGAGGCAAAAAGGGTAGGTCGGGTGAGTCCATACTTCCAGGACTACGTGACGGTGGCAGCGTTCGCAGCGCTTGGTCTTGTACTCGTGCTCGCCCTGCTCGGATTAGCTTCGATCTTCCGCCCCGCCCATCCCCACCCCGCCAAACTCCTCACCTACGAATGTGGAGTCGATCCGGTCGGCAGTGATTGGAGCCAGTCGCAGGTCAGGTACTACATCTTTGGCTTGCTCTTCGTCATCTTCGACGTCGAGGCGGTGTTCATCTTCCCGTGGGCGATCATCCTCGAACGGCTCGGCGTATTCGGCCTGGTCGAAATGGGCATTTTCATCGTCATCCTGCTGCTGGGCCTCATCTACGCGATCCGCAAGGGAGTGCTCAAGTGGGCATGATCGAACGATTCGGGATGCCCAAACCGGTTTCCTGGCTGCTCAACTGGGGTCGCAAGTACTCGCTGTGGATGTACCAGTTCGGTCTAGCCTGCTGCGCCATTGAGATGATCGCCGCGGCCGGTCCCCGCTTCGACATGATGCGGTTCGGAATCATCCCGCTGCCCGCCTCGCCACGTCAAGCCGACCTGATGATCGTGGCCGGTACCGTGACCGACAAGATGGCCCCGGCGGTACGCCGCCTCTACGAGCAGATGCCCGACCCCAAGTACGTGATCTCGATGGGGTCGTGCGCCAATTGTGGTGGCCCTTACTGGGATTCCTACTCCGTGACGAAGGGCGTCGATCAGATCATCCCCGTAGACGTGTACGTGCCCGGTTGTCCACCCCGGCCGGAAGCATTGATGGAGGGGATCGTCCTCCTCCAGAAGAAGATCCAGAACGAGGATCTGCAGGAAAAGTGGAAACAGCGTGCCGAACAACCCGCCTGAATACACGGATACCCACGAGATGCTCTTCGCCTACGCCGAGCACGTTGCCGACGTCCTGGATGCGGAGCCGGTCATCGTCCGGCACGGGACGATCAAGGCCCATGTACCCAAGGATCGTTGGATCGAGGCGCTGACCAAGGCTCGCGACGACCTCGGCCTTGTCTTCTTCTCGTGGCTCTCGGCCATCGACTGGTCCAATAGTGTCGAGGTGGGCGATCCGTTGACCGAGGAGGTCGACGAGCGACTCGAGGTCCTCTGCACGGTCGGTGACCTCATGGAAGGGAAGCGCATCACGCTCTCCACCCAGGTGTCCAAGGACGATCCCAGCATGGAGAGCGCCACCGGTGTGTATCGAGGCGCCAACTGGCATGAACGAGAAACCTTCGAGATGTTCGGCATCGAGTTCACCGGACATCCGGACCTGAAGAAGCTCTATCTGGTGGAGGACTTCGAAGGGAATCCGCTGCGGAAGTCGTTTCCGTTGCTGAGCCGCGAGGTGAAGCCGTGGCCGGGCACCGTGGATGTCGAAGCCATGCCGTCGACCGAGAACCCGGAGGCCTAGACGTGATGGACCACCAGGCGATGATGGCGCTCTCCGAGGTGGCTGTGTCCATCGAGCTCGAGACCCCGGAGATGACGCTCAACATTGGGCCCCAGCATCCTTCCACGCACGGTGTGCTCCGGTTGGTTGCCCAGGTCGACGGTGAGCGAGTCCGCGATATCAAACCGGTCATCGGGTACATGCACAGGGGGTACGAGAAGATCTCCGAGGTCCGGACCTACCCGCAGATCACCGCGCTGATCAACCGGCTCGACTGGGTGGCCGGCTATGCCAACGAGATTCCCTTCATCGTCGGCGCCGAGCGGCTGATGGAGCTGGAGGTGCCGGAGCGGGCCCAGTACATCCGGCTCATCCTCACGGAGATGGCGCGCATCTCTTCCCACCTCATCTTCTGCGGTTCATACCCGCTCGAGTTGGGAGCGGGCACCCCGATGTTCTTCGCCCTGCGGGAGAGAGAGCGGGTCCTGGATCTGATGGAGTCGGTCACCGGAGGCCGTTTCCACCTCAACTTCAACCGGCTGGGCGGGGTCAAGCCGGCGGCCGGGGCGGGCTCGAGCACTCGCAAGGACGTGCAGGACCTGCCCAAAGGCTTCTACGAGGGTGCCCGGGATGCGATGGGCCGGGTGCTGGCAGTGTGCGACGAGCTCGACCAACTCATCAGCGGCAACGAGATCCTCTTCGCTCGCACCAAAGGGGTCGGCGTGATGACCCCGGAGCAGGCAGCCGCCTACGGCGTCTCCGGGCCGAACCTGCGTGGCTCGGGGGTGGCGTTCGATCTGCGGAAAGTCGAGCACTACCTGCCGTACGACCAACTCGATTTCAACGTGGTCACCCGCCACCAGGGCGACTGCTACGCCCGGTACGAAGTACGCGTCGACGAGATTCGCGAATCGGCCAGGATGGTCATCCAGGCCATTGATTCCATCCCTTCCGGACCCCTTCAGGCCAAAGTGCCGAAGATCATCAAGGTGCCGAAGGGTGAGACGTACATGCGGGCCGAGAACCCCAAAGGGGAGATGGGTTACTACATCGTCTCCGACGGTGGCACCGGACCGTACCGGCTGAAGATCCGTACCGCCTCGTTCTCCAACATCTCTGTCCTGTCCGAACTCATGGAAGGTGTACTGATACCGGACATCGTCGCCATCATGGGCAGTTTCGACTTCGTGCTTGGTGAGGTGGATCGGTGACGCCCTTCTCCCTCGTTCAAGCGGGGTACCAGGTACACCGCACGAGGTACGCACTCCCCAAGGGAGGGCTGTGATGCCCTTCGGTCTCGAGCTGGCCATCAAATTGGTGGTCATCGGCGCCTTGATCCCACTGACGGCGCTCGTCCTCGGCTACGCAGAGCTGAAGATCTCGGCCCATATGCAGTCCCGCATCGGCCCGTATTTCGCCGGGGGCCGCTGGGGTTGGGCGCAGCTTCTCGCCGACGGCGTCAAGTTCATCCAAAAAGAGGACATCATCCCCGACAACGCCGATCGGCCGGTCTTCAAGGTAGCGCCGGTGCTCGTGATGATCTCCACCGCCACCCTGTTCGTGATCCTCCCCTTCGGCCCCGGCGGCGGCTTCATCGTCCGCGACCTCAATCTGGGCATCTTCTACGCGCTGGCCATCTCCTCGCTCGGGACCATCGGTGTGTTGATGGCCGGCTGGTCGTCCGGTAACAAGTATTCGCTGATGGGAGGTCTGCGGGCCGCCGGCCAGTTGATCGCCTATGAGCTGCCCCTCGTGCTGGCCGTGGTCGGGGTGGTGATCCAGGCCGGGTCGATGTCGATGCAGGGGATCGTCGAGGCACAGATCGCCCAGGGTTGGCCGTACGTGTTCACCCAGTTCGTTGGCTTCTTCGTCTTCCTGATCGCCGGCCTGGCGGAGCTGAGCAGAACGCCATTCGACATGCCTCTGGCCGAGTCAGAGCTGATCTCCGGATATCTGACCGAGTACTCGGGTTTCAGGTTCCTGTTCTTCTACCTGGCGGAGTACGCCAGCATGTTCGCGCTGGCGGCCATCGCCTCAACGCTCTTCCTGGGTGGTTACGGGTTCTGGGGCGTATCGGCCTCCTGGGCCGGGCCTATCTTCTTCGTCGGGAAGATCCTGGCGATCGCCTTCGTGATCATCTGGCTGCGCTGGACGTTTCCCCGGTTCCGTGAGGACCAGCTCCAGTCGTTGGCCTGGAAGTGGCTCATCCCGCTGTCCCTGGCCAACATCCTGGCGACGGCCGCCTTCAAGGTGGTGTTCTGATGGAACTCCGTATCCCGGGGCTCGCCCGAGGCATGTGGGTGACGTTGAAGACCCTCTTCAAGAAGCCGGTCACCATCAACTACCCCAAGGTCAAAGAAACCCCTGTGCCCCGGGCTCGCGGGGTCATTGCCCTCGATCAGGAAGCGTGCACCGTCTGCATGTTGTGTGCCCGTAACTGCCCCGACTGGTGCATCTACATCGAAGGCCACAAGGAAGAGCGGGCCCCTGAAACACCGGGTGGCAGGGTGAAAGTACGGGCCGAACTCGACCGGTTCGATATCGACTACGCCCTCTGTATGTACTGCGGCATCTGTGTCGAGGTGTGCCCGTTCGATGCCCTGTTCTGGACTCCCGAGTACGAGTACTCCGAGTACCAGATGGGCGAGATGATGCACGACATGGACCGGCTGCAGGATTGGCTGCAGACCGTGCCCGACCCGCCTGAGTTGGAGAGTTAGATGACGGTTGCCGACTGGATCGCCGAACCCACCAACTGGGTGTACCTCGGTCTGGCCCTGGTCGTCGCCGCGGCCGCCGTCCGTGTGGTCACCAGCACCAACGTGGTGCACGCGGCGTTGTTCCTCGTTCTCGCTCTGGGTGGGACGGCCGGGCTCTTTCTGTTGCTCTCGGCCGAGTTCGTGGCCTGGGCGCTGGTGCTCGTGTATATCGGAGCGGTGATCGTGCTGTTCCTCTTCGGCATCATGATCACCAGGGCGCCGACCGGCCCGAACGTCGAGGTCGATCACCGACGCCGCGCTCCGGCGGCCATGGCTGCGTTTCTCGTGTTCGTCGTGACCGCCGGTTCCGGGTTGACGGCCTTCGGTGATGACCAGATCAGCGACCTGGGCGGTGGAACCTCAACGGAGGTGATCGGCGAACAGCTGCTGCAACGCTTTGTGATCCCCTTCGAGGTGGTGTCGTTCGTGCTGCTGGCGGCTTTGATCGGCGGGATCACCCTGGCCCGCAAAGACGCCTCCCCGGCGGAAGAAGCAGCCGCAGAGGAGGCGCAGGCATGACGCTCCAGGCACGTTTCTCCCTCCTTTCTCTTCGAACTTCAAACTGCCAACCCGCCCGGGGGGTGAGCTCATGCTCCTGAGCCAGTTCCTGGTCCTCGGCGCCCTGTTGTTCTCGCTCGGCATCTACGGTCTGCTGGTCCGCCGCAATGCCGTGATGGTGTTGCTGTCGATCGAGCTGATGCTCAATGCTGTCAACGTCAACCTGGTCGCCTTCGGGGCTTTCCTGCAGAACGCCAACGTCGGTGGGCAGATCTTCGCCATCTTCGTGATCACGGTGGCGGCCGCCGAAGTGGGGGTCGGCCTGGCCATCATCCTGATGATCTTCCGCAACCGAACCTCCGCCAACATCGACGAACTCGATCTGATGAAGTGGTAGCGGCATGAACCTCCCGACCACCTTCGCCATCGCCGCCGAAGAGACCGGGCACGCCGTCGAGTACGGCGACGGCGGTTTGGCGGCCGAGTGGGCCTGGTTGCTGGTGATCGTGCCCTTCCTCGCCTTCCTGGCCATCGTGTTCTTCGGCAAGCGGCTGCCCCGCCAAGGTGGTGAGATCGCCGTCGGCGCCATGGCCTTTGTCGCCCTCTACGGCGCGGTTCTCTTCATCTTGAATGCCACTCAGGGGGTCGTGTTCGAGCACTCGGTCGAGGTGGCTCGCATCGGCAGCTTCTCCATCGAGTGGGGGTGGGTGGTAGACGGGCTCTCCTCGATGATGTACCTGGTCGTCGGCCTGCTGAGTTTCCTCATCTTCACGTACGCCCTCGGCTACATGAAGGGCGACGTCCGGGTCACCTGGTTCTTCGCAGCATTCAGCCTGTTTGCCGGGTCGATGCTGCTGCTCGTATCCGCCCCAAACCTGATCCAGCTGATCGTCGGCTGGGAAGGGGTCGGGCTGTCTTCCTACCTGCTGATCGCCCACTACTGGGAGAAGAAAGAGAACTCATCAGCCGGTATGAAGGCGTTCTACGTCAACAAGGTGGCCGACATCGGGTTGGTCATCGGTGCTTTTGTGCTGGCCATCCCGGTCGGGTCGTTCCGCATTTCAGACATCCTCGAAGCTGTGGTTGGGGACTCCGAAGCCATGCAGACCGTCGCCATCGCCGGGGCGGTGCTGCTGTTCATCGGGGCGATGGGCAAGAGCGCCCAGTTCCCGTTCCATGTCTGGCTGCCGGACGCCATGGCCGGCCCCACTCCCGTTTCGGCCCTCATGCACGCCGCCACCATGGTGACCGCCGGCGTCTACCTGCTGGGCCGGATGTACCCGCTCTACGCAGTGATGGCCCCAGATGTCCTGCGGGTGCTGGTGTTGACCATTGGAGCGATCACGCTGATCATCGCCGGACTGTTGGCGCTGGTTCAGGACGACATCAAGAAGGTGCTGGCCTACTCGACGGTCAGTCAGTTGGGGTACATGGTGGCGGCGATGGGCGCAGGCGCCTACACGGCCGGTCTCTTCCATCTGTGGACTCACGCTTTCTTCAAGGGCCTGTTGTTCCTCGGGGCCGGATCGGTGATCCACAGCGTCCACTCCAACAACATGAGCGACATGGGCGGGTTGCGGAAGAGCATGCCGGTCACCTTTGGCACCTTCGTCGCCGGGACCGTGGCGCTGGCCGGTATCTTCCCCTTCGCCGGGTTCTTCTCGAAAGACGAGGTCCTCGCCTCCTTCAACTACGAGGGGTACACGGTGGTGCTGGCGATCGGCATCATCGGGGCCTTCGTCACCGCTTTCTATATGGCTCGCACCGTGTTCCTCACCTTCTACGGGACTCACAAGGGCCACGGCCACCCCCACGAATCGCCCCGGGTGATGACCGTGCCGATGGTGGTCCTGGCCGGGCTGGCCGTGGTGGGAGGATGGGTCAACATCCCCGGTCTCTACACCGGTTTCACGCAATGGGTCGGAACCAGGGCCCACCTGTTCGAGGAGCACCACGGCGAGAGCTTCGACTGGCCTGTGCTGGCCCTTGGGCTGAGCGCGGCCTTGCTGGGCATCGCGGGCGGGTACTTGCTCTACTTCAGGGACAAGGAGACGCAACAGGCGCGCGATACCTTCCGGATTCCCCTGCTGTGGCCGTTGCTCGAGCACAAGTACTACCTGGATGACTTGTATCTGGGCGGCATCGTCAACCCGATCAAGGGACCCCTTGCCAGGTTCGTCGACTGGACCAACTCGTACATCTTGGACGGCATCGTCAACGGGGCCGGATTTCTGGCCCGGGCAGTGGCCGGGGTTGTCTACGGATGGTTCGACCAGCGGGGTATCGATCTCGCCTTCAACGGGATTGCGTTCACGACCGACGGCGCCGGCGGCAAGACGCGCCTGTTGCAGACCGGCAAGGTGCAGCAGTATGCAGGCGCCACGGTGGTCGGTGTGACGTTGCTGGTCATCGGTTTCGTGATTCTCAGATAGGAGGGACGAACGAATGGGGTGGTTCGATAACGGGTGGGGCTTGAGCCTGATCGTGTTCCTGCCCCTGGTAGGCGCGGTTGCCGTGCTGTTCACTCCCAAGAAGAACGAAGCGGCCATCAAGGCCATCTCGCTGGGATTCACCGCGGTGACCCTGGTGCTGGCGGCCTTCCTGGCGTTCCGGTTCGATTTCGGGAACTCCGACGAGTTCCAGTTCGGGACCGACCTCACGTGGATCGAGTCGATCAACTCCAGCTTCCACATCGGCGTCGACGGCATCTCGCTGCCCCTCCTGGTGCTGTCCGCTTTCGTCACGATCCTGGCCGTGATCTACTCGTTCAACCACTGGCCCGAACCTCACAACCCGAAGGGATTCATGGCCTTGACGCTGGTCCTGGCCACGGGCATGAACGGAACCTTCGTGGCGCTGGATCTGGTGCTCTTCTTCGTGTTCTTCGAACTCGTCCTGCTCCCGATGTACTTCATGATCGGGATCTGGGGCGACAAGGCAATCATGAAGATCCCCGGTTTCAACCGGGAAGTGGAGACCCGCCTGTACGCGTCGATCAAGTTCTTCCTCTTCACCCTGTTCGGGTCGGCCTTCATGCTGCTGGGCTTTCTGGCGCTCTACTTCAAATCGGGGGAGCCCGGAGCACGGACCTTCGATATCCCGGGCCTCATCGAACTGGCCCCCAACTTCACAGGCACGTTTGCCTTTCTGGTGTTCGGGGCGTTGTTTCTCGGGTTCGCGGTGAAGGTGCCGATGTGGCCGTTGCACACCTGGCTGCCCGACGCCCATACCGCCGCTCCGACCGTCGGTTCGGTGTTGCTGGCAGCCATCCTCCTCAAGCTCGGTGCCTACGGCTTCATCCGGATCAGCATCCCCATCCTCCCGGAGATGGCCAAGCAATGGGCACCGGCCATCGCCATCCTGGCGGTGATCGGCATCATCTACGGCTCGCTGGCCTGTCTCGCCCAGACCGACATGAAACGGCTGATCGCGTTCTCATCCGTCGGCCACATGGGGTTCGTCATGCTCGGTATCGCTTCTATGACCCCGGTCGGCATGAACGCCGCCATCATCGGCATGGTGGCCCACGGCGTCATCACCGGCCTCTTGTTCTTCCTGGCCGGATCGATGTCCCATCGCTACCACACCCGCGACATGGCCCGCCTCGGCGGCAACATGAAGGTCATGCCGATCATGGGTGGCATCCTTGGCTTCACCGCCATGGCGTCGCTCGGCCTACCCGGCCTGGCCGGGTTCTGGGGTGAGTTCATGGCCCTGTTCGGTGCCTACAGCCCGCTGGCCGGTCTCGATACGACGTTGTTCCGGACCGCCATGGTGCTGGGGGCGATCGGCACCGTGCTAACCGCCGGCTACATGCTGTGGATGCTGCAGAAGGTCAACCTCGGCGAACCGTCCGCCGAGTGGGAAGGGCAGCATTTCCACGACGTCGATGCGTACGAGCTGGCGGCCTGGGTACCGCTGGTGGTGGCCATCGTGGCGATCGGGATCTTCCCCCGTCTGGTGCTCGGCGCAACCAACGACGCGGTCGTATCTCTCGTCACGAAAGCGTTTGGGGGTTGATTTGACGCCGGACATCGACTACCTCGCGCTGGCCCCGGAGATCACTCTGGCGATCACGGCTGTGGTGGTCCTCCTGCTCGATCTGTTCCTGCCCCGCAGCCAGAAGTACTGGACGGCCATCGTGGCGGTGCTCGGCGTCAGCTTTACCGCGCTTCCCCTGATCGCTCTGGCAGTTAGCGACGTTGGCGACCGGACGATGCTGGGCGGGAGTTTCGTTGTCGACGACTTCGCGCTGGTGCTCAAGGGTCTGTTCGTGGTGGCCGGCTACCTCGTGCTGCTGATGTCGGTCAGCTACATCGAGTCGGACCGCTACTACCAGGGCGAGTACTACTTCTTGATGCTGATGTCGATTCTCGGCACCGTCGTGCTGGCCTCGTCCCGCGATCTGATCACGCTGTTCATAGCCATTGAGTTGGTGTCCCAACCGATGTACCTGCTGGCCGGATGGCGGAAGGGCGACCTGCGATCGAACGAGGCCTCCCTCAAGTACTACCTGCTCGGAGTGCTCGCATCCGCATTGATGCTGTACGGGATGTCGTTCATCTACGGTCTGACCGGCGAACTGACCTTCGCCGGGATCGCCCGGGCCGGGGCCGGGATGGCCGACGACCCGGCCTTCATCATGGCTCTGTTGTTCATGATCGCCGGCTTCGGGTTCAAGGTGTCGGCAGTGCCGTTCCACTTCTGGGCGCCCGACACTTATGAGGGAGCCCCGACCCCGGTGACCGCCTACTTATCTGTGTCGTCGAAGGCAGCCGGATTCGTGGCGTTGCTGGTGGTCCTCTATTCGGCGTTCCCGGATGCGGCCGGGGTGTGGGGTCCGGCCATCTGGATCCTGGCGGCCCTCTCGATGACCCTGGCCAACCTCACTGCGTTGCGTCAGACCAACATCGTCCGGTTGCTCGCCTTTTCATCGATAGCCCAGGCCGGCTTCATGCTCGTACCGTTCGCAGCCGCGGCCACCACGGATGCGGTGGGGTTGGGCGATGCCTTCGCCGCATCCGTCACCTACATCGTGATCTACGCCTTCATGAACCTGGGCGCTTTTGCGGTGGTGATCGCCGGCGCCCGCAAGACCGGAACCGGTGAGATCGAAGGCTGGGGAGGGCTTGGCTCATACGCACCGGGCATCGGACTGCTCGCCGCCGCCTTCTTCTTCTCCCTGGCCGGCATCCCGCCCCTGGCCGGATGGATCGCCAAGCTGGTCATGTTTAGCGCCGCCATGGGGGCCGGATCGGCCTGGATGGTGGTGCTGGCGGCGATCGCGGCCGTCAACGCGGTGATCGCCCTCTTCTACTACGCCAAGGTCGTCAAGACGATCTGGATGGATCCGGTCCCGGCGACGGCGCCCGACGAAGCGGTGCGGACCGCCTCGGTGGCCGGTTCCCTGGGCCTGGCGTTGGGGTTGTCGGCGGCGGTTGTGGTGGCGGCCGGTTTCTTCCCGTCCCTGGTCACCTTCTTCTCAGAAGCGACCAGAGTGCTGGCGGGGGGCTGAGCAGCTCTGAGCAGAGCTCATCCGCTCCCTCGAGCGATGTTGACAGCTATGCCCGGCACCGATCCGCCCACACGTGAGCCCGCCCTGCCGTCCGGCCGCTAGCCTCGGCGGCACGCCTTCCGAAACGGTTGCACCATGCCATCTGACGAAGACCAGAGCCCCAAACGCAAGCCCGCCAAGCCGACTGCCCGCAAGAGAACGCCGGTGGTTCCGGCCAAGAAAGCTGCCCCCGGGAAGCCGGTTGCCGAGCAGCCTGCTGCAGCGAAGCCCCCTGCACCCACCGTAGAACACCCCGCAGAAGACCTGCCTTACTTCAGCCTGCTCACCGAAGACGACCTGTTCCTGTTCAACGAAGGATCGCACTTCCGGCTCTACGAGAAACTGGGTTGTCACCTGGCCGAGGTGGACGGGGTGGCGGGCGCCTACTTCGCCGTGTGG